>NZ_AP026803.1:1110000-1410000 GCF_033096005.1 Lactobacillus xylocopicola | reverse complement strand
GCAATGCCATGCGCTACTATCTGATCCGAGTACCGGATGCTTCCTTCATCAAAAACAATTAATTAAAAGCACCCAAAAAAAGCCTCTTAGGAGGCTTTTTTGCGTACCTGAACCAGCAGGTTGCCACTAACAAAGGCTAAGATGAAGCTAGCAGTCAAGAAGTCAACGACATTACCAGAAGAAAAGGCGGCGAGCAGGACAAAGCTGGTAGAAACAATGAGCGAGCTAACCAAGTAAGTTCGAACAGGCTTGAATCTAAGCCACCTATATACAGAATAGGCTAAGATGATCAAGTAGGGCCCTAAAAAGAGCAGCATACCACACCAGCCCAAGGAATAAATTTGGGCGGCAAAGTCACGTTCGAGATTAAAGATGTTATTTTCACGCGTATATGAAATGCCCAAAAACTTGTCCCAGTGGTTGTTATTGGTTTTTACCACTTGGTTGAGCATGGCCGCTTCCACGTGCCGGTTTTCCATGCGGCTTTGACCTGGTTCACGAATGATCTGCAGCCAGAATTCAGGGTCGTCCTGGTAGGGATAGCTCTTGAAAACAAATTTGGGATTGAGCGCATATACGCGATAATTCTTCTTAATGAAGTCACGCAAAAAGGCGGTGCGCTCGGGTCCGGTGGGATGTTTATGGAGCCCCTGCGCTAATTCCTGCTGGGGACGCGTTAAGTCATGATCAGACTGCTGGGCCAAGTAGATTTCGTAATGGTAACGCTGATTGGCTGGGCCAAAGGGCAAAATAGCTAATGCAGCAACTTCAAGCAAGACCGCAGTTAAAAGGGCTCGGCCCCCTTTTTTGACATCTTTAAGGGCGAAACGGTGAAATAAAAATAAGATAATGCCAATTGCAATGCCACCAAGCAGGCCGATGGCCGCTACCTTAGTACCAATCTCAATCATGGCCAGCGTTTGGACCACGGTTAGGGTCACGGTATGCCAGCTGAAGGCGGTAAACAAGTAGTATAATACCAGCGGCAGCAGCATAAACAAGACGGCTGAAACCATGTTGGTAAAGTTGAAAAAGCCCTTGGAAGCCATGTGGGAGTATCCGATGTTAGAATCAAAAAACCAGGCAAAGATGTTAGCACTAATAGTACCAGTTTCGTAGGACTTCAGCGAAATGACTAAGAGGTTAGAGATGACAATGGTACCAGAAAAAAGCCCCGCAATGCCCTCGATTACCAGGCGTAACTGCTTCTGACTAAATTGTAGCTCTGTAGTAAGATAGACAACTACTAGAGGCAGGGTCATTCTAATTAGATAGAAAAGTTCACTGCTGAGTGAATAACCGTAGCTGGTGGGACTGATGCTGGTGAAATTACGCACATGTATTAAGTGCAGTGCTGAATAGACAAGCCAAAGCGCTAGATAGAGCAGGAGCCACTTTTGCCTACTGAGCTTGAGCCAGGCCGTTCTTTGGCTAAAGTAAAGACCGAGTAGCGTGCCAACCGCTAAAATGCGGATAATGGTTGGTAGGGTAAAAGGTAAGAGATTGGCCAGTTGCCCGTGGTAGAACCAATACAAGTCTAAAAACGGCTGAATGAGAATAAACCAAAATAAGATGGTTCTTGTTTTATCTTTCACTTTATCTTCTCCATAAAATATTAACTAGCCTAATTTTAGGCAAAAAAGCGGCAAAAAAAAAGAGCAGTCAGGAATAATTGCTGCTTTTTAAGTAAAAATCCTACTTGCTCTTCTTTTCAGTAGTGCTATCAGCTTGGGCTGAAGCCTTTTTGGTCGGGGTAATCTTCTCTACTTTAACATCACTGTTAGCTAGAGCTTCAATTTCCTTGAGTTTGCGCTTGGGCGCACTCTTCAGGTTCTTGAAGTTAACCACAATTTTTTTGTTTAAGTCGCCAACGGCCGTTTCATCCTCTTGATCAAAGTCGATAATTGCTAGCATTGCCGAATTTTCGTAAATTTTTTCCACTTTGCCTAAAAAGGGCTTGGTCAGTTCTTCTTCAGACTTTGCACTCACAATACTATTTGGTTTGACGTCTGCTTTTTTCATGATGAATTTTACTTCCTCTCATCATCGGGTTTAAATATAATAGAAAGATAGTATTATAAAAACTAATGGTTTTCAAGTAAAGGGGACTTGGATTTTGCAAAAATTAATATTAATTGCCGGTCCTAGTGGTGCTGGTAAAACGACTATTTCAGACTACCTAAGGGCCAATTTTAAAATTCCGCGGGTCCTAACCCATACCACCAGACCGCTACGTGTAGGAGAGCAGCCAGACCGCGACTACCATTTTGAAAGTGATGCAACTTTTAGTCGCCTCCATTTTTTTGAACATGTTAAATATGGCTCTTACCAATATGGTTCAAGTGAAGAAGCCCTGAGAGAGGCTTGGCGTGAGCATGAACTGGTTTCTTTGATTGTCGACATTAAGGGGGCCGCTGCTTACCTCCAAGTAATTAAGGGTCAAGTTTATTTTCTATATGTCACCACCAGTACCAGGGCAGAATTGCAGGAACGTTTAAGCAAACGCGGTGATGATCCACTTAAAATCCAAGCCCGGCTTAGCGGCAGTGAACTGAATGAGTTGCCACCGGAACTTGCGCAGGATGCCCACATATTGGTTAATGATGACTGGTCCAAGACTAAAAAAGAATTGGACAAGCTAGCAGAAAGCCTACTGCAACGCTGATTTTACCACCTGTTTCAATTTCATCAAGTATTTCTTATTAATTTGTAGTCCGATTGACACGAATGTGTAACATTCAATGGGTAATATATAGAATGCCAATTACGGAAAACAACTTAAAGATAGTTAATTCTAACTAGGACAAAGAAATATTTAGTTGAAAAGAGTGAAACAGGTTTGAAGCATAGTCGAAAGTTAATTAAGTTAGTTGCATTGATGTCTCTATTTTTTACGGGGATAGCAACTACTAATGTAGCTAATGCAGCAACGACAGAACAAGGTGACGATAGTTCGATAACACAAAAGCGCAATGCTGTTGCTAAACTTGCTAAAAAGCAAGTAGGCAAGCGCTATGTTTATGGTGCAACCGGACCGTTTGCCTTTGACTGCTCGGGGCTTGTGCAATATGTTTACCAACAAGCTGGTAATACCTACCTGCCTAGAACAACTTATACTCAAGTGGCCCTTGGCAAGAAGGTATCTCTAAAAAAACTTAAAAAGGGCGATCTGCTCTACTGGGGTTCAGCAGCTAAGCCGAACCACGTTGGGATATATGTGGGTGGTAACAAATTTGTTCATGCTGCCACACCCCAGCAAGGTGTTCGACAACAAGCGCTTAGCGCTTACTTTTACCCAGCTGCCGCCAAACGAGTGCTTGAATAACCCCAAAGCTTAAACCAACCAATAAAACTGCAAAATTTTCGCTTTTACCCTGACCAAAATATCTTGGTGAGGTTTTTTTACTTACCGGTATCATTTTTGTAACCTTTTTGTAATATCTTACGAGTAGACTAATTACTGTAATCTACCTAACTAATAAAATTTAAAATCAAAAAATAAAAACAGGTGTAATGACTAATGCGAAGTTGTACGGGGGAATTTTTTTGAAGATCAAGAGTGACTTAGTAAAATATACTACAGCTGCAGCTTTAACAGTTACTGGAGTCGGGGTTGCTAATACGGTTAGTTCAAATCTTGGACCTGCCCGCGTCGAAGCTGCAACTTTTGCTCAAAGAGTCAGAATCAATTATGTTGCTGGCTACGGCATTAATGTGTGGGACAACTATCAGACCCCCAAATTTACCGGTACTAGGATTAAGCATGGTAAGACAGTTACAGTCTTGGCTAGTGCAATTGACCAAAAGGGCAGAAGTTGGTATCAAATTGGCGAGGGTCAATGGATTCAGGCCCGGTATACGGTTAAGGAGAGTATAAGCTCCAAAGTTAGCCAAGGTGTCCAGGCAAGTAATAGAGCAGACCAGGCTCAAAAAGTTGTTAACGTTGCTAATGCAGCCGTTGGCAAGGCTTATGTTCAAGGTAGCAATGGTCCCAGTGCATTTGACTGTTCAGGGTTGACGCAGTACGTCTATAGCAAGGCTACGGGCAAGCAAATCAGTCGCACTACCTACACTCAGGTGAAGAAAGGCAAGAAGGTTTCGATGCAGAACCTACAACCAGGTGACTTGTTGTTCTGGGGCTCTGCTTCAGCTCCCTACCATGTTGGTATTTACGTTGGTGACAACCAATTCGTTCATGCTGCTGCACCTAAGCAAGGTGTTGTAAAGGCTAGCTTGAGCTCTTACTTTTATCCTTCAGTTGCCAAGCGGGTGCTTGACTAGCAATTTAAGCAAAGATTATTTAACACTTAGAACTATTCTAAGTGTTTTTTTATTTTTATTTGTCGGTGTAACTTGATTATAGATATATAAAACGACTAAAATAAAGACGAGTACTTTTTACTCGATCACATTTTTGCTACCAAAGGAGAATGATTTAATGAAAGGCAATTTTTGGAAAATGAGCCTCGCGACCGCCCTGACGCTAACGGGCGTGGTCGCGGCTGTACCACAGAAGATGGTCCATGCGGCCATACTCAAAGAGCCAATCAAGCGGGTGCAGATTAATTGTCTGCCAGGAAAAAGCGCCAAAGTTTGGACAAGTTACGAAGGTGGCCAACTAATCAACTTTCAGGCTAAGAACAAGAGTAAGTGGAATGTTGCCGAGACGGCTGTCGATCGTAAGGGCCGACTGTGGTATAAGATTGGCTATGATGAGTGGATTCAAGCGCGCTACACTGAGGACTTAGAAGAAAAAGAGGCGGGCAGTAAGGTAGACAAGCCGGCTGCTACCAGAGCACCTAAGAAAAAGGTAAAGAAAGCAAAGAAAAAGCCGGAAATTCAAAGCCAAGCCAAGCAACCAGTCAAGCCGGCGGCACCTAGGCCAGTGGTGACCAAGCCAGTTCAGGTTAGCACCAAGCCTAGCAAAACGCGCCCGAGTACCGTGCCAGCCGTAACTAGTCCAAGCCCAGCCCCAGTCCCAACGGGTCCCAGCTCACAGCGGGCGCAGGCGGTTGTGAACTTGGCCAAGAGTCAAGTAGGTAAGGGCTATGCGTGGGGCGGCAATGGTCCGGACAATTTTGACTGTTCCGGTCTCGTCCAGTTCATCTATAGCCAAGTGGGGGGTGTCCAGCTGCCCCGCGTGACCACTGACCAGGTTAAGGTCGGTACAACCGTTGCAATGGATCAACTACAAGCAGGAGACCTCTTGTATTGGGGATCAGTGGATGCGCCATACCATGTTGGTATCTATATTGGTAACAATCAGTATGTTCATGCAGCTACTCCTGATCAAGGGGTGGTTTTACAGGTCATTAGCTCCTACTTTTATCCTTGTGTTGCTAAACGAGTAATTCAATAAAATGAATAAAAAACAACAGTTTACTAAATTGAAGTAAACTGTTGTTTTGCTATATAAGTAAATAAATCATGGTGAAGCTATGCAAGTCAGTTCATGTTTACAAGATAGCGCTGAAATTTTGCCTGTTTTTCTGGAGCCAGTCGTACGGTTACGTGCACACCATCGGGCTGATATTTTTCTGCCATAACTTGGGCATGTGTATGCAAGTAAGCCAAGGCTTTGCCTTCGCTTAGCGGCAACAGCAAGTTGACTTTTTGATAGTTGGCAAAGACTCGCTTGGTAATTAATTTAGCCAGGGTTTTGAGCGATGTGGAATCGGTTGCGGAGTATAGAATGCTGTCTCCTTCAATTTGCGGGTAATTACGGTGGGCTTTGTCGGCCTTGTTATAAGCCGTAATCATTGGGATATCTTTCACACCAATTTCGCTTAAAACAGTTTGGGTTGTCCGAATCATTTGGATCATGTTCGGGTCAGCTGCATCTACCACATTGATTAATAGGTCAGCGTCTTTAGCTTCCTGCAGGGTAGCCTTAAAGGATTCAATCAAGCTGTGAGGCAGTTTAGAAACAAAGCCAACGGTATCGGAAAGAATAAAACTAAAGTTACTATCTAAATCGATGCGGCGAACACTGGTATCAAGCGTTGCAAAGAGCATATCCTTAACTAGCACTTGTTTGGACCTATTTTCTGGGGAAAAGGCTGCTAACAGGCCGTTCATTGTTGTTGATTTGCCAGCATTTGTATAACCAACAAGAGCTACTTTGGGAATATGACTGTCATGGCGGCGTTTCGCCTTAATTTCTTCTTGACTAACAATCGTTTTTAATTCACTTTTGATGGAGGCGATTTGCTTGCCAATTGTTCGCCGATTCAGTTCTAGCCTTGATTCACCGGCACCACGGTTAGCAAATCCGCCGCCAGCTGTTCCCCCATTGCCGCGTTGTTGGTCAAGGGTATTTTCTGAAGGATGTAGCCGGGGCAGTTCGTATTGTAGCCGAGCCAACTGCACCTGTAGTTTTGACTGCTTAGTGCGGGCACGATTGGAAAAAATCTCCAATATCAGTTCGGTTCGATCAATTACCCGCAGTTTGGTCAATTTTTCCAAGTTGCGAATTTGGACGGGCGACAGTTCATCGTTTAAGATTAAGACTTTCGCTTTTAGTCCACGGGCCAGCTCCTTAATCTCATTGACTTTACCAAGACCTAGGTAGGTGGCGCTGACAATGTGGTCAGCATTCTGCCGCGCTTGTCCCACGATTTCCAGGTTGGCTGCTGCTGCCAGGTTGGCTAGTTCGGCCATGTAGTATTCAAAGTTTGCATCAGACAAGTTGACGCCAGCAAGATAAGCCTTTGTTTTGTGAGGGATGTTCTCGATCATTTAGTCCTCTTTCCATCGATATTCTGGACGCCGATGATATTGGTATTAGCAGTTTTCGCACCTAATCAGCTTCTTTTTTCGATTTTTATCGTTAAGTTTAATTGTAATACATTTGCTATAGTTTACAAATTTGTGGTCGTTCAAGACCTGTTTTAAATCTTTACTAGATTTCTTATTCTATATAAAAAGTTGAATGTACTTAACCATTCAACTTTTTTTATATTAATATGTATTACTTTGAATTATCAATTTCACCAACAACTTTTGCCTTAACTCTTGTCGTTTCGCCAGGGGCATAGGCGAGTGGGACCTCGGTAATTTCAACAAGCTTAATTGAATTTGCTTTCGCTCCAGCCATAATAGCTTGCTGTCCAGCTTGTTTTTCAACATCAGCTAAGGCTTCGGATCGTTTAGTCTGACTATATTGGTAAACTTTTTCATATTCACCACCTACGTTAGCAATTGTGGCACCGATAGCGTTAGCAACACTGCCAAATTTGCTCTTAGTTATGTGTTTAACGCCACTTAATAAACTTGGAGCAATAATAGAGCCACCACCAACCAAAATAACTTCCACATCTTCTGCACTAGTTTTCATTTGATCAAGTCCATTTTCTATAATACTCGCAATTTTAGTCATTGCTTTTTGGGCAATCTTTTTATCAATTGATTCGACTAATCTAGGATTACCAAGTTGGCAGAAGCCAAGTCGAACGGCAATATCGGTTGTAGTCAAGGTGTTCCCGCCAAATACAAGTGCTCGTTCCGTAATCGCATAGCCGACACTGTCAGGACCAATTGATACTGAGTCATCATTATTAATGCGAACAATGGTGCCACCACCTAGGCCAACTGATAATACATCAGGCATTCTAAAGTTAGTGCGGATACCACCAATGGTAACAGCTTTAGAGGATTCACGGGGAAATCCGTTAACCAGAACGCCAATATCAGAAGTAGTACCACCAATATCAACAGTTAAGGCATTTTTGATTTTAGATAAATAGGCAGCGCCACGGATGCTGTTTGTTGGTCCACTGCCGATTGTCAAAATTGGGTATTTGGCAGCAAAGGGTAGTGACATTAAAGTGCCATCGTTTTGACATAAGTACACGGTGGCATTAAAGATATTTTCCTCAGCTAAAGCATTTGAAAAACCATCAGTAACATTTTTAATAACCTTGTTTAAGGCCGCATTCAAAATTGTGGCATTTTCGCGACCGATTAAACCTATTGAACCAATCGAAGAGGAAATTGAAACGGGGAAGTCCTTACCTAGCATTTTATGGGCAATCTCAGCGACTCTTTTTTCTTGATCATCATTGATTGAAGAAAAAACGCCAATAACTGCTAAACCATCAATTTGATTTTTCCATTCAGATAATTTCTCCTGAACTTCTTTTTCAGAGTAGGGCGCAATTGGATCACCATTAAACTCATATCCACCATGAATTAATGCATAACGGTTTGATAAAATAGAGGTGATGTCTTCAGGCCATTCAGTATAAGGTAAAATAGATGCAGTTGCCGGATAACCAATCCTTAAGACACCCACTCTACCTAAATTTTTGCGTTCAACGATAGCATTAGTTGCTTGAGTTGTTCCAAGCATTGCTTGGTTAATCTGGCTAACTTCAATATTATTAGTATTAACAACTTGATGAATTGCTTTTTTAATTCCTGTTTCAATATCTTTAGTAGTATGAGTTTTAGTGGAAACAATGACATTAAGCTTGTCGTCCAAGATGACGGCATCTGTATTGGTGCCGCCAACGTCAATTCCTAGTTTGTACAATGCTTTTCCTCCTATTGATTTTGATACTCAGCGTAACGTTGTTCAATTGGAATATAATCAACGTCATACTTAAAATAACGTGGGCCAACTAAGCTAATTCCTGCCGCAGTACGCCATTTCTCGTTAGCAGGCAATCCAAGAACCATAATTCGTTTTCCGTAGCGGACTTCTTCGTTAGTAATCGGTTGTAAAGTATCCATGTCGACCATTGTAATTAGATCTGGTACGGTTGCCAAGATTTGTTCGTCGAGTTGCATAATAATATTTTCGTTTTGAAAAGAAATCTTTCCCGTTTGACCTTCATTTTCATTGAGGCCACTTAAAATGATTTCTCCAAAATTGAAACCGCCACTGGTTGTATGCGAGATATCAACGATTTTAGCAGTCATTAATTTATAGCCATGTGTCAATTTAAGTAACGCAGTTAATGCACTGTTTACTGAAACATAGTCATTAGTGTGCTGAATTAGTTGACCAATGTTTTGACTAAGACTAATAATATTAAGAACACCGGCAGATCGTAATTCTTTACCTGTTACCGGGTCACTTGCACTTGATGAAGTGGCGCCAACTTGAACTGTAAAGTCACGCCCAATACGTTCAGCCCAGAATGAATCAGGTGTATTAAGTAGAGAAGTATTACCACGCTCGTCCGATAAAACCATTGGTGTTACCGAATGACCAGCGAGAACAAAAGTAGACATTTGTAGTTCAGGGAAGGCTCGCCCCATTCCGTCAGCGTCAGCAATTGGAAGTCCCATTTTAGCAGCTGCAACGAGTGGCATCATGGAATTGATTCCGCCTGCTTCGATTGGAAATGTACCATAGATTTTTTTATTATAATACTGCTCAAAAATTTCAAACGCGTTAATAAACTCGTTACCATTTGGAAATTTTTCCATTGAAACTGCTGGTGCGCCGATATTTGAAGCTGAAACGAATATTTCATCATCTGGAAATTCATCAGGAGTAAGCAAGGTTACAGGTCCATGTTTTTTAATTGCGGAAATTGCCATTAATTCACCAATAAATGGGTTACCCCCACCTCCTGATCCAAGCAGTGCTGCACCAATTGCAATTTGTTTAACATCTTTAATTGTGATTTGTCTACTCAAAATTTATTCCTCTAATTCTTTATCTTTTATTATTGAATGGTTGGTTTTTCTAATTAATAAGTTAGACCAGAAGCAAATAAAACGTTAATGGACTGAACGCCCCAGGTAACAAATTGCCCCACTAGGATACCAATAATCCAAGCAATTACAGTCATCACTGGTAGTTTGGAAGATGTTTGAGGTAGTTCACCTTTATGACGACTTACGGCTAAAATTTTTCGGTCTGTTTTTAAAATCCAATAATCAACAACCATAATTGCAGCGATTGGCGGAAAGACCACCCCTAACAAGGTCAAAAAGCCCTGAAATTTATCAATTAAGCCAATAACGGAAAGAACGGTCCCTAAAATCCCCGTAATTACAGTCATAACTGAACGATTTAGGGTTACCTTGAAAACTTGTCTAAAAAAGTTAACTACGTTAAGACTGGCTGAATATAGGTTCATGTCATTGACTTTAACAGATGACAAGACAATCAAAGCAATTCCTAATGCCCCAGTTAGTTGGTAAATAATTGGCATGATTTCTTTTGAGCCAATTGCATGAGCCATTAATACACCAATGATGTTAACACCTAGTTCGCCAACAAGTGTTCCAATTACACATACCCAAAAAACATCACGACCGTTTTTAGTTCTTCTAGTAATATCTGGCATGATAATCGCACCGACAATAAAATTACCAGTAACCATTGTTATACCAGCACTCATACTCATTGCCGCACCTGGAGCAACCATTGTTGCTAAGTGACTTAAGCTGTTGCCTTTGAGCATATTGTATGTAGCAAAACCCATAACAATAATAAAGGCAGGGATAGAAATATTAGTTGTCCAACTCAAACCTTTAAAGCCAAAAATAACTGAAAAAGTCACTAATAACCCAGTAATTGTAGCTATTAATTGATAGTTAAGACTGCTGTGTGTAATGGTATTGAGTATCTGTACAACACCTTCAGCAAATACAGAATTTTGAATGCCAAACCAGCCAATTAAACTTATTGCAAATGCTAAACCAACAATTGCAGAGCCAATTGTGCCAAATCCTGCCCACTTTGATAATAAACTAGTTGGTAATCCTTCTTTTTGACCTGCTAGGCCTAATCCGAATGAAATAAACTGTAGAATTACACTACCTAAGATAGTAGATAAAACGGCATGGTAAAAATTCATTCCATAGCCTAATTCGGCACCTAACATAAATTGACTTAAAGCAACAAAGCCGCCAATTTGGACCATGAGTACTTTCCACATAGGATCACGTTTGTTTTTAGGAAAGCGCTGGGTTGAGTAGTCATCATAAATATCTTCATTAGAACTGATTTTATTTTTTTTCATCCTTATTTTTCTCTTTCTAAAGTTATCTAATCAAAAATTGATAATATTATTAATAATTATTTATATTAATTATTAATTATTAATATTTAACTAATCGGAGTATAGAGTAGTCAAGAATGGTTGTCAATGTCATACTAAGCGGTAATTGTCTGCTTTTAAGCTTTATATAGGGGATTTTTAAAAGCAGTAATAGACTCTTTTAGCAGATTGGCGGCAAATTACGATTAGTAGGTGCAATTGTAAAAGAATAGTAGCAAAAAACAATCACATTAATTAGGTGATTGTTTTTTTGCTACTTGGCAGCGTAGAAAAAAAGAGTATAATCTATTCTAATAAGGTACCTAACTAAATGAGGAATTAAGGAGATTGGTTTAAATGTCAGAAAAGTTGAGTTATCAAACTAACCAAAAGGTGCAAAAAAATCGCTGGTGGATATTAGTGGCAGTGGGGCTGTTTACCTTCATGTCGACGCTTGATGGGACCATTGTCAATATTGCCTTGCCGGTAATTAGCAAGGACCTGCAGATTCCAATGAGTCAATCTGAATGGGTGGTTTCACTATATTTGATTATTGTCTGCAGCTTTATTTTATTTTTTGGGAAATTGAGCGACTTACACGGAAAAATCAAGATTTTCCGCTTAGGAGCAATTTTCTTTATTGCCGGATCACTTTTGTCTGGCTTTAAGGTTAATTTGATATTTCTCTTGGCTGCCCGGGCCCTGCAAGCTCTGGGTGCAGCCATGACGATGGCAACCAATAATGGTATTATTACCGAAATCTTTCCTAATACTGAACGGGGCAAGGCTTTAGGAACTATTGGCTCCTTTGTAGCGCTGGGCTCTATTGCAGGGCCAGGACTTGGCGGCCTGATTTTAAGTCATTTATCTTGGTCATATATCTTCTGGTTGAATGTTCCAGTTGGGATTGTTGCTGCCATCATCGGAGCTATTTACCTGCCCAAGGACATTACCTTTACCAATGAACCACTTGATCGGACCGGTTCGTTTACCTTTGCTTTAGGAATGATTTCCCTGTTTGGTGGAGTCTTTTTGGGACAACAGTTGGGCTTTACAGCTCTCCCTGTCTTAGCAATGCTACTAGTTGGGGTGGTCAGTTTGGTTAGCTTTGTATACGTTGAGAAGCACACTACTAACCCTTTACTACAGTTTAAACTGTTTAAAAACCCCGATTTTTCAGTCAGTTTGCTGTGTGCATTATTGATTTTTATTACTAATTTCTTCTTTAATGTAGTTACGCCGTTTTACCTGGAAAACGCGCGGCACCTGGCACCGAGCCAGACGGGTTACATCTTAATGATTTTGCCAGTGGTACAGCTCTTTGCTGCGCCAGTTGCCGGGACACTCTCTGATAAGATTGGTCCCAAGTTAATAACCTTTATCGGGTTAGTATTACTGCTAATTAGCCAGATTGGTTACACGATGTGCAACCTCGATTCACCTACTTGGCTTTTTGTAGTCAGCATCGCAATCATGGGCCTCGGCAGTGGTATCTTCAGCTCGCCGAATAATTCTTTAGTAATGAGTTCAGTTGAGCAAAAGGATTTGGGCATTGCTGGCAGTATTAACTCACTTTCCCGTAATTTGGGTATGGTAATTGGGATTTCAAGTGCAACCACAGTTCTTTTTTCTGCCATGAGCCAAGCCAAGGGGGCGCGGGTAACGGGCTACTTGCCTAAACAGCCGGAAATCTTTATCTACGGTATGCACGTCGTTTTCATTATTTCACTACTTATCTGCTTGGTGACTGTACTTTTGAGTGGCTGGCGGTTATTTAAAAAGAATTAAGTGATCAGGCTTGATCCGTAGGTTTAGGATTTTAAGGTTAATCGAAAAAATGCGCTACAAGTTGATGTAGCGCATTTTTATTGGTCAATTAAGCTCGTCTTAAAGAAGAGGAGAAAATTATTAAAAAAGGAAAGTGAAAAAATTTTTCTTTGTTAAAACGTAATTTTTTACTAATTTTTATTAAATTTCACTGGTTTTGTTATATGATAATAAGAGTACATACAAATTAAGGAGGTTTGTAGATGAAGCACAGAATAGTAACTTATCCCGCCATTTTTCGGCCATTGGGGAATGATGTTTATGTCATTAACTTTCCCGATATTAAGGGTGGCATCACTGAAGGCCAAGGATTGCGTGAGGCAATGAAGATGGCTGCTGATACCCTTGCCAGCCGGTTATATAACAAGACGGACCTGCCCCAGTCGAGTAAAATTAGTGAAGTCGAAGTGCCTAACGATGGCTCCTTTGTTGCGCCAGTTTCTGCAGACCTAACCGAAGCAGCGCACGCGCGCATTAATTATCGAATATAGAAAAAAGTACCCCAATTGCTTGGGGTACTCTTTTTATTAACTTGTTCCAAAAACTAAATTTATAATTCTCGGGAACAATTACATTATAGTATACCAGAGCAAATTTTGCTAATGTTTTGTGCTTTTTCTTTTAGGAAAGTTATTGATAATTGTGTTTTGCCCCAATTATTTTTTGGTCCTAATTAAAGTTTTTGTAGTATAATTCTTTTTCAATAATTTAAATGAAGCTCTTCTAGCTGCCAATTAGTTAGATTTCAAGCCTGAATTGACACCAACACCGATAAAATGCTATTTTCTAAAGAAGAAAGTTTGGAGTGTGCTATGCAAACAATTGAAAATTCTGTTTTGCGCGTGGCCGTTGATGAAAAGGGCGGCCAAGTGCTAAATCTGGTTAACCAAAATAATCAAATTGATTATCTTAGAGACCAGGATACGCGAAAAAATTTAGAGGTTGCCTTTAAGGGGGCGGACCGCAGTGAAAACTGGGCCCAGCTCTTACCTTGGACTGTCATTGATAAGGGGGATGCGCAGGTTAGTTTGGCCTTGATTGATGATAATGACAGTTATCAGAAGTTTCCCTATCACTTTGAAGCAATTTTGACCTATCTATTAGAAGGTAACCGGGTTGAGCTCAAGTGTTATTTAAAAAACAACTCACATAAGGATATGCCTTTTTCCTTTGCTTTTACCCTGCCGGTTTTTGCAGGATGGTCAATCACCGAAAGGGTGAATGAACTTGAACTAACACGAGATGAAATAACTTTAAAAGCGGAGGCCACCAATTTTGAGTTGTTAGCTCAAAATGAGCAAATCATTGCTGCCAATGACTCTACTTTAAAAAGTGATGCTAGTGTGGAATTTAAGCTGGCTTTGACGGTGAGCTAAAGTTTAACGATTTTAATAAGAAATCATAGACAAACCGGCAACGGTTTGCTTTTTTGCTATGATATAATCATGTAATTAGTATTAATAATTGATAATTGGTAAATAAAAACGATGGATCATAATGATAATCAGCCCATTCGCAAACGGGTCGCATTACATGCTGAAAAGCACAGGAAGAAGCGACGGATTTGGGCGTGGGTATTGAGTGTTTTTGCTCTTGCAACAGTGGTAGTTGCGGCCTATTCGGCCTATGTTTATGTTCGCACCAAAAATGCGATCGATAGTACTTATGACAGCAGTAATCACGTTCAAATTAAGCAGGGCGAGTTCAACGGCCAGCGTAAATTTGCGGTTTTGCTGCTGGGGACTGATACGGGGGCGCTGGACCGCACGGAAAAAGTGGGTAACTCCGATACGGTCATCATTGCCGTGGTCAATCCTGAAAAAAAGCGCTACACGTTAATGTCGGTGCCACGTGATACGATGGCCCAGATGGTGGGTGCAGAAACTTTTCAAATCGAAAAGATTAATGCGGCATATCCGCTTGGGGGTGCAGCTATGTCGATGGCCAGCGTTTCAAAACTGGTTAACGTGCCTATCAAGTACTATGCCCTGGTCAACATGAAGGGCATTATGCGGCTAATCCGCTATGTTGGCGGGATTGACATTAGGCCTAACCTCAGCTTTGAGTATGGTGGCTATATTTTTAAGAAAAATCAGTTAACTCACATGGGTGGTGGTGGTGCGTTGGCCTATTCACGGATGCGCTATGATGATCCCAAGGGTGACTATGGTCGCCAACAGCGCCAGCGCCAAGTGATTACAGCCCTGATTCAAAAAACGATTTCACTTAATACATTAACCAAGCTTGATTCAGTTTTGACTTCAATTTCTGGTAATGTTAAGACTAACCTGACTTTTGCCGCGCTCCAACAGATTGCGTTAAATTATCGTGATACCACTAAGCATGCCAAAAGCGACTACCTGCACGGTCATAATGCTACGATTGACGATGTTTCTTACCAGGTGCAGTCAACCAAGGAATTACAACGGGTATCAGATTATCTGCGTGCGGAGTTAGGCCTTAAATTACTGCCGCTCAAAAACAATGAAACATACCAGAATAAACGTAATGTGGCGCGCGGCTTTGACTTTAGCAACATAGCAACGCAGGAGTACCACCTTTATTTAGATTATGCTGAACCAAAAGCTGGTGGGAATTAAAGGTGCGCAGCTCAAGTGCTGGCACCACTTAGTTGGCCCAGCGGTTTTTGCGGACTATCGTTTTAGCTAAAAAACGGAGTATAATATTGTATACTGGTAATAATTGCAAATTTAGTTTTGTGAGTGTTGTAGAATATTGGATAGCACTCTTTTGGTCACAATTTAGCACGGAAACTGCTTTTATGACCTGTTGCTTAAAAATGCTCCTTGAACCTGGATTATGGTATTTTAGATAGCGGGTTTAAGAGGTGTGCAATCGCATCATTAATTTAGTAAGGACATAGACTGGAATATGAATAAAAACAAAAAAACGTTAAAAGCGGTTCAAGTTATTTGCATGCTGGCGGCAACCTTGTTCATGCTAGTGCAGATGTACAGTTTGAAGGGTGTAGCAGCGCAAGCACATTACTCCTTTGTCCGTTTTATGCCTAACATGATGCATAATGCGACTTTGATGATTGTGCCAATGATTTTTGGAGCGGTGTATAGCCGCAAGAAGCAGAGTGCTAGTGAAAGCTATAAGTATTGGCTGCTAGCTATGGCCACCTTGCTGGTCTATTACGTACTCTTCTTCTTTAAGGTGCCAGGACGCTTCAATATGTGGCGGGTGTGGGGCATGCTCTTTCCCATCATTACTAGTACTTCAGTGTTATTTGCTGGATTGTTTTTCAGTTTGTTGGTGCAGTCACATTTATCTGATCTACTGCACAAATTAACTGTAAAGCAGAATCTAATTGTACTGAGTGGGCTCACGTTATTGGGGTTTGCCTTGAGCGCGGGCAACTTATCTTTCCAATACTCCATTTATGGATTATATCTGGTGCTGTTTTTTGCATGGGGTATGTTTTTAGCTGATCTTCCAATCAATGGGAAGTTGTTAACACTCTCACTAATCAGTGGTGTTATCTCTTTCTTTGTGGTGGTGATTGGTGTCTCCGGTTTTGATGCGGTTTACTGGTCACAGATTATCTCTGGTAACGGTGGCGGTGACTGGAACCGGGAATTTTTGAATAACCCGTCTTCGCCCCTTATGTTTTTGCTTGTTGTAGCAATTTTCTTACTGTTTAAAAAGGTCATCATGACCCTTACTAAGAAAGACATGCGGTACTTTATTCCGGTGATCATTTTTATGGATGCACCGATTTCGCCGCGATTTATGAATGACTTTCACTTTACTGGGTCGGGTGCGCTTGACAAGTTAATCATGATTGTGGTCATGACTGCAATTACCTGGCTTTGGGCGGCAGTGCTGGAGCGCTACTTGTTTAGAATCAAGCCACTGGCTAAGACGATTGACTACTTAGACAATGAACCGAACCTGGCCAAGGTCTGTGAAGCAATCTGGTCGCGGTTCACCCGGTTTGTTGCCAATAACCGGGTTAAGCTGCTTACCTGGGCTTGGTTCTATGTACTCAGTTTTGGCTCCTTCTTAATTGAAGCGGACAATCTGCGCATTCAAATCAGTACTGCTGCTACCATTAATGCAATTGTCTATCTCTTGGGAACGAAATTTTTTGCCATTATTTTGACGACCATCTTTCTTGATGCGCTGTTCTCAATCTTTTACTTTGTGACTACCCGTTACTGGACCTCCAACATGCTGGTTAGCTTGATTGCAATTGGTTGGGCAATTGCTAACAAGATTAAGTTGCTGCTCCGGGGTGAGCCTATTTACCCAACTGAAATCAGTGAAATTGTTAACTGGAAGACCCTGTTGCCAATGGTGGGTAAAACTACCGTGATTGCTATCTTGGTAGCGATTATTGCTGTTATTGTGCTTGATCTCTTTTTGGAGCGCAAGGTTCCGATCAAGAAGCACGGCTCGTGGAAGCGCCGCGGTATCTGGGCTCTGCTCAGCCTGCTGCTGTTTATGACGCCTTTGCGGTTTAACCACGATGGCGGGGTTATTTACCATATTAACCGAGGCTTTGATAACCGACAACGCTTCCGTAATCCAGAACGTGATATCCAAGTGAATGGTCCGGTTCTAAACTTCCTTAACTACATTGACTTGCAGATTATGGACAAGCCAACTGGCTATTCAGCTTCCACTATGAAGCAACTGAATGATAAATATAGTAAGATTGCGGAGCGCATTAACAAGAACCGGAAGAACGATTTGCGCGACCAGACCGTTGTCTTTAACTTAAGTGAAAGTTTTGTTGATCCCAATACTTTCCCGACGATTAGGTTTGACCGTTCAGTTCCTAACCCGGTCAAGTTCATCCAGTCAATGAAATCACGGTCTTCATATGGCACCATGCTTAGCGCCGGTTACGGTGGTGGCACGGCCAACATGGAATGGGAAACGTTGACTGGGCTTAATATGGGCCTGTTTAAGTCCACGTTAACGCCTTATGTTCAGGTTGTCCCTAACTACGACTTTTACCCAACAATTGGGATGAACTTCGATTACCGGTCTGCAGTGCACCCCTTCATTGGTACTTATTACTCAAGGCGTGAAGACTATCACCGGTTTAAGTTTGATAAGTTTGTTTATAGTGGTTCGAAGTACAAGATCATTGACCAAAAGAAATTGGGCAAGAGTGGCTATAACTCTGACTACACTACTTATGCCAATGGTTTGAAGCAAATTAATTCGAGAAAAGATGGTCAGTTCATCAACTTAATTTCGATTCAAAATCACATGCCGTATAACAATTGGTATGCTAATAACGAATACATGGGTAAGATTTCAGGAGACTTGTTCAATACACCAGCGGTTCGGGTTCAAATGGCGACCTATGTTAAGGGAACACAATATACTGACCAAGCAGTCAAACAGTTTATTGGCAAAATTGATCGCATCAAGAAACCAATTACGGTAGTCTTCTATGGCGACCACTACCCAAGTGTTGTTTCGCAAAGCTACACGTCCAAGTATCCAGTAGAAATGCACTCAACCCGTTACTTTATTTATTCTAACAAGTACGCTCGTGACCACGGTGCCAAGACCAGATTACCACGCAAGGCCAATAACTTTGTCAGCTCCAGTGACTTCATCGCTATGGTGTTGCAACAGACTGATTCAAAAGTGACGCCTTACCAGGCCCTGCTGACTGAAGTACACAAGAAACTGCCAGCGATTACAATCAACTTTAATGGTGACAAAGGCTATGAGCTGATTGGACGCAAGGGTCAAGTAATCGATCCTAAATACCTGACTAAGAAGCAACAGAAGCTATTGGCCGATTACGAGACGGTGCAGTACGATATGACCGCTGGTAAGGCCTACGGCTTGCAGATGAAGGGCTTTTACAAATAGTATTGACTTACCAGTCCAAAATTAGTATGATCACTTAAGAAAAAAACAGTAGTTGATCGACTCAGAGTTCAGAGAACTAGTGGATGGTGCAAACTAGGCAGGTCGAAGCCAACGAATTACGAGCAGGGTGGTTCCCGTATAGACCGTTAATAAGGCCCTTTTTAAGGTGCAAACGTGGGTGGTACCACGGCTAAGAGCAGTAATTTAGTCGTCCCTAGATTCATACCTGAATCTAGGGACTTTTTTATTGGAGGAAAACAAATGACGAATTTCGATATTTTGGCAGACTTAAAGTGGCGCGGTGCCATTAACCAGCAAACAGACGAAGCGGGTCTTGCTAAGTATTTGCAAGAGCATGATGACCTGGCCTTATACTGCGGAACCGATCCGACCGGCGATTCGCTCCATATCGGCCACTTGATTCCCTTCATGATTCTGAAAAGGTTCCAGCTAGCAGGTTATCACCCGGTAATTGTGATTGGTGGTGGTACTGGCTCAATTGGCGACCCCTCTGGTCGTAAGTCCGAGCGGGTGCTACTGAGTGCTGAAAAGCTGCATCAAAATGAACTGGCGTTAACTGCCCAAATGGAGCGCTTGTTTGGTACAGATAACTTCGAAATCATCAACAATGCGGAGTGGCTTAACCAGATTAGTCTGATTGATTTTTTACGTGACTATGGTAAGTATTTCCAGGTCAACAACATGCTCAATAAGGATGTGGTGGCGAGCCGGTTGGAAAATGGAATTTCTTTTACTGAGTTTTCTTATCAGATTTTGCAGGCTATTGACTTTTACCGTCTTAATAAGGACCACGACGTCCAAATGCAAATTGGTGGCAGTGATCAGTGGGGTAACATTACGGCCGGGATTGACCTGATTCATAAGCTGGCAGGTGCAAATCGTCAGGCCTTTGGCTTGACTATACCGTTAATGGTCAAGGCAGATGGGACTAAGTTCGGTAAGTCTGCAGGTGGAGCTGTGTGGCTTGACGCAGAGAAGACCAGCCCCTACGAGTTTTACCAATTCTGGATTAACCAAGATGATCGCGATGTGGTCAAGTACCTGAAGTACTTCACCTTTTTAAGTCATGAAGAAATCAATGAGTTGGAAGAGCAAGTTAAGAGTGAGCCCTGGAAGCGGACGGCCCAAAAGACCCTAGCCCAAGAAGTAACCAAGTTTGTCCACGGTGAGACGGGACTGCAGGAAGCAGAACTGGTTACTGCAGCCCTCTTTTCAGGAAATGTTAAAGACCTGACCGTTAAGCAGATTGAACAGGGACTCAAGCATGCACCAGCGGCTGAAAAGGATACTACTAGTCAGAATATTATTGACTTCCTTGTTGATACCAAGGTTGAACCGTCTAAGCGGCAGGCACGTGAGGATGTTCAGAATGGGGCAATTTATATCAATGGTGAGTGTCAGCAATCAGTTGATTTTGAGGTTGACCCGTCCAAGGCATTTGATGGCAAATATGTCATTGTCCGCAAAGGTAAGCGAAAGTATACTTTGGTTAGTATTAAGGACTAGGGCATAAGACGCGACCTACAAGTGGTGGTTTTTAACTAAGCAGGAGGCAAGCAGATGCGAGCACGAGTAGTACTTTATAATCCAAAAATGAAGGCCGTTCTACTAATTCACCGGATTAAAGACCAAAGAGCCTACTGGGTACTACCAGGGGGCGGCGCCAAGGGGGCAGAAACGCCTCTTCAAGCGGCAGTACGCGAGGTCGAAGAGGAGTTGGGGCTTAAGCTTGCGCCAACTAGTCTGCAGCAGCTGGCTAAGGTAGAGGACCACGGCGAAGAATAGTTGATTTTCTGGGTGGCAGTCGATGTAACTACAGCGCCCAAGATTGGCGGCGAAGAAAAAGACCGCGCTAGCAGCGATAATGTCTATGAACCAGCATGGGTTGACCTAAGCAGCTTGCGCAAAATCAACTTGATGCCACCTAAGTTTGTTAGCAAGATTATCGCAGCGTTGAAGTGAGCCCGCTTAACTTATTTTAAGGTTGACAAGTTAGCATAATGAATTCATAATTTAGTTTTAACAAATTATTTTAAGAGCCCATTACAGGAGGACAATCTATGAGCGACAGTCAACTTTTGGTTACCACTACGGAGAAAGTTCCCGGTATCGAGTATGAAGTGATTGGTGAAGTTTTTGGTTTGACGACCCAGTCAAAGAATATGTTTAAAGATTTGGGTGCGGGATTAAAATCGATGGTTGGTGGCGAAATTCGCAGTTATACCAAAATGCTGGAAGAGTCACGTCAACAGGCCTTAGACCGATTGCGTGCAGCAGCTCGTGAACAGGGGGCTGATGCAGTGGTGATGATGCGTTTTGACTCAGGCTCCATTGCCGGCGATATGCAATCTGTTGTTGCCTATGGTACGGCGGTTCGATACACCACGAATGTAGAATAATTAACTAATTAGACCCAAAAAAGTATCCATTGTCGCGACGTGGGTACTTTTTTGGTAGAATTGAAGTGCCGCTTTAGCTCAGCAGGTAGAGCACCGCCGTGGTAAGGAGGAGGCCCCCAGTTCAAATCTGGGAAGCGGCTTAACTCAAAAAACAAGACCGATTATGTGGTTGATCCTAATCAAGGTAAGTATTGGCTGCTGGTTAGCAAATTTGCGTGGAGCTACCACGTAGTAGTTAAGTAAAGGAGCGCGGAAATGAAAACTTCAAAACTGGTTAAGCTAAGTTTGTTGGTATTAGGAATTGGCTTAGTGATTGGAATAGCTCCAGCCAATCGCGCTACCATCAAGTCAGCCCGAAATTACAGTAGCCGTATAGTCCGAAGTAGCAACTGGAAGTTGTGGGCTGAGCCATATACCCAAGGTAGCCCAACGATGGGGACGACTAAGTCGCTAGCGGGTAAGTTAATGCAACTAGATAAGGTGGCTACCACTAAGACCGGCACCTACTTTCAAATTAGTCGGCGTGGTCGTACGTATGGGTGGGTAAATGCTGGCGCTTTGACTTTACCGGCCGTTTATAAGTTGCCGTACACCTATACCAGCCAGTTGTATCCCGTTTATGCACCCAATGGGTGTGAAGCGGCTAGTTTGAAAATGGCGTTGTCAGTTAAGGGCCTTGCCAGTAAGACGGATTTAAGGTCGATTATTGCTAAGATGCCTCGAGCGGCAAGGCCGACTGCGGGCTTTAATGGTGATCCATACACTAAAAGCCAACCGGGTGAAATTCGCACAATTTATCCTGGACCACTGACCAACTATGCTAAGACTTATACTAAGCTTGCAGCTAACCTTTCGGGGGCAGGCAAGCAAACTTTGATTACAGAAATAAAGCGCGGCAATCCAGTTATCTTTGCTGGTACATTACATATGCAACAGCGCGGTTCGTATCATGTATTGACCTTGGTAGGATACCAGCCCGGCCGCTTTTTAGTGGCCGATCCCTATATGAAAAAGAGTTCACCCAACAAAGTCTTTTGGGTGTCGACTAGTAAGTTCATGCAGTTGTATCGCAAGCAGCATTCACGGGCCGTGGTTATTCGTTAGCAGTTTGAGTATAAGAAGGGTTGATTAAGGTGGATTTAGTTAAAATAACAGATTTTGTCAAAGCACAATTAAAAAATGAAAAAACCGGTCATGATTTTTATCATGGGCAACGTGTGGCCCACTTGGCTAGTAAACTCTACTTACAAGACAATGCGGATGCACGCTCTAACAGCCGGATGGTAGCAATTATTCAGGCAGCCGGCTACTTGCACGACACAATTGACGAAAAGGTCTGTGCGGACCCTGAGGCGGTTTTGAAGCAGCTTACGGGTTTGCTGGCGCAAGTTGGCTTTAGTGAGTTAGAAGCCAAGGACATCTTGTTCACAATGCAGCACATGTCGTTTGCTAAGAACATTGAGCACCGCTATCAGCTACCCCTGTCCGGTCAATATGTCCAGGATGCAGACCGGATTGAAAGTTTAGGAGCAATTGGAATTGCTCGTGCGTTTACCTTTGGCGGGGCACATGGCAATGTGATTTATGATCCCCAGATTAAACCACAAAAGCTGGTCAGTCACAGTCAGTACCGTAAGCATACGGAAACAACGATTAACCATTTTGATGAAAAGTTATTCCAGTTAGAAGACTTGATGAATACGGTTGGCGGTACCAAGTTAGCACATGAGCGGACCGAGTTCATGCGGGCCTTTGTTGCTGAATTCAAGCACGAGTGGGAAGTCTAGCTAGTTTGTCGTTCCAGGCGTAAGAGGGCCCTTTTGCGCTCAATTCCACCAGCATAGCCCGTCAGTGAACCGTCACTACCGATAACGCGGTGGCAGGGAATAATCAAGGTTAGGGGATTGTGGCCAACTGCACCACCAATTGCCTGGGCCTGATTGACCTTGTTCGTCTGTCCTGCTTGCAAGCAATGAGAAAGTTCTTTATAGGTCACTGTTTGACCATAAGGAACTTTTTGTAATTCACCGAGTACTTTTTGGCGAAAAGGCGTAACGTCAAGCTTGATAGGGATAGCGGCCGGATCCGGATTTCGCCCGGCAAAATAGTCATTAAGCCAGTTGACCGCAAGACTTAGTGGTTGGGAAACAACGTTATCAGCTTGCTCCAAGTTGTAATGAGCGCCGTAGTATTTTTGTTCTGCAAACCATAGCCCAAGCAAGTAATAATCATTGCTCAGTAAGGTTATTTTACCCAAGTTCGATTGGTAGCTTCTTTGGTGCAGCATGGCCTGGCTCCCCCTAAAAATCTTTTACGCAAATAATTTCACTAGTAATTTTAGTCTAATAATGGCCATTTTAATAGCAAAGTGACTAATGAAATTTGCCCGAGCACTGGCCGAAAAAATAAAAATTTTAAAATTTTTCGTTGCTGTATACAAAAATTTGCTAGATCTAGCTTACTTCGTGGTCTATACCAATTAAGAATATTGTCACATCAACACTTTATCTTGTGTTAGATTTTTGACATAACCACTAAATGTTGATATTTTAGTAACTGGAATTAAAACCAGGAGGGCAAACATGAAAACTAAAGTTAAGAAGATTTTTTCACTCGCTGCGGTAACCGTTGCTGCGGGAGTGGCACTAACTGCGTGTGCTGGCAGAAAACAGGGTGGCAGTGGTAATTCGAGTGATAGTGCCAAGCATTCGATAGCCTTGATTACTGACACTGCCGGGGTCAATGACAACTCCTTCAACCAGTCTGCTTGGCAAGGCTTTAAGGATTATGGTAAGGAACACGATTTAAAGCGGGGCCGCAATGGTTACCAATACTTTCAGTCTAGTGGGGCCGCTGACTTTGAGCCCAACTTTGACCAGGCTAGCAAGGCTGGTTATCAAACAATCTTTGGTATCGGTTATAGCTTAAAGGATGCGGTTAGTGCAGCTGCTAAGAAGTATCCTAAAAAGAACTTTGTTATTGTCGATGAAGTAATTAAGGGTCAGAAAAACGTTGCTTCTGCTAACTTTAGAAGTGAGCAAGCCTCATATCTGGCTGGTGTAGTCGCAGCAACAGAAACCAAAACAAATACGATTGGCTTCATTGGTGGTGCTCACGGCGACATTATTGACCTCTTTGATGCTGGGTTTACGCGGGGCGTCCACGATCAAGCCAAAAAATTGGGCAAGAAAATCACACTGCTGAACCAGTACGTGGGTGATTTCAAGAGCGCCGACAAAGAAAAGGCCATTGCTCGTTCAATGTATGCTAAAAAGGCTGACATTATCTTCCATGCTTCAGGGTTGGCTGGTAATGGACTGTTCCAAGAGGCCAAAGCCATTAACCAAGATCGTCCTGCTGATAAAAAGGTGTGGGCAATCGGCGTCGACTCAGACCAATCATACCTTGGCAACTATAAGACTAAGGATGGCAAGAAAGACAACTTTGTGATGACTTCAGTTATTACCGGGGTTGATATTGCAACCAAGGACATTTCCGACCGGGCATACCAGGGCAAGTTCCCTGGTGGGCAAAACCTGGTTTATGGGCTAAAGACGGACGGAGTTTCGATCAAGCGGGGAAAAGTTAGTGCTAAGGCCTGGAAGTATTCCCGTGATGCACGCCAAGACATTATAAACGGTAAAATTAAGGTGCCGCTGCACCCGGCTAAATAATAGTAAGTTGCTTTAAAGACTCTTTGTATGCTGATGCAAAGAGTCTTTTACAGAGGAAATTAACAATAATATGAACGAGACGACAAATGTAATTGAAATGCGGCACATCGTCAAGGATTTCAATGGGTTCAAGGCTAATGATGACATTAATTTAACGTTAAAGCAGGGCGAAATTCTGGCTTTACTTGGTGAAAATGGCGCCGGTAAGTCAACCTTAATGAGTATTTTGTCCGGATTGATGATGCCTACTGCGGGTGAAATTAAGGTGCGCGGCCAGGAAGTCGCTGTTAAAAATCCAACTGTTGCCAAAGATTTAGGAATTGGAATGGTGCACCAACACTTTATGTTGATGGATTCCTTTACTGTTCTGGAAAACATTATTCTGGGCCATGAACCAAGCCATGGCCCGAAGCTGGATTTTACCAAGGCCAAGCAGGAAATTGAGGCCTTGTCGGATTGCTATAACCTCAACGTTGATCCGCTCAAAAAGGTAAGTGAGATTACGGTAGCGCAGCAGCAACGCGTAGAAATTCTTAAGATTCTTTACCGCGGTGCTGACATCATGATTTTTGACGAACCAACTGCTGTTTTGACCCCGCAAGAAATTACGGAATTCATCCAAATTTTGAAGGAACTGGCCGCTGAAGGCAAGTCCATTATCTTAATTACCCATAAGCTTGAGGAAATTAAGCGGACTGCTGATGAGGTGACGGTTATTCGCGCTGGACAAAGCGTGGGCACCTTTAAGGTAAAGGAGGTTTCGGACAACCGTTTAGCGGAGCTAATGGTTGGGCGGCACGTCAATATGCAGTTGGATAAGCCCAGCACTGAATTGGGTCAGACCATGCTGAAGGTAGACAAGCTCAAAGTGAAAAATAGGCAAGCAGTTTGGGCACTCAAGGGGCTGTCCTTTGACCTGCGGGGCGGTGAGATTTTGGGTGTTGCTGGGATTGACGGCAACGGTCAGGATGAACTGGTGCGGGCACTAACTGGCTTGCAGCACGTTGACTCAGGGCACGTAATCATTGCTGATCAGGACATGACCAACCAAAATGTGCGTAAGATCACTTCTAGCGGGGTTGCGCATATTCCAGCTGACCGCCAAAAATACGGCTTAATTTTGCCATTTTCGGTTGCGGCCAATCTTAGTCTGCAGACCTACTATCAAGCACCGTTTTCAAAGTACAATGTAATGCACCATGAGGTCATTAATAAGTTCGCTGATGACCTTATTGACCAGTATGATATTAGGACAAAGGGTAGTGCAGAACCGGTTGGCGACCTATCTGGTGGAAATCAGCAAAAGGTCATTATTGCGCGCGAGTTGAGCCGTGATAGTAACCTGATTATTGCCTTTCAGCCGACCCGCGGTTTGGACGTTGGTGCAATCGAGTACATTCACCAGCAGTTATTGCTTGAACGAGCCAAGGGCAAGGCGATTCTGCTGGTGTCCTATGAATTGGATGAAATCATGCAACTTT
This sequence comes from Lactobacillus xylocopicola, assembly GCF_033096005.1. Taxonomy (NCBI): domain Bacteria; kingdom Bacillati; phylum Bacillota; class Bacilli; order Lactobacillales; family Lactobacillaceae; genus Lactobacillus; species Lactobacillus xylocopicola. The sequence continues at coordinate 1,383,733 of NZ_AP026803.1, read as the reverse complement.
CAGACCGTATTATTGTCCTGCATGACGGCACTATTTCGGGTGAAGTAAAGCCGGAAGAAACCAGTGATGAGGAACTAGGCCTGCTAATGACGGGCTTCAAGAAAGAAGGTACAACTCTTGCTTAAAGTGACTCCTAAAACAAAAAGAATTTTGGTGCCCTTAATCTCAATTATTGCGGGTTTTTTAATCGGTGCGCTGATCATGCTAGTGTGGAGTTACAATCCGCTGGACGCTTACACGTCGATGTTTACTAGCGCTCTGGGCAACTTGAACGGGCTTGGTGAGACCATCCGTGAAGCCACGCCCCTGATTTTTACTGCTATTGGCTTTGCCATTGCTTCGCAGGCGGGTTTTTTCAATATTGGCTTGCCAGGACAGGCGCAGGCCGGCTGGCTTGCAGCAATTTGGGTCGTGCTAGCTAATCCGCAACTGCCTAAAGTTATCCTGCTTCCACTGGCCATTGTTAGCGGCGTCTTAGCTGGTGCTGTAGTGGCAGGACTGGCCGGCGGCTTGCGGGCCCAGTTTGGCACTAACGAAGTAATTACGACGATTATGATTAATTACATTGTCTTGTATACTTGTCAGTACTTAACTCAGCAAGTGATGCCGGCTAGGCTACGCCTAGATATTGACACGACTAAGACCATCAGCGCTAACGGTAGCCTGAAGATTCCTTGGTTGAGTACGATGTTTGGCGATTCGCGGATCAATGCTGGCATCTTCATTGCAATCGTGGCCGTTTTCTTTTACTGGTATCTAATGAAAAAGACGACAACTGGTTTTGAAATCCAGGCGGTTGGAACTAATCCCTTTGCTAGTCGGTATGCTGGCATGTCGACTAAGAAGAATATCATGATCTCGATGCTTCTATCAGGTGGCTTTGCTGGTTTGGGCGGTGTCGTCCAAGGCCTGGGGACTTACCAGAACTACTTTACGCAAACCACTAGTCTTGATATTGGTTGGGATGGACTGTCCGTTGCCCTTTTGGGAGGTGGGACCGCGTTAGGTATTTTGCTGGCCGCCATCTTGTTTTCAATTTTAAAGATTGGTGGTCTAGGCATGCAAACAATTGCCGGGATTCCGTATGAAATTGTGTCCATTGTGATTGCCGCAATCATCTTTTTCGTAGCAATCCAATACGTTATTGGGCTGCTATTTAAGAATAAGCAAACCACCCAAAGCAAGCGCCGGGAAACAATTACCAAAGAATCAGCTAGCCACCGGCAGGCTAGTGAAGGAGGACAGGTCTAATGAATCTAATGACAATTTTACCCTTATTGGTGTCTTCGACTTTTGTTTACTCCACGCCCTTAATTTTTACTGCTTTAGGTGGGGTATACAGTGAAAATTCCGGTATCACCAACATTGGTCTAGAAGGGATTATGACGATGGGCGCCTTTGCTTCAATTGTCTTTAACCTGACTTTTGCCTCGACTTTCGGTACCCTGACGCCGTGGCTGGGGATTGTGGTTGGTGGTCTGGTTGGCGTACTCTTTGCCCTCCTGCATGCAGTTGCAACAATCAACTTTCACGCTGACCATATTATCAGTGGAACGGTCTTGAACTTGATGGCCCCGCCCTTAGGTGTATTTTTAGTTAAAGCTATTTATGACAAAGGTCAAACGGAAAATATTAGTCAGAGCTTTGGATATTTTAGCTTTCCCGGCTTGGCTAATATCCCGGTTATCGGTCCTATTCTGTTTAAGGATACGTCTGCACCAGCCTGGCTTGCCATTGTCCTAGCATTCATCCTGTGGTGGGTGTTATACAAGACCCGCTTTGGCTTGCGGCTGCGTTCTTGCGGGGAAAATCCACAGGCGGCTGACACGATGGGGGTCAATGTTTACGGTATGCGCTACGCAGGTGTGTTGATTTCTGGCTTTTTGGGCGGCATTGGTGGGGCGGTCTTTGCCGAGGCGATTTCTGGTAACTTTTCCGTTTCTACAATTGCTGGTCAAGGTTTTATGGCCTTAGCCGCGATGATTTTCGGTAAATGGAACCCACTTGGCGCGATGCTTGCTTCACTATTTTTTGGTTTTGCCCAGAGTCTTAGCATTATCGGTAATCAGTTGCCGTTTTTCAACCATATTCCGGCTGTTTACATGCAGATTGCACCATATGTGATTACGATTGTGATACTGGTTTTGTTCTTTGGTAAGTCAGTTGCACCTGCAGCCGACGGTCAAAATTATATTAAGTCTAAGTAGGGAGAACGATGAAAGAAATTTATTTTAACCATGACGGCAATATTGATGACCTGGTGTCGTACTTGCTTTTTTTGCAAGCCCCCAACATTAAACTATTAGGTGTTAGCGCAATTGATGCCGACGGCTATGTAGATCCAGCTGTCGCAGTTTGTCAAAAGCTGACCGACCGTTTCAACTTACGTGGTGACAAGTTAGAAGTTGCCAGGTCAACTTCTCGCGCCGTCAATCAGTTTCCAGCAGAGTGGCGGACGGCCTCATATTCCTTCAACTACCTGCCAATGTTAAATGAAGCCGGTAAAGTGGTCACTAAGCAGGCGCAGCAGCCGGCGCACTTAGATATGATAGCCAAGCTTGAACAGGCGAGCGCGCCAGTAACTTTGGTGATGACCGGACCTTTAACTGATCTAGCCCGAGCACTTGATGCCAGTCCGGCAATTGAAACTAAAATTGCTCGACTTTATTGGATGGGTGGGTCACTTAATGGCCATGGCAATGTGGTTCAGGTCAATGCCGACGGCAGCCAGGAATGGAATGCCTTCTGGGACCCAGATGCCGTTGCTCGCGTTTTAGACTCGGCTATTCCAATGCAGGTGGTGGGACTTGAAAGTAGCGAGGAATTACCCTTAACCGATGAACTCAGAATGCATTGGGCTCGCCTGCGCAAGTACCCAGCCATTGACTTAGTGGGGCAAGCTTACAGTCTCTTGGTTAATCCACCGATTCAAACCGCTCAGCTGTACTTCTGGGATGTTTTGACGACTATTAGTGCACTTTATCCAGAAGTTGTTGCGCGGGTAGAGCAGCACCGGGTCAAGGTAATTACCGCTGGCTTGGCTGCTGGCCGGTTGGTTGATGATCCAAATGGTCGCGAGCTTACCCTAGTAACCAAGGCTGATAAAGAAAAATTTTTCCAGCGGTTTGATGAACTGCTCATGCGAACTAACTAAAAAACGAGATTCTTGTGAATCTCGTTTTTTGTTTGCATCTTAATTTATTACTAGGCAAGTGAATCCCAGGCGGGTAGGTCGGTTACTGGGCCTTCTGCCAAGGCGACTTGGTCGGGGGTTAGGTACTTCTTGTGGACAACTACTTCATAAGTATAGTCTCTGAACCAGTCGTTATTCATGACAAAGAAGCCCTTGTCGCCGTTCTTTTCACCCCAGGAATTTTCCACTTTCCATTGGCGGATGTGGCCCTGGTCTTCGTCAACCCCCACAATGGTCATGGCATGAGTGGAAGCTCCAGCTCCGGTACGTAGTCGGTCACCCTTAGACATTTTGAGGTCAACCCCATATAAGTCAGTGTACTGGTACAGGTCGCTGTTGAGGTAACCCTGCTGGCGGTCGCTTTGGGCACCAACTTCATTGCCAAACCAGACGGCTTCGCCGTCTTTTAATTGACTAACGGATGCTGATTCGAGATATTCCATTGGTACGTTGAGAAACTTGATACGATAAGATCCTGCTACATTGTCTTCAAAGGGTAAAGCATACAGTTTGTTATATTCATGGTCGGGCGCGTTAGTTAGGACAACGTAGTCATCGAAGTCAACGTCGCCCATATACTTGTGCAAGAACTCGAGTGGTGTCAAGTCCTTGTCCAAGTGGTAGTTTTTGTCGTCGTCGCGGTATTCGAGATCAAACTTCCGGGGCGGCTCACCGACTGCAATAGCCGTCATTTGGTACACTTCACTCAAGAGTTGCTCGCGTACTTTGGCAAGTTGATCTTCCTGACCTTTTTGCTTTAACGCGCGCAGCACTAGGGCATCTTTTCTCAGCTTGTCGCCAAGTGTCTTGGCAAAGGCATGAGTATTGTTGGTGTTAGCATTCTCCGGCATGGCATAAGATGGTACTACCCCATATTTTGCTATTAGGGCAGCGGCCATGTGAAATTGTCCGCCGTCTGCTCCCGCATCTTCAAGGTAAGCCTTAACGGTACGGGAGTCTAGTGCCTGGTCAGCAGTAGCTAGAATGTTCTCATAAAAAATATTTGCGCGTTCAATCTTGTCCCAGAAGAAGTTGTAGCTTTGCGAGAAGGTGAAGTTCTTAACGTGGTGCTGCTTGCCAAAGTTATGGCGCAAAATATTGAGTGTCGCAAACTCCCAGCAGCGCCCCGATTGGCGCTGGTTAGTAACGTTTTCAGTGTCTAGTTCAGTTGAAAAAACCCGATTTAATTCAGCTTGCACCCGCTCGTTATATGCGGCGGCCTGTACGCCACTCTTTTGAGCGGCGCGGGCAATAACTTGATTTTTAGGGTTGGCATTGAATTGGTCTGCAAATTTTTCGATTTCTTGGACGGTAACCTGATGTCCCATAAATTAATCTCCTTTTTAATTTAATTTTAAATTATCTTCTATTCTAAGCCAAAACAAAAACGAGTTCAATATTTGAACTCGTTTTACCAAAGTAATTATCTTGGGGTGTCCTAAAACGCTCTGGAAAGCTAGTCGATTTGGATCGAGTTTTCGCTTTCATTAGCGCTTTGTTTTGGTAGGTTAATGGTCAGTACCCCATTGTCATACTTGGCATGGATGTCACTAGCTGCAACATTTGGGAGCCTGAAGCTACGGGAGATGTGACCCTCACTTCTTTCGCGGTGGATAAGACTACCATCTTTGGACATGTCCTTAAAGGACTTGCGCGAACCTGAAACGCTCAAAATACCGTTGTTATAACTAAGGTTAATCTTGTCCTTATCCATGCCGGGCAGGTCAACTTTAATAACGTATTCGTGGTCGTTTTCCACGACATCTGCCTGCATTAATTTTGCCATTTCATTGTTGTCAAAAATTTTCTTTGGAAGATCAAACCAGTCATTCATCGCATCAAAAATGTCATTGTGCCGATTCATCATTTCATTTGCCATAGTAAAAACTTCCTTTCAAATTAACTTTATTTTGTAACGGAAGACTTTCATTTCTTCCTTACACTGCTTATTATAGTATGCAGATTAGGAAAAATAAAATAATTAGCACTCTTTATTTTTTAGTGCCAAATAAGTCGCTTAAATGCTGGTAAAATAGGATTAAATGCTTGTGGATAATTTTAAAAGAAAAAGTAGGGAGAGAAAATAATGGTTTATTATCAAAAAATGACCCCAACCGGTTACCAAAAAATCAAGGATGAGATTACTCGGTTAAAGAAGGACCGGCCCCGTCGGATTAAGATTTTGCAGGAGGCACGAGCCTTAGGCGACCTGTCAGAAAACACTGAATATACGGAAGCTAAACGGGACTTGGGACACTTGCAGAGCAGGTTGCGTTACTTGGACAAGCAGTTAAAGTATGCCGAAATTGTTGAAAAAAGCGCAGACGGCAAGGTTGACTTAGGCAAAACCGTCACTTTGAAATTTGCTGATGAGGAAGAAACAGTGGAGTATCAACTTGTGGGCCAGCTGGAAGCCGATCTTACAGCCGGTAAGGTGGCCTATGATTCACCATTGGGACAGTCCATCATGAAAAAAACGGTCGGAAGTAAGGTTAAGGTAGAAGCACCAGCTGGTGAATACCAGGTAACTATCATTGCGATTAAATAAGTTTTCACTTGCTTGTTCAAACGTATGTTTGTATAATTGATAATCGAACAGTAGTTTGGAACAGAGGGTGAAGATGATGTATGATTACCGCTATGAACCGCATCGCGTGATTTTGATGATTGATAACAAGTCTTTTTTTGCCAGTTGTGAGGCACTTAAGCGGGGACTCAATCCGATGAAGGCAGTATTAGCAGTGGTTTCCCACCAGCCTGACAGTAAAGCGGGCGCGGGATTAATCATGGCAGCGTCGCCACTGGCAAAAAAGAAGTATGGTTTGACTAATGTGATGCGAGTGCGTGACCTACCTAATAGTGATGCGGCCCCCGATTTGATCTTAGTAGAACCACATATGAACTTATATATCAGGCGTAGCATGCAAGTGCTGGACATTTTGCGGGAATATGCAGCTGAGGAGGACATCCATGCCTATTCAATTGATGAGTCGATGATTGACATGACCAAGTCCTGGCACTTGTTTGGTGACGATCCTTACTTGGTGGCACGGCAAATTCAAGTAAAAATTAGAAAGGAGCTGGGACTATACACGACTTGTGGGATCGGTGAAAATCCCCTACTGGCCAAGTTGGCAATGGATACTTCGGCTAAACACCGGGAATCGATGATTGATTACTGGCACTACATTGATGTGCCCGACACAATTTGGCGGCTTCCTAATTTAGAAGACGTTTGGGGGATTGGCAAGAGAACGGCCAAGCGTCTGCACCGGTTACAGATTAATAATATGTATGAATTAGCTCACACTGATCCGGCTATTTTACAAAAAGAATTCGGGGTTATTGGCGCACAATTATTTGCCATGAGTTGGGGGGTTGACCGTAGTATCATCAGCCAAAAGTACCAACCGCGGACGAAAAGCTATGGTAATTCGCAAATCTTAACGAGGGATTATACGGTCCAACGTGAGCTGGAAATCGTCCTCCGTGAAATTGGTGAGCAGGTGGCCGCTCGGATTCGGGCACATCACCTGCAGGCCGGCTGCCTTAGTCTGCATATTGGCTTTTCACGATATCAGCAAGATGGCAACCGCAAGGGTTTCAGCGTTCAGCAAAAAATTCTTCCCACTAATGACACTGACCTGCTGGTGCAAGAACTCATTGCACTTTTGCGCAAAAATTGGCATGGCGAGCCTGTCCGAGAAATAGGAGTAAGTTGTAGCCACTTGGTCCCTGCAACTAGCGACCAGCTAACTTTTTTTGTTCAACCTACTGAACAGCTAAAAAAACATACCATTGATCTGACTATCGATCGGATTAGACAAAGGTACGGTTTTACCAGTCTAATCCGGGCTTCCAGTCTGTTGCCGGGGGCGACCGCCATCAGACGTAGCAGCCTGGTTGGTGGTCACAATGGTGGTAATGCTTATGAGTAAGCATTACGGCCGGTCTGCAGGAGAAAAAACAGCTGGCATTTCATAAAGCGGCCTTTTTTTGCTATAATATGGGACTTGTAAGGTACACATTGGATAGAGGTAATTTTTGTGAATACACCAGCATCAAGAGAAGGCAACCTAATTCGCTATGCCATTTACTTAATTGGCTACATAATGGTTGCTGGCGTAGTTAAGCTTGTTACTAACAATTCACCAATTCACATCTGGGATTTAATTTTATTTGTCACGATTTCACTGATGGTTTTGTTGTTTTTTATTTATCGTTTTAACCGGGAGCAGCGTTATTTCGACCGCAGTTTCACGGGCTCATGGTTGAGTGAATTCGGTCTTATTGTGGGCTTGACGGTGGTCGTGACGGTTCTGCGGATCAGCGTGTCGTGGTTACAGTCTTATGGCAAACTCAAACTGTATGGCTTTCAGCTTGACTACTTGCACCATGAAGCAAGTGGTACGTACTGGTTTTTATTATTGGCAGTAGGTATTGTCGTACCTGTGCTGCAGGAATTTCTGGCGACTGGATTTTTGTTTAACTATGCCTTCCGGCGTAACACCGTAATGACAGCTGCGCTGGGGACACTTGCTTCGGGCTTGGTCTTTAGCCTGCTCAATTGGCAAAATTCGCTGCCGTTACTGGTGGTCAATTTGATCTTTGGTGCCATCTTTGCTTGGTCTTACCTCTATACCCAAACGCTCTGGATGCCTGTCTACTTGGCAATAGTTAACGGATTGATCTTGGTTATTATGACCTAACAAAAAAAGGCAATGACTTAAGTCATTGCCTTTTTTTTCAAGCGGATAGCGTGAATCGAACCCGCATCTTCAGCTTGGGAAGCTAACGTTCTACCATTAAACTATACCCGCATTACTGAACCAGTTTACCATGTTTTTGGTCTAAATCCAAGTTTCGATTTAAAAAATTTAGACCGGTAACTAGCAAAAGTAGCAGATTGGCTATTGTCTTTGCGGTATTTTGCTGACAGCTAGGGGTATCTGACTACGGTCAAGCAATGAAGTAAAGTTTTGAAAGAGCCACTGCCGCAATTCCTGGGGTTGAATGACTAAGGGCATTCGGTCATGAAGTGGTGCCATCACTGAATTAGGGGCAGTCGTCACCATGGCGAAATGGTCTTCTTGATAAATTCCGGCAATTAAGGTCAATGGTTCAGTTTCATTGCGAAAACTGAAACGTTCATGGTAACGGCGGCCGTTGCTAGCTAGATAAGTTTGCGGCCCGGATTCAAAGAATTGCTTGGCAATAATGAGACAACGCCGTTTGGCAAAGGAGCTGTTCCACAGCGACGGTTTTTCCGCAAAAAAGCGTTCAATACGAGCATTGAAGATTACCTTGTTGGCGAATAAACTGGGATAACCCCAGGTCTTTTTGTCTAAGATTAACTGCTTATCTTGAAAAAGCAAGACAGGTGCAGCCGCTTGGGGAAAGATTTGCTGCGCTTGCGGAAGCTGAGCAGCTGGTTCGACCAGTGGTAAGTTTAAGTCCTGTATCAGATATTTGCTAATTTCAGCCAGACTGGCTAATTGAAATTGATTGCACATTTTTCTCTCCGTATTTAATCATCACTTGATTTTTGGTAGAATTGACTATAATTAGCAGATGAAATAGGTTTTAAAAGTTCAAGGAAGGCAAGATAGAATGAATAAGAAAGTTATCCTAACAGGCGATCGCCCAACTGGGAGATTGCATGTGGGCCACTACATTGGTTCTTTAAAAAATCGGGTTAGACTGCAAAATACTGGTGATTACCACCCGTTCATTATGATTGCCGACACTCAGGCCCTGACTGACAATGCCCGTGATCCCGAAAAAATCCGCACCAGCCTCGTGCAAGTTGCCCTGGACTATCTGGCGGTGGGACTTGATCCAACTATTTCAACCATCTTCGTGCAGTCGCAAATTCCAGCTTTGTTCGAACTGACAGCTTATTATATGGACCTGGTAACGGTTAGCCGCTTGGAGCGTAATCCCACTGTGAAGGCTGAGATTAAGCAAAAAGGCTTTACTGAGTCCCTACCAGTAGGCTTTTTGAATTATCCAGTGTCTCAAGCAGCCGATATTACGGCCTTTAAAGCAACACTGGTGCCGGTTGGCGATGATCAGGCACCGATGCTTGAACAAACCCGTGAGATCGTGCGGACTTTCAACCGTGTATATAATTGTCAGGTGCTGGTTGAACCGGAAGGTTATTTTCCGACCCAAGGCCAGGGGCGGTTGCCTGGACTCGATGGCAATGCCAAAATGTCCAAGTCATTGAATAATGCGATTTACCTGTCTGATGATGCAGCAACTGTCAAGCAGAAGATCATGTCAATGTACACTGATCCGGGGCATATTCATGTCGAGGATCCAGGCAAGGTTGAAGGTAATACGGTCTTTACCTATCTTGATATTTTTGCCCCTGATAAGGATAAGGTAGCAGAATTGAAAGAAGATTACCAAAAAGGTGGCTTGGGCGATGTCAAAATTAAACGTTACCTGAACGAAGTAATGGAAGCAGAATTGAGTCCAATTCGGGCTCGCCGGGCCCACTTTGAGCAAAATTTAGCTGAGGTTGAGGAGATGCTGGTAGCAGGCTCAGACCAGGCCAATCAAGTAGCTAATCAAACTCTGACTGAGGTGCGTGAGGCAATTGGCCTGAATTACTTTAAGAGGTAAAAAATGCGTAAACGGATTCCTTGGAAACAATACTTTATGATGCAAGCACTGGTGATTGCCCAACGCTCAACTTGTGCGCGAGCGCTTGTTGGTAGTGTCTTGGTCAAGGACAATCGAATTATCGGAACCGGCTACAACGGTTCCGTGACGGGGGCTCCGCATTGTGATGACGTCGGTCATCAGATGGTGGATGGGCATTGTGTGCGGACAATTCACTCGGAAATGAACTCGTTGATTCAATGTGCCAAGAACGGAGTTTCGACTGCCGCTACGGAAATCTATGTAACGCACTTTCCTTGTTACAATTGTGCCAAAGCACTGACGCAGGCCGGAGTCAAAAAAGTTAATTATTACTTTGACTATCATGATAGTCCGTTAACCATAGCGTTGTTTAAAGAATGTGGGGTGCCCTATGAGCAAATTAAAATTGACCGCGACTACGTGGAGCAATTGGCTCAAATGCTGGCAGACGTTGAAAACTAAGTTGACGTTAATGCTTGCCTTGGTGGGGGTGTTTTGCACGATGACGGCTTTTACCAATCCCAACGTCAAAGACAATAGTCATCTGCTGGACCGTGAAACCAGTAAGTTGATTATGGCTAAGAACGATCGTTATCTGCAGACGAGTGAGCAACCGCGAATTATTGTGCAGACAGTAAACCGGGTGAATCATTTAACGCCCAAAAAACTGAGTAAGTATAAACACACCGTCTTTATCGTGGTAGGTAGTAAAGATCAGAAGCGTAACGTCCAGATTTATACCAGTAAGGACTTACACGGCGGCTTTACCGCGGATATTCGCGGTAGCATCATTCGGGCACAGTCCGACCGCTTGCGCAGCAATAACCGCCAAAAATTTAATCAAGGCTTACGCTTCGTCTTTAGAGCATGTGCGACCACCATTGACCAACAGTATCAGTATTCGCTTGATAAGTACGACTTGTCGGCGGAGGAACGCGCCCAAATCACGCATCCCCACCGGCTAGCACTTCCAATTGCCCTAGCCCTCGTGGTCGTTTTGGGGGGACTGGCTTTATTCTTTAAAAATAACTTGCACTCAAAAAATAAGTAAATGGGTTGACTTAAGTTGGTGATGTGTATTACACTCACAGTGCAAATCAAATAAAACAAATAAACTGTTAGGTGAGACTCCTACGTGAACAAATGCTATCGCTCAGAAACATCCAGAGATGCCAATGAGTTAAATAGTTACCGTCGAGATAAGGCGGTAACCAGATAGCTAGCCTGAGCTTACGTCACGTAGTGTTAAAACTGAACGACGAGTATTAATGATACCTTGTTTAAAAGGGGGTCGCCAGCGGTATGAGGGCGATCTCTTTTTAGTTTGTTTGTGTTTTGGAAAGAAAAGGAGTGATGAAGATGCTGAGAAAACCAACTGAAGTTGCTAGCAACAAGGACCTGGAGCTAGTCAAAGCCATTGCCAATGAGGATAGGGCGGAGACACTCGCAAGGCTCCATGCAAGCAGCGACGGACTGACCAGTAGTCAAGCAGAAAAAAACCGGGAGGAATTTGGTTCCAATACAATCGCGTCTGGTAAGCGCAACTCTAAGCTGCAGTTTCTAGCTGAGGCCTTTATAACGCCGTTTACGTTGGTCTTATTAGCCCTGGCCGCAATTTCTCTCTGTACCGACTATATTTTTGTACCGGCCGGAGAAAAAGATCTGAGTACAGTTGCCATCATGCTCACGATGGTGGTCATTTCAGGGATTACTAGTTTTATCCAAAATGTCAAATCTTCTAGTGCCGTTGAAGCACTTTTAAAAATGGTTTCGGTTACCACGGATATCATCCGGGATGGCAAGGACCAGGAGATCGATACCAGCAAGGTGGTGGTTGGTGATGTAATTCGTCTGGCTGCTGGTGATATGGTGCCGGCAGACATGCGGTTACTTACTAGTAAAGACCTCTTTTGTTCATCTAGTTCGCTCAATGGTGAATCAAATCCAGTTGAAAAAATTGCGACTAAGAAACCGCAATTAGGTCAAGATCGTGACTATCTGGATTACCCCAACATTCTCTACGAGGGAACGACAATTGTTTCTGGTTCTGGCTTAGGTGTAGTTTTTGCCACGGGTGAGCGGACCATGTTTGGCAAGCTGGCGCATGACATTGCCCACAGTGATGTTAAGAACACGACTTTTGACGTGGGGATCAAGAACGTTTCTAAACTTTTGATTGTTATGACGGCAGTCATTGCGCCGCTAGTATTAATTATTAATGGTCTAACTAAGGGTGACTGGGTTAATGCCTTGATCTTTTCGATTGCGACCGCAGTTGGTCTGACTCCAGAGATGCTGCCGGTAATTGTTACCACTAACTTAGTTAAGGGTTCAATTGAGATGTCCAAAAAGGGGACAATCGTCAAAAAAATGAACTCGATTCAGAATTTTGGCTCTGCTGACATCCTGTGTACCGACAAGACGGGAACACTTACCCAGGACAAGGTCGTACTAGAACGCCATTATGACTTGAACTTGCACGAAAACCCGCGGATTTTGGAAATGGGCTACATCAATGCTAATTATCAAACGGGGATGAAGAATCTGATTGACAAGGCAATTATCGAGGCTGCCGGTGACGAACTCGATATTAGTGAAATCCAGCGTGATTATAACAAGATTGATGAAATCCCCTTCGACTTCTCCAGACGGCGCATGAGTGTTGTGGTTGAGAACGCTGATCGTGAACATGGCGAACACTTGCTGGTAACCAAGGGCGCTTCTGAAGAAATGATGGCTGTTGCTACCAAGCTTGAGGTCGATGGCCAGATTCTGCCGCTAACCCCAGAGCGTAAACAAAAGGTAATGGAAAAGGTCAACAACATGAATGATGATGGCCTGCGCGTGATTATGATTGGCTATAAGCGGAATCCGGCCCCAGTGGGCGAATTTTCGGTCAAGGATGAAAATGAGCTAATTCTTTGCGGGTTTTTAGCCTTTCTTGATCCGCCCAAGGAGAGTGCCAAAGTCGCTCTGGCCCGTCTTAAGGGTGATGGAATCACCGTTAAGATCTTGACTGGCGACAATGAGGCCGTTACCAGAACGGTTGGTCTGCAGGTGGGGTTGAACGTTGATACGGTTTATTCCGGCGCAGATTTAGAAGGTAAAAAACCGGAAGAGCTAGCCAAGATGGTTGAAGAATGCAATATTTTTGTCAAACTTTCACCAGAAGATAAGACTAAAATTATTAACTTGCTGAAGCAAAACGGGCATACGGTCGGTTATATGGGCGATGGGATTAATGATGCTCCCGCAATGAAAGCCGCTGATGTTTCAATTTCAGTTGATACGGCCGTTGATATTGCTAAAGAGTCTGCTGATATTATCTTGTTGCATAAGGATCTCAATGTGCTCGAAACGGGGGTTCGGATTGGTCGTAAAGTCTTTGGCAACACGATGAAGTATATCAAGATTACTCTTTCCTCCAACTTCGGTAATATCTTGTCAATATTAGTGGCCTCCTCTTTCTTGCCATTTTTGCCGATGCTCCCGCTCCAGTTACTGGTTTTGGACCTGCTGTATGGCACCAGTTGTTTGTCACTACCTTTTGATGATATGGATAATGAGTACCTGAAAGTACCACGGACTTGGTCAACCAAAAAACTGCCGAAGTTTATGTTTTACTTTGGACCGACTTCCTCAGTCTTTGATATTTTAACTTTTGGCTTGCTGTACTTTGTGATCTGCCCGCACCTGGTTGGCGGTAACTATAATGCGATTAGCCCCGCTCAACAGGTTGCCTTTATTGCATTGTTCCACACGGGTTGGTTTATTGAGTCGCTTTGGACTCAAGAAATGGTTATCCATGCCTTGCGCGATCCGCGCTTGCCTTTTGTGGGTCAGCATGCTACGGCCACGGTCATCTTGTCCACCTTTGGTGCAAGTATTATTGGTACGCTGATTCCATTCTCGTTTTTGAGCAACAAACTAAAGTTTGGCGAGCTCCCAATGAGTTTCATGTGGATTGTGCTAGGAATTTTAGTGCTCTATATTTTACTCACCACGGTGATTAAGCACTTTTACCTGAAAAGTGAAGAGTTCTTAATTTAGCGCTACTAGTAAAAAGGGCTCGTTTGAAAAGAGGATTCCGTCCGGAATTCTCTTTTTTAGTGATGTAGTATAATATAATGAAGTTAGACAAAACTTAAGGAGAAAAATATGGCTGAGCAAAAAACTTTTTATATCACGACCCCAATTTATTACCCATCTGGTCGCTTGACCATTGGTAATGCATATACGACGATTGCAGCCGATGTAATGGCGCGCTACAAGCGGAGTCAGGGCTATGATACCTTCTTTTTGACGGGGACCGATGAGCACGGTCTTAAGATTGAACAAAAAGCTGCAGAACAAGGCATTAAGCCGCAAGAATTTGTGGATCGAATGGCAGCGACCTATCAAAAGCTGTGGAAAAGTCTGAATATCTCTTATGACAAGTTCATTCGAACCACTGATGAGGAGCATGTCCGGGGAGTGCAGCAGATTTTTGAACAGCTCTTGCAGCAAGGTGATATCTACCTGGGCGAATACACCGGTTGGTATTCGGTTGAAGATGAAGAATACTTTACTGAGTCCCAGCTAGCCGAGGTCTATAAGGATGATACCGGCAATGTAATCGGCGGGAAGGCACCGTCCGGCCACGAGGTTCAGCTAGTCAAAGAACCGTCTTACTTCTTCAGGATGAGTAAGTATGCTGACCGCCTCTACCAGTACTATCAAGACCACCCCGAGTTCATCTTGCCGCATTCTCGCGAAAAGGAAATGGTCAATAACTTCATTAAACCGGGCCTAGAAGATCTATCTGTGACGAGAACAACGGTTTCTTGGGGCATTTCGGTCCCAAGTGATCCCAAGCATGTGGTCTACGTTTGGATCGATGCCCTGTCCAACTATATTACGGCACTGGGTTATGGTTCTGAGGATGATTCTCTATTTAAGCAGTTTTGGCCAGCTGATATTCACTTGGTGGGTAAGGAAATTGTGCGTTTCCATACGATTTATTGGCCGATTATGTTGATGGCCCTAGGGCTGCCCCTGCCTAAACACATTATTGGCCATGGCTGGGTGCTCATGAAGGATGGCAAGATGTCCAAGTCCAAGGGTAATGCCGTTTATCCTGAATCAATTACCAGCCGTTATGGTGTTGATGCCTTGCGTTACTACTTGATGCGGGCGCTACCATTTGGGGCAGATGGGGTGTTTACTCCTGAAGACTTCGTTGAACGCGTCAATTATGACTTGGCCAATGACTTAGGTAACTTGCTTAATCGAACAGTTTCGATGATTAATCAGTATCAAGCTGGCCTAGTCAAGCCGGTGGCTGGTGACCAGGATGAGTTTGGTCAAGATTTAGCCCGCGTTGCCAGTGAGACTATTGCGGACTACCAGGAAAAGATGGACACACTTCACTTTACCCAGGCCATTGAGGATATCTGGCAACTAATTAGTCGTGCTAATAAGTATATCGATGAGACAAGGCCATGGGCATTGAATAAGGACAAGAAGACGGCTGAATTAGCTCGGGTAATGTCTAACTTGGCTGAAAGTCTGCGGTTAATTGCGCTCTTAATTGCCCCGATTATGACTGAGACACCGGTTGAAATGTTTAGACAGTTGGGTCTTGACTGGCAGGATAAGGGTCACAAGACCCTTGAATTTGGGGGCTTTGACTGGCAGATTAAGGTGGTTGAACAGGCCGCGCCAATCTATCCCCGCTTAAAGCCAGAAGAAGAAATTAAGTACATCAAAGATGAGATGGCCAAGGCCAAGCCAAAGAAGCAGAGTCGTAGCCAGCAGGGCCAAGCCAAGGAAATCACAATTGATGACTTTGACAAGGTCAAGATTCAAGTCGGCAAAATCTTGGCAGTTGAGCCGGTTAAAGGTTCGAACAAGTTGTTGCAGTTCCAGCTCGACTTTGGCGATGGCAATGAGCGGCAAATTTTGAGTGGTATCCGCAAGTTCTACCCTAATGCCAGTGAACTGTTAAATAAGAAGGTCTTGGCTGTGACCAACTTAAAACCGCGTAAGATGCTCGGACACTTGAGCCAAGGAATGCTGCTTTCAAGTGAACAAGGTGGCATGGTTAAGTTGGCTTTAGTAGGCGATGAACACGAAGTGGGAGCAGAATTAGGTTAATGGAACTAATTGATAATCATACTCACTTGCAAGATGAACCTTTTCGCGGCAAAGAAGAATATTATCTTGAGCGCGCTCAGAAATTAGGTGTGACCAAGCTAATTTGTGTGGGTCAGGATCCGACTTTTAATAAAGGGGCAATTGACTTGGCTCAGCGCTTTGATCAAGTTTATGCCATGGTCGGTTACTGTCCTGACGTTGCCGGGGACTATAATCAAGCGGCTGAAGATGAGCTGATTGAACAACTGCAACTGCCTGGTGTGGTCGCAATGGGCGAGATTGGGCTGGACTATTATTGGGATGAAGCGCCCCGTGATCAGCAGCGGGCTGTTTTTGCCCGCCAGCTTGAACTAGCCCACGAACTAAAAATGCCAGTGGACATCCATACGCGGGATGCCTTTGGTGATTGCTACGAGATTTTGCAAAGCAGCAACCTAGAATATGGTGCAATTCTGCACAGCTTTAATGGCGATGCGAGGTGGCTAAGCAAGTTTCTCGATCTGAATGTTTATTTTTCCTATTCCGGCGTAGTTTCTTTTACGAAGGCGACAGAAGTTCATGAATCTGCGCAAAAAACGCCGCTAGACCGGCTTTTAGTTGAAACTGATGCCCCGTTTCTGACACCCAAACCATACCGCGGTCGCCAGAATGAACCGGGGAATGTTTATTACGTGGCGCGTGCGCTTGCTGAACTGAAAAATATTCCACTAGAAGAAGTTGCCCAGGCAACATATGCAAATACAGTGAGGGCTTATGGTCTTAACTAAAAAACAATTTAATGCGGTTGTAGTAGTTGAAGGCAAAGATGACACAACCCGGCTCAAACAATTTTTCCCGGGGATTGAAACAATTGAAACTAATGGTTCAGATGTACCCGAACCGGTCTTGATTGAACTTGCAGAACTAGCCAAAAAAAGACCAATTATCATTCTGACGGATCCTGATCTCAATGGCGAACGCATTCGCCGACTAGTAACGGCTGCAGTACCTGATGCTAAACAGGCTTTCATTACCCGCAAGGAAGGTGAGCCGCACAAACGAGGTAATTCGCTGGGCGTGGAACATGCCTCGCGAGCAGCCTTAATTAAGGCCTTAAGTGAGCTGCATGAAGCGCAGGCCCTGCCTAGTGATTTAACCATTGGAGATTATCAGCGGCTAGGTTTATCTAGCGGTCAAGGTGCACGTAAGTTGCGTGAACAAGTTGGCATTAAGTTGCGGATTGGCTATGGTAATGCCAAGCAGTTTTATAAACGCTTGCAAACTTTTGGCGTGACGCTGAATGACCTTGAACAAGCCGTCCAGGAGGTTAAGCATGAATAACGAAATTCCCATTGGATCGGCGGTTAGAACCCAGGCAATTATCAACCAGTATTTTGTCCGGGCGAAGAAGAACTTGGGTCAAAACTTTTTAGTCGATTTGGATGCAATCAGAGCTATTGTTAATGCTGCTGAAGTTGAGCCAGGTGACCAAGTAATTGAAATCGGACCAGGTATTGGCTCTTTAACTGAGCAGCTTCTGTTAGCTGGTGCGAAGGTCTTCGCCTATGAAATTGACGAAGACTTACCGACAATTTTGGAGCATGAATTACCGAATAAAATAAATGGTATTCCGTGCGCAGAGCGTTTCAAGCTGATACTCAAGGATATCTTAAAAGCAGACTTTGACCAAGACCTTAGTGACTTCTTTGACATGACCAGACCGGTTAAGGTAGTTGCAAATCTACCGTACTACATCACGACGCCGATTATTTTCTTTTTGGGCAATACTGGACTGAACTTCTCTAGCTTAACTTTGATGATGCAAAAAGAGGTAGCAGAGCGCTTGCAAGCTAGTCCTAACAGTAAGGACTATGGTCCATTAACGATTGCTGTGCAGACTGAAATGAGTGCCCAGATTGCCTTAACCGTTCCCAGTACATCATTTATTCCCCGTCCCAAGGTAGATTCTAGTGTGGTGGTTTTAAGACCTTTGGCAGAAAAGCCAGCGGTTGGAGAACGTCAGCATTTTAATTGGGTGGTTAAGATGTGTTTTGCTCAAAGGCGTAAGACATTAAATAATAATTTGAAAAACTTGCTGCAAGATCAAGAACAGCGTACGCGTTTGATAGCGGAGCTAGGAGTTGATCCCCGGGTGCGGCCAGAACAGTTAACTATTAGCCAATTTATTCAGATTGCTCAAGCGGTTCCAATTAAAAAATAATCTTGTCTTGCTTAAAAAATATTGAAAAAGATCAAGTGAAGTGGTATAATCAATGCTAAAGGAGCTGTTACTATTGCCAACATCAATTAATACCATTAAGGACAAACTGGATTCGCACTTAGGTGACGCACTAACAGTGGTTGCTAGAGCCGGACGTAAGAAAGTTACAAAAAGACGTGGAGTTTTACGGGAGACCTTTCCCGCTGTTTTTGTGGTCGACTTGGACCAGGAGCAAAATAACTTTAAGCATGTCTCATATAGTTACACTGACTTGTTAACCAAGAATATTACCTTGAAATTTGACGATGTAGCTGAATAAGATAAAGCTCAAGTGGGAAAGATACCTGTCGGCACTGGCATTTTGTAAAATGTTAGTGCCTTTTTTGGTGGTTCAGTGTATAGTAGTAACAGACAAAAGACAAACATTAGAGGTGATAACTTATGAAACGTTCAGAGAGATTGGTCGATATGACCAAGTATTTAATGGAACGCCCCCACGATTTAATCCCGTTACCACTGTTTGCTAAGCGCTACGGTGCGGCTAAATCATCGATTTCTGAAGATCTGGCAATCTTGAAGCACACGCTGGCTGATAAGCAGGATGGTATTTTGGAAACAGTCGCCGGCGCTGCTGGTGGCGTCCGATATGTTCCCTTTTGGGGCAAAAAGCATGCCCAGAACTACTTATTTGATTTGGCGTCGCGCATTGAGGATTCACAGCGCATCTTGGCCGGTGGTTTTGTTTACTTGTCCGATATTTTAGGGAATCCGCAAGACTTAGAAAAGATTGGCAAACTAATTGCAACCCGTTATGCTTACGCTAATATTGACGTGGTTATGACGATTGAGACCAAGGGAATAGCTCTGGCTCAGGCCGTTGCGCGTTACTTAAATGTCCCTTTTATTATTGCACGGAAGCGGTCCAAAGTGACCGAAGGGGCAACGGTCTCGGTTAACTATATTTCATCTTCACTTGATCGGGTGTCTAAGATGGAATTACCAACTAGAGCTTTGAAAGATGATGCGAACGTTTTGCTAGTTGATGATTTTATGATGGCTGGTGGCACCTTGACCGGGATGCAGCAACTAGTCAAGGAATTCAACGGCAATATTGCTGGTGTTTGTGTTCTTTGCGAGGCTGATTGGGATGATGAAAAGCTGATTGAGGACCACCTTTCACTAGTGAAGATCAAGCAAGTAGATGGTGAGCAAAAAGTCATTGTAGCCGAACCCGGAACATTGGTGGCGCATACCGACTATAGTCGCTTTTAACTTGAGGGATAATATATTAAAATATTGGTATTAGGAAGTAAGACAGAAGAGGCTGAATTTAATGAAAAAGTTTGTAGTAATTCTTGCAGCCGGCAAGGGTACCCGGATGAAGTCCAAGCTATACAAGGTTTTGCATCAAGTTTGTGGTAAAGCCATGGTTGAGCATGTGGTTGAAGCAGCGCAAGCGATTGACCCCGACCAGATTGTTACTGTTGTTGGCAATGGGGCCGAGGAAGTCAAGAAGACTTTAAAGGGTAAGTCAGACTTTGTCCTGCAAAAAAAGCAGTTGGGTACGGGTGATGCGGTACTAACTGCAGAAAAGTTGCTGGCTAGCAAGTCCGGCGCGACGCTGGTAATTACCGGCGACACCCCACTATTTACCAGCAAAACTTTCCAGAAATTGTTTGATTACCACCAGAAAAAGGGTAATGCCGCTACTGTGTTGACCGCACAGGCACCTGACCCCTACGGTTATGGCCGTATCATTCGTGATGAACAGGATAATGTGTTACGGATTGTTGAACAAAAAGATGCTAGTCCAGAAGAACTAACTATCAAAGAAATTAACACCGGTGTCTTCTGTTTTGATAATGAACAACTCTTTGCTGCGCTCAAGCAGGTGGGGAACCATAATGCCCAAGGCGAGTACTACCTGACCGATGTTTTGGAGATTCTGCGAAATAAGGGTCAGCGCATTGGGGCTTATAAGACGCGTGACTTCAGTGAAAGTATTGGTGTCAATGACCGGATTGCCCTGGCACAGGCTAACAAGATCATGCAAAAAAGAATTAATGCAAAGCACATGCGTAATGGGGTGACTTTTGTCGATCCCGATACAGCCTATATTGATGCTGATGTCAAGATTGCCAGTGATACCCAAATTGAAGGCAATGTGGTGATTAAGGGACAAACTGAAATCGGTAGCAATTGCTTGATAACAGCTGGTTCCAGAATTATTGATGCAAAACTAGGCAACCACGTCACGGTGACGTCTTCGACAATTGAGCAGTCTGAGATGGAAGACCACTCTGATGTTGGTCCTAATTCACACTTGCGGCCCCAGTCGCTTATTCGTGCGGGCGCACACATTGGCAACTTCGTTGAAGTGAAAAGCGCTGAGATTGGAAATAATTCCAAAGTTGGCCACCTGACTTATGTAGGCGATGCAACCTTGGGCAAGGAAGTTAACGTGGGTTGCGGAACAATCTTCGCTAATTATGATGGCGTGCAAAAAGATCATATTAATGTCGGTGACCGGTCCTTTATCGGTTCAGGTGCAACTTTGGTTGCCCCGGTCAATGTGGCTGACCATGCCTTTGTAGCCGCTGATTCTACAATTACTAAGGATGTAGCCCGGCATGAGCTGGCAATTGCCCGTGGCCGGCAGGTCAACAAACCTGATTACTGGCAAAAATTGCCACTTGCGAATGATCCACAGTGGAAATAGTGAATACAGATAAATTTTAGTAACATTACAGTTCTTGTTATCAATTTATTAGTAAGTAGCTGATAAATATTGTTAAATATACTAGAAGGCAGTACTTAGCAATTGCTTAAGAGTATTAAGAAAAAGTAAGCTATCGCGCTTCCGGCTTTATTTACTCGGCGTTTGGTATACAATATAGATATTAAATTTTTTACGAGGTAGTGAAATAAATGAAATTAAGTCATAAAATGATGATCGTCTCAACAGTTGCACTGATTGGTGTAAGTCCAATAATTAGTGCTAGTGCGCCAGTCTTAGTTCAAGCCGCTAACGAGTCTGCAACTAAGAAAGATAGCGATAACGCTGGAAATAATGATAGAAGCAGCAAGCAGACTAAGGCTTCAAAGAAGGGCACCATCAAGTTAAGTCATAATGCTTATGTTTATGACAAAAACGGTAAACGGTTGAAGACTTATATGGGTAGTGCAAAGTACACTAAGATCCCTAAAGATAAGCTCTTGAATTATCGCGAAAAAGTAACTATTGCCAACCAGGACTACTATGATATTGGTTCTGGCGCCTTTGTTAAGGCTGCTAATGTTGGCTACGTTGATGGTAAGAAGGTCGTCAAGGCGACGAAGACTACTACGGCTAAGATTAAGCGCAATGCTTACATTTATGATGCCAAGGGCAAGACTGACAAGAAAAAGCTTAAAAAAGGTCAGACTGTCAATGTGGACCAGTTGATCTACATCAGTAAAAAGCTCTACTATAGGATTAGTGGCCAGACCAACCAATTCATCAAGGCTGCTAACGTGGGGACGGTTACTGGCCCCAAGCTTAAGCCAGTCACACCGGCCCCGGCTAAAGATGAAAGTTTACCAAATGATAAAGAGACAGTTATTACGTTGAGCCGTAATGCCTACCTCTATGATGGTAACGGTGAATCGAGCAAGACCTTAATTAAGAAGGGTCAACAATTAAAGGTTGACCAACTCAAGTACATTGGTAAGAAGTTATACTACCGCATTAATGATAGTAACTATCCTGGCACTGACCAGTGGGTTAAGAAGAGTAACGTTGGTGTGATTGCCGGTAAGCAATTAAAACCAGTAAACGCCATGCCTGAAGAAGACAAGACGGTAACTACGGTTACCTTGGCCCGCAATGCTAATGTATATAACGACAAGGGTGTTAAACAGTCAACCAAGACTTTTGCCAAGGATCATACTGCTCGTGTAACTGAACTGCGTTACATTTGGGTTGAAGCAGATAACAAGGCAGAACTGTTCTACAAACTGCAAAGCGACAAGAACGGCTACTTGAAGGAAGCTGATATTAGTATGGTCAGTGGGGCTAAATTAGTGCCAGTCAATACTCCTGAAACAGCCAAAAATGAAACGGTAACTGCCACAGATACTGATAAAAAGGCACTGCAGGATGCTTTGACAGATGCTACCAAGGTAAAGGCAGATGATTCCTACAAGCTTGCTACTAAGTCGCTCCGCGATGCCTATGATGCGGCTGTCACCTCAGCAAGCCAGATTAATGCGGCCGTTTCGACGATCGCTCAAGTTAACGGTGCAGTAGCTAAGCTTAATACGGCTAAGGCTGCGCTCAATGGCAAAAAAGTTCAGGTTAAGGACTTGACCAACTTAACGGTTGATGAGGCTAACCAAATTGTTAAGTTAGCCGCCACTGCCAATGGTGTTGATGCAAGTGCAGTGCAGTTTAGTAACAACAACACAGTGCTGACTGTTACGAACGCCAATGGTTTTCAGCAAACCTTGAACATTTCCGATTACGCAGTTGCTGCAAAGTAAGTTGCTTCAATAAAAGTGATACCGCTGGTATCGCTTTTTTGTTTGGTCAAAAAGTATACTATTTACAATATGAACACAAAATCATAGTAGGGAATAAGTCATATATCAAAATTTTATAAAAATATTTTTGGCCTATACCACTTATTTGAAAAAGCCGCTAGCTATCAGATACATGGCTAGTATTGTCATATACCAAAGGCTGAAAGCCTACAGCCCCAGCACTTTTCGGCAATTTAAAGTAAACCGCTTCCAAGGAAATGTGTTATACTACAATTGTTATGAGATATAGCGAGGAGGAATATTATGAATAAATTAATTGATTGGTTAAACAAACATGTTGTTCCAATCGCAGCTAGG
The DNA here is from genome assembly GCF_033096005.1 of Lactobacillus xylocopicola. Taxonomy (NCBI): domain Bacteria; kingdom Bacillati; phylum Bacillota; class Bacilli; order Lactobacillales; family Lactobacillaceae; genus Lactobacillus; species Lactobacillus xylocopicola. Next base: position 1,360,676 of record NZ_AP026803.1, on the reverse strand, counting down.
ATAGGGCAGATTCGCTGGCTTGTAGCCTTGCGTGACGCCTTTATCTCCATTATGCCGTTGATTATGGCTGGTGCTGTGGCCAGTGTTATTAACGCGTTAATAAGAGACTTGCCAACTCAAATGGGTTGGATGGGCATTGTTAACTCGATGCAGTGGCTGATTGGCATTAATTCTGTGGTCTGGACAGGAACAACAGCCATTTTAGCTTTACTATTTGCTTTTACCTTTGGTTACCAACTATCGGTTCAGTACAAGGTTGAGCCGACAGCCGGTGGTTTGGTCAGTCTTGGTACCTTTATCATGGGTCTACCGCAAAGTTTCACTATGGATTTGGCGAAAACTCTGTCTAAGGGTGACGCCAAGACCTTGACTGATGCCGGAGCTGCCGTTACTGGCAAGAACGTTTCGGCCTGGGGTTACTTCAACTTTAACAAGTACTTCGGTGCGGCTGGTTTCTTCACAGTCATGATTATGGGTGCCATTGCGGTCACCATCTATATCTGGTTTATGAAGAAGAAGATTACCATTAAGATGCCAGACAGTGTACCGCCAGCAGTTGCTAATGCTTTCACAGGTATTATCCCGGCAACCGCTGGACTCTTTACGGTTGGTGTAATTGATTATCTCTTTAGTCTTAACCAGACGACGGTGATTGACTTTATTTCTAAGACTATCCAAGAGCCACTGATGCATGTCAGTCAAGGTTACGGTTCTGTTCTTTTAATGGCCTTCTTAGTTCAATTATTCTGGTTCTTTGGTATTCATGGTTCCAACGTGCTTGCTCCGGTTTTGGACAGTATTTGGTTGACGGCCCAGATTGCTAATATTAATGCTGGCCAGGCCGGCAAAGCATTGCCTTATATGTGGACCCGGTCCAACTTTGACCTCTATGCTTGGATTGGTGGAGCTGGTTCGACCCTGTTATTGCTATTAGCAATTCTAGCCTTTTCTAAACGGGAAGACGAGCGGGCTGTTGCTAAGGTAGCACTCGTTCCTGGCTTCTTTAACATTAACGAGCCGACCATGTTCGGTTTGCCAATTGTATTAAATCCAATTTACTTTATTCCATTTGTGCTGGCACCACTGGTCATGGTCTCAATTGCTTATGGTGCTTTGAGCCTCGGCTGGGTGAACCCAGTTAGAAATCAGATGGTATGGTCAATGCCACCGTTCATCAACGCCTTCTTGGCCACATTGGACTGGCGTGCGGTGGTTCTGCAAGTGGTTAATATGGTTGTGGGCTTCCTGATTTACGTTCCGTTTGTCAAGATTTCCAACAACATTAAACCAGAAGATGTAGCCTAAAGGAGTAACGAGACATGAAGCAATTAGGAATTTCCCTTTACCCTGAGCAAAGCACTTTTGACCAGGATAAAGCATACATCGACTTAGCACATCACTACGGCTATCAGAGAATCTTCATGTCGCTACTGCAACTAAAAAGTAGCACGGGTGAAGACTTACTAGCCCGCCTCAAAGAAGATGTGGCATACGCTAATCAGTTGGGCTTTAAGACGGTTGTTGACATCAACCCCGTCTTGTTCAAGGAATTACAAATTGACTATAATGATTTAGTTTTCTTCCATGAGCTAGAAGTTTGGGGGCTTCGCTTAGACGAAGGCTTCAGCGGCATGGAAGAAGCTATCATGACGCATAATCAGTACGGTTTAAAAATCGAGCTGAACATGAGTCGGGGCACCAACTACCTAGACAGCATTATGGCTTACGATCCAGAGATTGACAACTTAATCGGCTGTCACAACTTCTATCCGCAAGAATATACGGGTCTGGGCGAAGCGATTTTTCTTGACTATTCAGCAAAGTACCGTGATTACGGTTTGCATACCGCCGCATTTGTCTCTTCGAAAAATGCTAAGTTCGGTCCGTGGCCTGTTCATGAAGGGTTGCCGACCATGGAAAGCGACCGTAAACGGGATATTTTTAGTCAAGTGACCCATTTACGCTTGAGCAAGATGATTGATGATATTATCATCGGTAATGCCTTCGCCAGTGAAGCTGAGCTAGCTAGTGTTGCTAAGGCCTTTAATAGCCCATTCCCAGTTTTGGGAATAGAGTTTGAAGAGGGCGTACCGCCGCTTGAACGTAAAATTTGTTTGCAAGAGCCGCATCTATACCGCGGTGATGCTTCAGATTATCTCTTGCGCGACACTAAGACACGGGTTGTTTATGCCGAGGAGTCCATACCTGCGCACTCTGCCAATAAATCTAACTTTGAACGGGGAGATGTAGTCGTGGTTAATGATGATTACCCGCGCTACAAGGGTGAATTGCAGATTGTGCAAACGCCCTTACCAAATGATGGTCGGCGCAATTTGGTCGGTCGACTAAAGCATGATGACCTCGATTTGCTAGCTTGGATTGAACCGTGGAGTACATTCATGATGCAAGAGGCGGCTAAATAATAATTAATTTTAAAAAGTGTAAGACTTTTGCCATAAACTCCGAAATTGAGCTCAAATTTCGGAGTTTTTGTTTCCGTGTTTTCCGCTTATAAAAATAGCTTAAAAATGTTCAAAATTAGGTATTGAATGTTAAGGTCAAAGCGTTATAATGTAATCGAATTCATAAAGTGTCAATGCTAGAATTTATGTTTTATTTACCAAGCGAGAGGAAAACAATGCCAGCCGATAATTTATTGTTAGTAGTCGATGTCCAAGAACAAACGATGCGTTTTTTAAGTGGAAAAACCTCCTTTTTGGAGCGTGTCAACCGCATTATTAGGACTTTTCAGGAAAAAGGCCAGCCTATTTTTTATGTCAAACAAAAAAACATGGGCAGTCTCTATCCTCAATTGGTGGTTGATAATGATGCGCCAGTCTTTACCAAGAAAGAGCCGAGTGCATTCTCGGAAGCTAGTTTTACTAAGAAGGTTGAGCAGGAACACCCTAAAAATGTGGTTGTCGTAGGACTGATGAGTCAGGCCTGTGTGCAGTCGACCGTGAAGAGTGCTTTAAATCGTGATTATTCTGTTACCTTGATTTCAGATGGTCATGATTCACTGGTCAAGCCGATGCGCCATCATTACAATCAGTTATTGACTAAGCTAGGAGCGCACCGGCTGACTACCGATGAGTTTATGCTAGTTAATTGATCATTAAGCTAAAAAGTAGCCCCAAGTAATCATGCTTGGGGCTATTTTTTAATTGACTTTTAATTTTAAGGTGCTAATATAAGGTGAAATTTTGGAGCTAGGAGGAAATATTATGGCGAAAAAGCCGATTAAAGACTTAGATGATGGCCGTATTTTCCACCTGATTAATCAGGAACGTAAAGTTGATAAAATCATTTTGCGGCTTTCGGCAGTTTACGTGGTGTTTCTAATTTGGGCAGTGATGTTTGACTTTGGCGTTTTTGCTAAGACGGTTGTAGTTACCTTTGTCATTTTATTTACCTATTTTATGATCTGCAAGATCATGGACATCTATGACTGGTATCAGGATAGAAAATAGTCATGGGGTGGTTGTGCAAGATAAGCAAGATCGAAAATCGAGTGGCGGTTCTATATCAAGGTGATGACAATGACTGCTTACTGCTCGTAGAGCAAAAAGTGGTATAATCGCTAATACCAATCAAGTTTTGTTGGTGTATTGCTCGTACTAAATAAGGTATAATCAGATAACGATTTATTTGGGAGGCTGCGACTATGCAACAAACAAAGCGATTTTTCATTAAAATTATTAAGCTACCTTTGTTTTGGTATCTAATGTTTTGGATTCTATTTTTGATAATTGGTTTTGTTAATAAAGATTTTGCACAAATTTCTTTATCCTTATTTTGGATCGCTTTTTGTATATATGTATCAGTTAAAGAGTGTCGGAAACACGAGAAAAAATGATTATTTTTATATGTTACAAGGGTGAATCGTAAATGAAGTTGAATGTGTGTCTCATTTTAGAAAGATGATGGAAGCGAAGGTATGTACTCTTGAATACATTCGTTTAGGCATTTTGTTTATGCTCGCAAGATTGTCCAGATGCATAGTTAAAATCTTGCGAGGATGATCTGCCTAAGTAGGTCTTTCCCAGCTAAACTTTCCTAACGCCACTTATGAAAAGAATAAAACAGTATATTATAATTATCATATCCAAAGTCGGTAGCTGGTGCTATGATGAGAAAAACGATTATTATCTAGATTACAAAGGCTGTACTTTATTTTTTAAGGCACAGGCTAAGGAATATTTACGGTCAACGCAAGTTTATTATAGAGTCGGCTTTTGGCCACTTGAAGAATGAATTTCGGGTGTAGTAAATTTATAATAGCTGAAGCAAGGGTAGAAATGGTTTAAATTTAATCCTCATAACGATGAACTTAATAAAATTCTGGCTATCAATAGGAATTCAAAAAAAGAAGGTAAGGCTGATAAGTTTCAGCTTACCTTCTTTTTTGTTAGATTAAAGAAACTAGTTTTAATTATATTTTGTTATTTTGTAGTAAATGAATTTAGAGGACTTTCCGATGCACGTATCGTATTTCTTTTGGTAAAAGTAGTATTTTTTACGATTCTATTTGTTTGGGTTTGTGAATAAATTCGCTTTGTTCTAGAAGCATTTGAGTAATATGTGTATTTTATTCTAGAAAGCAAAACATATTTCCCCTCTTTCCGTTCAAACTTCTGGGTAACCCAAATAGGTTTTCCTTTAATTTTACTTGACCAAACAGCTGACAAACCTGATGCAACAGCAGCTGCAGCTCGGCTACTTTTACTTATATATCCGACAAGAGAATAGGAGACTACAGTAGAAGCAAATGTATGTATGTCTTTAACAGCATCAACCTTATATTTGCGTCCACCTACTTTTTTCCAGGGCCCTTTTGGATTTGGGGCGATTCGCATTAGCCCCCCCGATTTTTTCTCTTTAGGTTTTGGAAAATAATCTGTTTTAGCTAGTTGTTTTGGAGCTGCTTCTACACTATTAGAATTAATGTTAGTAGCAGAAACTAATCCAAAAAACATTAAAGTAATAGCTATCAATATTTTTTTGACTTTTTTCATAAAACAACCCTTTATAAATAATAGTTTTTTCATTATCTTTAATAATATCATAGTTTAAATTAAAAACAAAATAAGAATATGAAAAATTAACAGGCTAGTCCTCTTCTGCTGCTTCCGTTTGCTTGGATGTGTTGTTAAGCATTACTTTCAAAGTAACGGCGAAAACAATCAGGCTGAGGACTAGAATTCCAGATAAAGCGTAGTTGATACCAACTGCTCCAGCAATACCGGTAAAGATAGTGGTCATGAGAGGCCCGGCAATTACCAAAATGGTGTTTAATAAACCAACCGAAGAGGACAGGATTTGCCGATCGACCGAAGTTACTAGCCATTGCGTTAACTTGGGACTTGCGGTCCCAATGGCGAAGCCTAGGGCCACGCCTAGGATTAAAATAGCAATGGTGCTCTTGCATAAAATGGCGCCGGCCATGCCACTACTAATTAGAGTAGCGAGCAAGGCAATTTGAAATAGTGAGGCCTTTTTTAAAAACTTAGTTCCTAACGTACTCCCCAGAGCCATACCGCTAGCAATTAAAGCATTAATCAGTGCCAAAGTGAAGCTAAAACTGCCAATTAGCATGCCTTTATTACCGGCCAAGACAATTGAGATTAGGGGTTCAACTGAACTGAGCAGTCCATTGAGCATGGCAATTACCAAGACAATGGTTAACAGGCCGCGGGCACGCTTGACCTGCTTGAGTGAAGAGGTAATGGTTGCAAAGAAGTTCTGCTCGTTGACGGCGGCAATCTGGTCTTGGGGTTGCTGCTTTTTTACATTAGCAGTAATGTTGGCAAAGAGTAGTCCAGCAACTAAAAAGGTCAGTGCGTTGATTATGGCCAATCCCGAATAAGACATGAAGAGCAGGAGACCAGAACCGACGAACTGGGCGACCATTGTAATCACTTGGGAAATGCCGGAAGAGAAGCCTTGGGCTTCGGCCATTTCGTCTTTTCCGACTAAGTCGACAATTAAGGGTGTCTGGAGGCCGCCGGAGTACATCCCGGACAGGTCGGAAATAAAGTTAATGCCGATGACCATTAGCACTAGATCCCAACCAGCAATATTGGTGACAAAGAGCACCCCAACTAACAGATAGAGGGCAAAACGAAGCAGTGCAAGCCAGACGATGACCCGGTACTTGTTCTTGGTCCGGTCTGCCAGGTAGCCACTAATACTCTGAATCAAATCTGGCAACGCCTCGGTAATGGTAATTAGCGAAAGGGCCAAAGTGTAGTTTTGCAGTCTGCTGGCGTAAGTCATGAGTGCCAGGTAGAAGAGAATATTACCGGCATTGGATAGCCAGCCAGCAATAGTAAACTTGCGAAAGTTTTTGTTCTTTAAAAAAATATCCATAATTTTAGCTCCTATTTCATAAATTTGATGATATTTTAATTATATTTGTACTATAATTTTAACTAGCTGAAATGTCGTATTTGACATTTTTTAATCGAATAAGAAAGAGGAAGCTATGTCAATTGGAGAATTGTTGCGGCAGTATCGAATGGAGCAAGGTAAGACCCAGAAGGAGTGGACAGGTACTACGGTCAGTCCGTCATATTATTCCAAGGTGGAAAAGGACGTCCACCGGATCACGGTTGTAGATCTGCTTGAAATCCTGCGGGCCAATGATGTGAATCCCCTGGACTTTTTCAGTCGATTAAACTGGGCTGATCAGGTTAAGGATAGCCAGAGTCGGGAGCTTGCCCGATCTATTAATGAGGCCTACTATCAAAATGATGAGGCGAGCTTGCAGAGTATTAGGGCGTCTGTTGAGCGTAGCAAGTTAACCAACAAGGAGCAGCAACTGCTGCTCCTTGATGAAACTATTGCTGCAGTTAAAGATGATCCTGAGCTGTTGGACCAGGACCAGCTTCAAAAAGTTAAGGAAGAGATCTTTAATTCGGACCACATTAATGAACGGCAGTTAAGACTGTTTGCTAATCTAGTTCCATACTATGACCTGGACGGCAATTTGGTGATTGGTAGACGATTGCTTGAAATTTTTTGTCATGATTCAAAGGTAAGTATTAAAGAGGCTCTACTGGCGATGAGCGAGAACATCATAATTAAGTGCATTGAGCAGAACAGATATGCGGATACTAGCTTTTTCATTCAGGCTGCCGATGCGATTACCATTGTCCCAACCTTGTTCTTTTATAAGAATGGCTTGATTTTGCTAGAAAATATGGTCGCCTATCATGATGATCAGCGATCAGAATATTTGGCTAAATGTCAGCTGGCCATTAACAATTTCACCTTATTGGGGCTGCCAAAGTTTGGTGCAGAGGTCCAAAAGTTTTTTGATAAGTATAAAGTCCAATGATATTTGGAGCTTATAATGCACTAACTGGTCTTTGTCGACAAGTCGATTACGGATAATCTTAATCCGTTTGTTCCTCATACAGCCAGTTATACCAAGAGAATGTAGAAATATTACTTGCTGGAAGTTGTCAATCCCAAGACAAAAAAGTAGCCGGTGAAAGTAGTGATTTTCTATCTATAAATAGAAAAAAGGCGACATATCTGGGCGTAAAGGCTTGAATGTCACTAGCTAAAGTTGAATAATGGTATAAGAGATAACTTTTTCGACCAACTTTTGGTAAAATGAGATGTTGTAACAGTTTTTTACGGAGGAAATTATGTCTTATAAAGACAATATGATGTTGTTTGCCCTTAATTCGAATGTGCCGCTTGCTGAAAAAATCGCCAAGCGCGTTGGGATCTCGCTCAGCAAGTCCAGTGTGCAACGCTTTAGTGACGGTGAAATTCAAATTAACATTGATGAATCGGTGCGGGGCAAGGACGTATACTTGATTCAGTCGATGAGTGTGCCGGTTAATGATAACCTGATGGAGCTGCTCATTATGATTGATGCCGTGCGGCGTGCTAGTGCGCAAACCATCAACATCGTTATTCCTTATTATGGTTATGCCCGCCAAGACCGTAAAACAAGGCCTCGCGAACCAATTACTGCCAAGTTAGTTGCTGATATGCTGCAAGAAGCAGGTGCCACTCGAGTATTGTCACTTGACTTACATGCACCCCAGATTCAAGGATTCTTTGATATTCCAGTCGATAACTTGATGGGTGCTCCGCTCTTAGCAGATTATTTCTTAAGTAATCACCTTGAAAAGGATGCCGTAGTTGTATCGCCTGACCACGGTGGTGTAACTCGAGCACGGAAACTGGCCGAATTTTTGGGTACCTCGATTGCCATTGTGGATAAGCGTCGGCCCCGTGCCAATGTCGCCGAAGTTATGAATATTATTGGCGAGGTTAAGGGTAAGCGTGCCATCATTATTGATGACATGATTGATACTGCTGGAACGATTACGCTAGCTGCACAAGCATTGATTGATGCCGGCGCAACTGAAGTTTATGCCAGCACCACGCACGCTGTTTTATCAGGTCCAGCAACCGAGCGGTTGAATAATTCTCCGATTAAAAACTTGGTACTGACTGATTCAATTAACCAACCAGCAGAAAAGAAGTTGGACAAGACCTTACTTGTATCTGTAGGACCACTTATTGGGGATGCAATTAAATGTATTCAAAAGAATGAGCCACTTAGCCCATTGTTCAATACCAGATATGAAGAACATAAACACTAATTTCCTCAAAAAATGATACCGTAAATAAACCTGCTTTTTAACAAAAGCAGGTTTTTTGTTGCCTAAAAACAACCGCATAGACACGTGTAGTGACCGCTTACTTAAATGATATTGTTTTTAAATAAATATTAATGCTTAATAAAGCTATTCACAATTTAATAAGCGAAAGGATAGAAGCGATGTCACTAAAAGGAATATTAAAAAACAACCCATTGCGGGCTGCTGTGGTTATGGCTACTTACGTTGCGTATGCACTCGCATCGACCATATCAATGTACCTGTTCAAGTATGCAATTAATGACCTGACTGCTAACAAGTGGTCACGTTTTGTCTTCTGGCTGTTGATAATGGCTGCAGGTGGCCTGCTGGCGGTTCTTCTGCATGCACTGGCCACGTATTTGTACAGCAAGCAGGTGCAGGATTACTTCCACCAGGTGCGGAGGCAAATCATGCACCACTATTATGCCCAGGGCACAACTAAAGTTGCGGCAATGCAGAACCAATTGGGCAATAATTTAAAGGTCCTGACCGATGATTATGCAATGCCCTTATTGCAGGTTTGGCAGAACCTGTTGAGTGTCACGATGACGACCACGGCGCTGTTCACACTGCACTGGTCGCTGATTGCGGCAACTGCGGTAGTGGTGGTCATCGTTCTTTTGTTACCCAAAATAATAGAAAAGCAGATGGGACAAGCCTCCATAGCTGCAACAAAGAAAAACGCAAAAATGCTGGATACAGTTAAAAACTGGTTTGCCGGGCTCAGTGAGTTGCGTCGCTATAAGTCCGGTAAGCGACTAAACCAGGAAATTGATCAGAGCAGCCAGGCCCTGGCCCAGGCCAATATCGCTAAGAAACGCTACGAGGGCGTTTCAATAGGCATTAATGGTTTGGGCAACGCCATTGGTCAGATCGGAATTGCCTTCTGGGGCGGAATCTTGTACTTCAATCGTCAAGTCAGTCTAGGTGACTGGTCCGTAGGCGCGGAATTTACCTCAACGATTTTCAATGGTCTGTGGTCAATCATCAGTGCATTGACCCGGATCAAATCAACCAAAAAGCTGCGCCAAGAAATAGAAGAGTTGATTGTACCTGTTGCGGATGAGCAGCAGAGCACAAATGTTTGCGGAGTTACGGGTAAAAACTTGGTGGTTAAATATGATAACGGTGAAACGATTGCCTACCCCGATTTCAATGTAAACAGGGGCGATAAGGTGTTGCTTGTGGGCGATTCCGGTACCGGTAAGTCGACTTTGTTCAAGGTCATGCTGGGGCAGATCACGCCTGCCAGTGGTGAACTAGCTTTTACCGATGAAGCGGGCCGGAAGGTGGCACCGCAAGAAGCGCACTTGGGATATATTGCACAGGATGCCAGCCTGTTTCCAGATACGATTATTAATAACATCACCATGTTCAGCCAGAAATTGGCAAACCGGGTTGATCAGACTGTGGAAAAAGTAGGCCTGGTCCCGGATTTGGCCAAGTTCGCTAGCCATGGTGAAACGGTTATTGACTTAGATCAGAACAACCTGTCCGGTGGACAGAAGCAAAAAATTGTGCTCGCCCGGGCCGAAATCCACAACACACAGTTTCTCTTACTCGATGAGGCTACCAGTGCGATTGATAGTCAAACTACCAATGCAATCGTGTGCGAATTGCTGAATATGGATGCGACCGTCATCCTAATCGCGCATAACTTCAGCCCGGAGTTGGTCAGTCGGTTTGATTACCAGATCCACCTAAAGGCAGATAATAAGGAAGGTGAAAAGGATGTCAATTAAAGATTATTACAAGCAGAGCCCTTTGCGCTTCATCCTCATGATTGTCAATGACATTCTCATATATGCGTTACTGATTGTCTCAACTGCGGTAGTAATGATGGAGATGACCGCAATTCAGCAGTGCAACTGGCGAGATTTCTTGCTTTTGACTCTTGCCTGCTTCGGCCTTATTCTGGCCGACTACTTGCTGCAAGGCTTTAATGATTACCTGGTAGGCAAGCAGAATGAGCTGTACTACGTAACTTTGCGGCAAAAGATTACATGGCATCTCTACCGCGATCAGCTGTCCCACCCGGTGGCCCAGGTGCAGAATAGGTTGACCAACGACTTGGTGCAGAACATGGAGAACTACCTGGAAGCCTTTATGGAAATTATTGGCGGTGTGACCGTCCTTGTGGCTGTAATTATTCTGCTCCTTGCACTACACTGGAGCCTGCTGTTAACAATCATGGCAATGGTGGCGGTCTCGCTGCTTCTGCCTAAATTGCTGGAAAAGCCCATGCAAAAAGCCACGCTGCGAATTTCAGAGAGCAACCGCAAGTATCTCGATAGTCTAGGTAAGTGGATCAGTGGTCTTGCTGAACTTAGGCGCTATCTTGCTGGTGAAAAACTTTTCAGCGTTACTAGCAAGGCTGGGCGCAAACTGGAAGATTCCAACGTCAGGCAAACCGCCGTTATGCAGGAATTGACTGTGATCAACGGCTTTGTGTCAACGGTATTTAGTACAATCTTATTAATTTTGGCTGGTTACCTGATTCAGCAAAAGCTGGTCGTCTTCGGAGTAATTGTTGCGGTTGATAACTGCAGTTTGTATTTGACTATGGGAATCCAGCTTATGGTCGGTGCTTACGGCAGGATTAAGGGTACAAAGAAACTTAACCAGGAGATTGCTGCTTCTGCCCTGCCTATTGTTGAGGTCAAAGGGCAAAATACGGGCACGCCCGCTGCAATTAGTACGCATAATCTTAGTCTGCAGTTTCCTAACGGCGAGTCTCTGCACTTCCCCGACATTGACGTGCAGGCCGGCGAAAAGATTCTGCTAACTGGTGATTCCGGTGCCGGCAAGTCGACACTGCTTAAGCTGATACTTGGTCAGATTGACGCGAGTTCGGGTACAGTTGCTTTTAAGGATGACCAGGGCAACGTGGTCAAGCCCGACATGAGCCGGGTTGGGTTATATACCGCAGGAACCAGTCCTCTTCCCGGCCAGCATTACGGACAATGTGACTATGTTTATGGATGAACTCAAGCAATCTGTACCAGCACTTGTGGAAAAGGTTCAGTTAGCGGGCGATATTACTAAATTCAACCAGGGGCTGGATGAACAAATTGACTTAAACAAATTGAACATTTCTGGCGGCCAACGGCAGAAGATTGTGCTCGCCCGTGCATTGGCCCACCAAAGCGAAATCATTCTGATTGATGAGGGCACCAGCGCGATTGACCAGAAGGCGACGATGGAAATTCTTAAGATTGTCACTGCAACGCCAGCTACGGTTATCTTCATCGCTCACAGTTTTAACGCGCAGATGACACAGTTATTTGATAGGGAGATCCACTTAGAAAAAGCGACGAAGTAAAAACATACTAAAATAGTGTTAAATCATTTTGGGCGAATTAATGATTTAGCACTATTTTTATTTTGGAATGAGCAGCGCGAGTCGTTCTGCTTGCTACCGTCTCCTTATTTCCTCGGTCTTCTCAAGTAGCGCAATTCACCATTTTTTACATAGCGTTGAAATTGCTGGTAGAGCGGATCAAAGATCTGCACATCGATACTGCTTGACATCATGACCTTGGGAAAGAAGAAGCGTTCATCCCCTTGCAGGGTACCGTTGAGGGCGCGGACTAGGGGGCTTAGTTGGGAGAGTTCAATCAGTTGACCGTCATCCTGCATGATCTCAATTTGGCTGTTAGCGTTTTTGCCGCTCGGCTTATATGCATCATAAGGTTCATCGAAAGCAGAATTGGTATCAGTATAATAAGTTGGATCGAAACCAGCCTGTTTGATCAAGTCTTTCATTTTGGGCAATAAGTTTCTGGTTTCTTCAGCGATGCAAACACTAGCCAGCGGCTTCCGGTATAGATATCGGCTGGTCAAATCGGCCAAAATCGGATCGGCAGAATCGGTCCACATCGAAAAGTTGGTCTCCATTACGCCGTCGTTTAGCTTGAGGTAGTCATCCAGGGTCCAGGAACCAGCTAGAAATTTAGCTAAACTAGGTGTTACCTGTAAATTGCCTTGCTGGTAAATAATTTTGGCGCGCTCCAGCAGGTGCTGCAGGATTACCTCCATTGAGCGGCCCACCCGGTGAAAGTATACTTGCTGGTACATTTGATAACGTGAAACAACGTAGTCTTCAACGGCATGCATGCCGGCCATGGTGAAGCAGATTCCTTCATTATAAGGCCGAATCTCCTGCAAGATCCTTGACAGGTCAAACTCGCCGTAGGTCACGCCGGTGTAGTAGGCATCACGTTGTAAGTAGTCCATCCGATCAGCATCGGCTTGACTAGAAATCAGCTTGACTACCTGTGGATCGGGGTAGGTTTTAGCAATTACACTAGCCACTAACTCGGGAAAATTAGGTGCCACCTGACGCAAAACTTGGTTTATCTCGGTAGATGGATCGGTGATGATCTTTTGACCGATTTTTTCGTGGTTGGTGCCAAAAAGATGCTCAAAGGTATGCGAGTACGGACCGTGGCCAATATCGTGGAGCAAGGCAGCACATTCAACTAGAAGTCGGTTTCCATCATCCCAAAGGCCATCTCCAGATGTACGTGATGGGTATTTTTCAGCAAAAATATTGCAAATGCGGCGGGTCAGTTCATAAACACCTAGGTTGTGCTCAAAGCGAGTGTGGGTAGCACCGGGAAAGACGTAGGCAATGGGACCTAACTGCTTGATGCGCCGCATACGTTGAAACTCTTTGGTTTTTAAGATATCTAGGATTACTTGGTCTTCAATGTGAATATATTCGTGCACAGGATCGCGCAAAACAACTTCTTGGTTTAACTTGGTATTTTGAAATTTAGTCATATAAATTCCTCGGAACTTGAGATAAAAATGCTTTTATTAGCTAAATTATAGCAAACTTACGGTTATCGTGTTACTGTGACCACTAAGCTGTGGATTTGATGAATGTAAGATGATAAAGCTAATTGTGTTTTAGTTTAGCCTGGAATATGATTAGGATAACTTAACTCGTCAGATTGGAAGAGAGGGTTATATGCTAGGGAAGAAATCGTATCTGGCCTCGCGTCTTACATGTGGTCTAGGTAATTCATTATATGGTCTGGTTTTCATTTGGTGGTTACAAGTCCAAAGCAAAAGTTCGACGTTGGTTGGTTTTGCCAATGCAATTTTTATGGGCCATTTATTGATAGTCATTCTTACAAAAAGACGAGCATTTATGCAATGGTTACTCAGGTTGCTTTGACCTTTTTATTGTCTGCTGCCATGGCTTTTTTGACGCACAATTACGCTTTGGCCCTCGTGTTGGCCGGAGCTTTATCAATTTGCGATGAATTTTTTAATCCTGCCGACCGGGCCATCTTGAAGGGGACTATTTCTAATGATGCTGAAATGACAGGCGTAATCTCCCAGGTTAATATGATTGACCAAGTCGTTAGTATTGCTGGCACTGCACTCTCAGGTGTCCTGTTAACCTTGATAACTAGCGGACAAATCATTTTATTATGTAGCGGGCTCAGTTTATTGGGACTACTGTTGCTTTTGGTGGCTTTCAGGCGTGTACCAACGCAAAATCTGCACCAAGAAAGTAACCAGGACAGCTTGTCCAATTACTGGCAACGGGTTACCAGTGGCTATTATTACATTAAGCAAAATCAGTTTTTAAATCGATATTTTTGGTCATCATTATTGTTTTCATTTGCGACCCCAGCAATGATGCTAATTCTGCCGCGAATAGCACAAAAAGCTGGCAAACCATAACTTTACAGCAGCTTTTATATTGCGTTAATGTTGGGCTTTATTTTAGGGGCTCTGCTTTCAAGTAGGATGGTCGCAAGCGCCAGAGTAATTGGGCTGGCTTGGTTGATTAGTGCGCTCCCTTTAGGATTAATGCTAATTTTTAGCTCTAATATGGTCATTTTAATAACTTTGATTTTTTTCTTTGCGATTGTCACAAGCATTCATAACGTTTTAGGCGAGGCAAAGGAACAAACGGCGACGGCTGACTCTTATTTGGGCCGAGTAATGACGACCATTAGAACCAGTACGCAAATTGGTGGACCACTTATGTCCGTTGTTGCTGGGGTTCTGCTCGATCATGCGGGCCAAAACCTGTTAATTAGCGGTTGTACACTACTGATATTACTTGGTGGCATCAACATGTTATTAGTCAAAGAAGGCTAGCTTCATTTGACAGAATTTTTTCAGAAAAGCGACTGCTAGCAGTCGCTTTTTATTTTGTTAAGTTAATAACAAGTATTTATTAAGAGAATTACCAGCTTATTTTATGATTTTAAAACTTCAGTTGGTAAAAGCAAGAATTTCTACATAAAAGTGGTAAGTCCTGCTACAACGGTTATTAAGCCCTTGTGTTTGACTCTTGCTGGTGGGATGATTTAGACAAATTATCCAAATGGATAAAAAAGTCTATCAAAAATGCCGTTTTACTAAAAAAGCTAATTTGTGATAATAATCTCGTGAATTAGAGAAAGCGCTTTTACCAGAATTCACGGTTGGTAGATAAGGAGAAGCAATTATGAAAGATCCCGCAATAAATGTTAATTCGGAAATCGGGAAATTAAAGACAGTATTACTAAAGCGACCAGGGGATGAAATTGAGAATATTACCCCTGATTCGATGGAAGAGCTTCTTTTTGATGACATCCCATACTTGAAGATGGCACAAAAAGAACATGACTGCTTTGCTGAAACCCTCAGAGAAAATGGGGCTGAAACACTGTACATTGATGAATTGGCCGTTGAGGCGCTTTCGCAAGATGAGACAGTTAAGCAAAAGTTTGTTGAACAATATCTTAGTGAACATAACTATGGTGAGGGCGTAACGCATGATATCTTGCGGGAGTATCTCACGGGGTTAACTGTTCGCGAGATGGTTACTAAGCTTTACAGCGGAGTTCGGCGTAATGAACTAGACATTCCCTTAAAAGACAAGACTTTACACGATTTGGCTGGTGGGGATGCAAGTAGTCCTTTCCTACTTAACCCGCTTCCTAATGCATACTTTACCAGAGACCCACAAGCGTCTATTGGTTCAGGCCTAACAATTAATCACATGACCTTTAAGGCACGGCGCCCAGAGTCATTATTTACTGAGTTTGTGATGGCCCATCATCCGCGCTTTGCTGGCCATGTCAATGTTTGGCGTGACCGCAACCATGACACCCGGATTGAGGGTGGCGACGAATTGGTCTTGAGTGACCATGTTCTGGCAATTGGTATCTCAGAGCGGACGTCCTCTAGGACAATTGAGGCACTTACCAAGGAGCTTTTCACAAGTAGTGATAGCAAGTTTGATACTGTGGTTGCAGTTGAGATTCCGCATAACCATGCGATGATGCACCTGGATACTGTTTTCACAATGGTCAACCGTGATCAATTTACAGTTTTCCCAGGAATTATGGACGATGCTGGCAAGATGAACATATTTGTCTTAACACCAGACGACAACGGTAAAATTAAGATGGAACACCACACCGACTTAACTGAGACGCTCAAACAAGTTTTGCACTTGTCAGAACTTGACATGATTCTCACTGGTGAAGGTGATGCGATCGTGGCGCCACGGGAGCAGTGGAATGACGGTTCAAATACACTGGCAATTGCCCCAGGTGAAGTAGTTACCTATAACCGTAATTATGTCAGCAACGAGATTCTACGTAAGCACGGCATTACTGTGCATGAGGTAATTTCAAGTGAATTATCTCGTGGTCGTGGTGGTCCGCGTTGTATGTCACAACCGCTGTGGCGTGAAGATTTATAGGTTTTAGTAAGTAAATAGTAAAGGAAAAAATGACATGACGATTAATTCAGTATTTCAAGGACGTTCATTGCTTGCAGAGAAGGACTTCACTCCTGCAGAAATTCAATATTTAGTTGACTTCGGTCTGCACTTGAAGACAATGCAACACGAGAATATTCCCCACCGCTACTTAGAAGGTAAGAATATTGCTCTCTTATTTGAAAAGACTTCAACTAGAACCCGTTCAGCTTTTACCACTGCTGCCATTGAGTTAGGTGCGCACCCTGAATACTTAGGTTCCAATGATATTCAACTTGGTAAAAAAGAATCAGTAGAAGATACTGCGATTGTTTTGGGTCGGATGTTTGACGGAATTGAATTCAGAGGATTCAAGCAATCTGACGTTGAAGAATTAGCACAGTATTCAGGTGTACCAGTTTGGAACGGTTTGACGGACGAGTGGCACCCTACCCAGATGATTGCTGACTTCATGACTATTAAAGAAAACTTTGGTCACTTACGTGGCTTAACGCTTTCCTTTATTGGTGACGGACGTAACAATATGGCCAACTCTCTGCTGGTTACTGGTGCAATGCTTGGCGTAAACGTTCATATCGTTGCTCCAGAAGAATTACATCCAGCACAAGAAGTTGTTAACTTGGCTAATAAGTTTGCTGCTGAGTCTGGTGCACAATTAATGGTTACTGCTGACATTGATAAGGGCGTTAAGGGCTCTAATGTCTTGTATACCGATGTTTGGGTATCAATGGGTGAGTCTGACTGGGAGAACCGGGTGAAGCTTCTCAAGCCTTACCAGGTTAATATGGAAATGATTAAGAAGACAGGCATGGGACCGGATGATTTGATCTTCATGCACTGTTTGCCAGCTTTCCATGACGTTAAAACCGAATATGGTAAGGATATTGAAGAAAAATACGGTATTACTGAAATGGAAGTTACCGATGAAGTTTTCCGTAGTCAATATGCACGTCAATTTGAAGAAGCAGAAAACCGTAAGCACTCGATCAAGGCAATCATGGCTGCCACTTTAGGTAACCTCTTTATCCCTGCTGTTCCCCCACTTGAGGATGCAAGAAAATAATGGCTGAAACAAAGGAAAAAGGAATTGCACTTCCCGCCTTAATTGCTTTGGTAGTGAGTTCTGCAATCGGATCAGGGATTTTCGATTTACCTTCTACTCTAGCTAAAGCAGCGACACCAGGCGCGGCATTGCTGGCCTGGGTAATTACTGGAATCGGAATTTTGGCCCTGGCTTTGAGCTTGAACAATCTGGTTCTTAACAAACCAGAACTGACCGGGGTGTCGGATTATGCTCGAGCTGGCTTTGGCGACTTTGCTGGTTTTATCTCCGGTTGGGGCTACTGGCTGTCTGCTTGGCTGGGTAATGTGGCCTTTGCGACGATGTTGATGTCGTCATTAGGCTACTTCTTCCCGCCACTGAAGTCGGGTAACAGCATAGCGGCAATCATTGTGGCTTCGGTTATTTCTTGGGCGTTGACAATCCTAGTCACGCATGGAATAGAATCTGCTGCCTTTATTAATGCAATCGTGACGGTTACCAAGATGATCCCGATTTTTGCATTCGTAGTAGTTGCCATTCTTAATTTCAAAGCGGGCGTCTTCACCAGTCACTTTTGGGTGAACTTAGCTACCAATATTAGTGGTAGCATAACTTACTCTAATGCGACTCCTGCTGGTATTTTTGACCAGGTTAAAGGTTGTATGATGGTGATGATGTGGGTTTTTGTCGGCATTGAAGGAGCTACGACGATGGCTGCCCGGGCTAAGAAAAAATCGGATGCTGGTCGAGCAACCATTATTGGCTTGATTTCACTACTAATCATTTATGTTGTGGTTTCCATTTTGCCATATGGTTACTTACCACTTTCCAAGCTTCAGACAATGCGTAACCCGGTCCTGCTCTACTTATTTAGAGATATGACCAATTCGTTTGGTGGTGCTTTTATCGCTATTGGGTTAATCATTTCTATTCTTGGGGCGTGGCTGTCATGGACTATGCTGCCAGTTGAGGCTACTTCTCAAATGGCCAAACAAGATTTACTCCCTGAGTGGTTTGGTAAGTTGAACAAGCATGGTGCGCCAGCTAACTCACTCTGGTTAACAGAGGTTTTGATTCAGCTGTTTCTCATTACCCTGCTGTTTACTAATCAAGCATACAATTTTGCATACTCGCTGTGTACTTCAGCGATTGTGGTTTGTTACGCATTGGTTGGGGCTTACCAGCTTAAACTAGGGTGGCAAAATAAAAACTTCAAGACAACCCTTGCCGGTTTAATTGCTCTAGTATTTGAAGTGATGGCGATCATCTTTTCAGGTTTGCAGTATTTGTGGCTCTGCACAATTGCTTATGTAATTGGCTTTGTCCTGTACTACCGCGCCCGCAAAGAAAAAGGTCATCCGATTAGCAAGTTGGAATGGTCTTTAATGATTATCATCTGCTTGTTAGCGATAATGGCAATAATTGCCCTGGTAATGGGAAAAATAAAAATATAGAAAGTATGGAATTGAAAGTATGAAAAGAATTGTTGTTGCATTAGGAGGTAATGCAATCTTAACGGATGATCCTTCGGCACAAGCACAGCAGCAGGCACTGATGACAACAGCTGGCTATTTGATGGACTTTATTGCTCAGGGTGATATTCAGTTAGTGATTACTCATGGTAATGGTCCTCAGGTTGGTAACTTGTTGTTGCAGCAACTTGATGGCAGCACCGAAAAAAACCCGACCATGCCGCTAGATACAGTCGGCGCGATGACGCAGGGTGAAATCGGGTTGTGGCTAGCAAACGCCTTGAATATGAATGCTGATCAACGTAACTTGCCCATAGATGCAATGACGATGTTGACGAGAACAGTAGTTGATGAAGAAGATCCGGCGTTTAAGGAACCATCAAAACCGATTGGACCTTTCTACGAACAAGCTGAACTAGCTGAAATTCGTCAGAAGTATCCAGAATGGCAACTTGTGGAAGATGCTGGACGTGGTTTTAGAAGGGTAGTACCTTCACCCAAGCCAGTCAGCATTATGGAAACTGACGCCATCAAAACCTTGGTCAACAAGGGTATGACACTGATTGCTGCTGGTGGTGGTGGTGTTCCCGTAGTAAAAACGGAGGACCAAATTCGCGGCGTTGAAGCGGTTATTGATAAGGACTTTTCAGCAGCCAAACTGGCAGAGCTAGTAGAAGCTGATGAGTTGATTATCTTGACTGCCGTAGAATATGTTTCGTTGAATTATAAACAACCAAATCAAAAAGACCTGCACCAAGTTTCGGTAGCAGAAATGAAGCAATACCTGGAAGAAGACCAGTTTGCCGGTGGTTCAATGAAACCAAAGGTTGAAGCGGCAGTTTCGTTTGTTGAATCGACTAAGCGAAAAGCAGTCATCACCTCATTGAATAATGTGTCACAATACTTGACTAATGGTGATGGAACGGTAATCACCCCTAATTAGCAAAATTTATCCAAGCATAATTATTAACGATTTACCTGATTGAGTTTCTCTTTTGTAAGTAGCAACACCTATTGATTAAAAATTTATAGTGTAACTATTCCAAAAATATGGGAGAATATGAGTATGCTTGAAAAATTTATGCATGAGTGGTTATATGTTTCAGACTATGATGTTCCAGTTGCTAACAATGGCTTTGATGGTCGGGCTAAGTTAAATGGTGTTGATTTAGACGTTAAGTATGTTGCTTTAGTTGCATCTACTGTTGGCAACAAGTTGCCTGAGTGGCGGCTAGCGTTTAACTTAGACAAAAACAAACGCGTATACGTTGTTCGACCGGATAAGGAAAATGAACTTTTAGCCAACATGCCACGTAATAGTTGTGTTGGAATTGGCAGTCGTCATTTCGACCTTTCAGGGAGTATTAAGGAAGCACTGCTGGCCTTGATGCTGACGAATAAGTTTGACCCAATTGTTCATTATACTGAACTCGCAAACATGTCTGCTATTGTACACTCATCGTTGGATTATCCTGTAATACGAAAAAAGTTAAGCACAATTGACGAAGACACCAAATCGACCTTATGGTTGTATACTAAAAACCAATTGTCGATGTCATCGTTAGCAGAAATTTTAATGGTTCACCCTAAGACAGTGGAATATCGGTTACAGAAAATAAAGTCTGTTACCGACCTTGATCCACATAAGGGGATTGATTTATTGCCATTGACAGTCGCATATTTGAAAGAAAAAACAGAAAATTTACGCATCCTTGAGACTGAGCTGCAGAGCTTTTCCGACGACATGTTGCCGCGGGATAAGACGACTTCAGTCAGTGTCAGTTAGGATGTAAGTCATTAGACATTGATTACATTTTAAAAATCTCCTTACAAATAAAGGTAAAAGCATAAGCTGGTTGATAGACCTGATTATGCTTTTTCCTCGTTAGCTGGCACCTATTGGGGGACAGTGAAATTCTGGCTAAAAAATCCTAATTACCTTATACTAGTGGGTAACACTTAATAAGTATTATCTATAAATAGTAAGTTAGGATTATTAATCTTGTGGCTAGTCAGTCTGATTAGCTTTTTTAGTTTAAAGAAGCAGAGCAATGACCAAAATAAAAGTAGACTTCATTAGTCAAATTACCCAAGAAAACGAAAGCGCAACCTTCCAAAAGACTGGTATTGGTGAACTTAATCAAGCCGCAGGCGTGACTCGGGTGGCTTATTTAGAAGAGGGAAGGGTGCCGGTTAAAGTCTTGATTAGGCAGGATGACGTGATTATCAGGCGCGGATCAGATAATACCGACTATTCTCAGCTTCACTTTAAGCGTGGTGAGCAGAAGGCATGCCGCTATGTAGCGCAAGGCTACCAGATGGATCTCAAAAGTCAAACCAAAGTAATTGAATTTTTTACTAAGAATGATGGTACCCAGCAACTCCAGATTGAATATGACCTCTTCAGTGGTCTATACTTAGTAGGAAATTATGTTGTTACGTTGATTTTTACCTAACCGCCTAGTAAAATAAGAAGAACTGTTAAGAAAGAGGAATGATTGTGGGATTAAACGACTTTAAAGACAAAAATCGCAACGAATTATCAATGATTGAAGTTGCTCGCGCAATACTAGAAGATAACAATAAGAGAATGGCCTTTGCTGATATTGTTAATGCCGTTCAAAAGTTTATGGATGAGAGCGACGAAGAAATCAGGGAGCGTTTGCCCCAATTCTATACTGATATGAACACTAACGGTGAGTTTATTTCAATGGGTGAAAATATCTGGGCCCTGCGTTCATGGTTTCCATACGAATCAGTTGACGAGGAAGTTAACCACCCTGAAGATGAGGATGAAGAAGACACCCGCACACACCATAAGAAGGTTAATGCCTTCTTAGCGAGCGCAACGGGTAGCGATGACATTATTGACTACGATAACGACGATCCGGAAGATGCTGACCTAGACGCGGCAGTGGCCGATAACTTTAGCGCTGATGATGACTTTGAAGATACTGATGACGATGATGATACTGACTTGCCTGATGGCATTGAAGGACAACTGTCTGAATTAGCTGACGATGATGAAGAGGAATAATTTGCTTGACTTCAAAGCCTAAAATAGATAATATTTAATTTGGGCACCTTATGTGCAATTATGCTCCCGTAAGGGAGCTTTTTTTATTTTTCCAAGTAATTTTAGTAAAAGGAGTTTGGCTAATGACGAAATATATCTTTGTTACCGGCGGCGTTGTTTCTTCTTTGGGTAAAGGCATTACTGCTTCAAGTCTAGGACGTTTGCTCAAAAATCGGGGCTTAAAGGTGACGATGCAAAAGTTCGATCCCTATGTCAATATTGACCCGGGTACCATGAATCCTTACCAGCACGGCGAGGTTTTTGTCACAGATGATGGTACGGAAGCCGATCTCGACCTGGGCCACTACGAGCGCTTTGTTGATGTACGTACCAGCAAGTACTCCAACGTCACCACCGGTAAGATTTATAAGGAAGTCTTGGAGAAGGAACGGCGGGGTGACTACCACGGTGCTACCGTCCAAGTTATTCCCCACATTACCGATATGATCAAGCAAAAAATCATGCGGGCCGGCCTGACCACTGATTCTGATGTTGTTATTTCGGAAATCGGTGGGACAGTTGGCGATATCGAATCAACCCCTTTTATGGAAGCAATTCGGCAAATGCGGCGAGAAGTGGGCGAACGGAACGTGATGTACATTCACTGTACGCTTGTGCCCTATTTGCATGCCGCGCGTGAGATGAAGACTAAGCCAACCCAGCATTCGGTTGCCGAGTTGCGAAGTATTGGAATTCAACCCAATATGCTAGTGTTACGTGCCGAAAAGCCAATTGATCAGGAGCACAAAGATAAGATTTCCAACTTTACGGACGTGCCTGTTGACCGCATTATTGAGTCAATCAATGCACCATCGCTTTTCGATTTGCCTTTGTCTTTTCAAGAGCAAGGCATGGACCAGAAAGTTTGCGACTTTTTGCAGCTTGAAAGTCCCAAAAACAAGGCGGATATGACCGAGTGGACAAAGTTAGCTGACCGGACCAAGAACTTGCAGCATACGACTAAAATCACCTTAGTCGGTAAGTATATTGAACTTGAAGATGCATATATTTCAGTAACTGATGCCTTAAAGCATGCGGGCTACCTGTATAATACCAATGTGGTAATTAATAAGGTCCAGGCAGAAGACGTTACTGCTGATAATATCAGCGACTACATGAAAGGGTCTGCTGGCTTGATTGTTCCTGGCGGATTTGGTACGCGTGGCCTGGAAGGGATGATTACGGCAATTAAGTACGCTCGTGAAAACGACCTGCCCTTCCTTGGTGTCTGTCTAGGTATGCAGATGGCAACTGTTGAATTCGCACGCAACGTGGTGGGGTTAACCGGAGCCAACTCAACCGAGGCTAATCCGGAGACTAAGTATAATGTGATTGATATTATGGCTGACAAACGTGATGAAGAAAATATTGGTGGGACCCTGCGCTTGGGCTTATATCCGGCTGCACTCAAGAAGGGGACGAAGACAGCTGCTGCCTATGACAATCAGGATGTGATTCAGGAGCGCCACCGTCATCGATTTGAGTTTAACAACGAATACCGGGAAGCGTTTGAAGCAGCTGGTATGACTTTTTCCGGAGTTTCGCCTGACAATCATTTGGTTGAAGTAATTGAAGTGCCACAGCATAAGTTTTTCATTGCCGCCCAATATCATCCTGAATTTTTGAGTCGGCCGCAGCGACCAGAAGGTCTATACAAGGCTTTTATTGGTGCTGCATCGGGCTTAACCGAAGAGCGTTTTTAAGCGGCGAATTTGAATAATACAAAATTATGTATAATGCTTGGAGAAGACAGGTTTCAGCCCTTGTGTTTTCGGGTGATTTCCTTTAACATGATGGTAACGAAAAAAATAGAAAAGGATATTTTCGCCAATGAAGCAAATGATAATTCATGGTGGAAAACCCCTGCAGGGTGATGTCTGGATTGGTGGCGCCAAAAATTCAACGGTGGCGCTAATTCCTGCGTCAATTTTGTCACATGCACCGGTGACTTTGGAAGGTGTTCCGAGGATTGCTGATGTTGACAACTTAATGGATCTGCTGAGCGAAATGGATGTCGTAAGTGATTTTCACAAGACTACCCTGCACATTAACCCAGAGAACATTAAGATGAGCCCATTGCCGAGCGGTAAAATCAAGAGTTTGCGGGCCTCCTATTATTTTATGGGGGCCCTTCTTGGCCGCTTTGGTAAGGCAGTTGTAGGTTTTCCCGGTGGGGATGACATTGGTCCTCGTCCCATTGACCAGCATATTAAGGGCTTCGAAGCCCTAGGTGCGATTGTTGAAAATGAAAACGACCAAATAACAATTACTGCTCCAGCTGGAGGTTTGCAAGGTGCAACGATTCACCTTGAAATGCCATCAGTTGGTGCAACGATGAACATTATCATGGCATCAGTTACCGCCCAGGGACAAACGGTTATTGCTAATGCTGCTAAGGAACCGGAAATAATTGACTTGGCGACTTTCTTAAATAACATGGGAGCGGTTATCCGAGGTGCCGGTACGGACACAATTCGTATCGAAGGAGTTGAAAAGATTGCGGCCAAGACACCGCACACAATTATTCCTGATCGAATTGAGGCCGGTACCTATATTTCTCTTGCTGCCTGCATCGGTAATGGCATTTGTATTCATAACATCATCGAGGAACACCTTGATTCATACCTGGCGAAAGTTGAAGAAATGGGTGTCGTGATTGAAGCTGATGAAGATTCACTCTATGTCTATCCGGCCGGTGACTTAAAGATGACGCAAATTCAGACCGGCTCGTATCCGGGTTTTGCGACGGATTTGCAACAACCGGTAACGCCACTCTTGCTAACGGCTAAGACCGGTGAGGGCGTCATTATTGATCAAATCTACCCTAAACGAGTTGGCCATATTGGGCAGCTACGTAAAATGGGCGCTGATATCCAAGTTGAAGACAATATTATCCTGGTTCATCCGACCGAGCATTTACAAGGTGCAACCGTTTCGGCAGGAGAGATTCGGGCTGGGGCTTGTCTAATGATTGCTGGTCTAATGGCTGACGGTGAAACCGTGATTAATAATGCGGGCAACATTTTACGTGGCTATGATCGAGTAGAGGAGAAGTTACATTTGCTTGGTGCAGATGTAACAATTCAGGATGTACCAGATAAATAAAAAAATTCTGTAAAATTAATTTATTAGTTAATTATTTATTAGTAATATTTAGAAAAAATGGTATAATATAGTTCGGAACAGGAGGTTTAGCCTCTAGCTAGACTTCCTGTTGAGCCGTCTATGACGGCAACAATAAGTTATATTAAATAACCTCTAGCTCTGATTATGAGCTACGAAACAAAACCCTCCATGGTGGAAAAAGTCTAGCCTGGAGGGTTTTGCTTTGCTTACCGTTATTTTGCAAGAGGTACTGTTCTTTGGACAAGAATAAAGCTAGCTGTAAACAAGCAAGGGCAGACTCACGTATTGTGAATCTGCCCAGGAGTGACCGTTAAGACGGTTATTTTTTTTGTCTAAAAGGGACAAGTAGGTCATAAAGATAATTTAGGCTCTTAGAATGGTGCCATCAGCGGCCAGAATAGCGGTGCGCTGCCGAAGTTTATCAGTGTTGAAAAGCTTCCACCGGCCGCCGCCATGGGGGTGGTCGCCTTTGCGGTTATTGGGACGAATCTGCCAGCCGCCGTCTGCTTCTTGCACTTCATTGCCAAAGGCGCCATCGTACTGCTTCAAGAACAGTCCCTGGTGGCTAAGCGATTGTTCGACTACCGACAAACCTTCACCAGCAAGACTACAGAAAATGGTGTCGTAACCGTCTTCAATGCGCATTAGTGAGTATTGGTCGGCGTTCTTAAAGAGAATATTTAAGCCGATGCGGTTGTCAATAATCATTTCTCTAATCAAGTCTGCGAGTTCCTCTGGCAAAATGTTGCGCTTGTCCTCGCTACTGCCATCTAAAAAGATATTGGTTGGATAATAGTAGCGAATAGTTAGGGCAATAAAAATTATTTTTTCGGCAAAGTCTGGCTTATAGTGTTTTTCTAGATAGTCTGCTAGTTCGGCATATTCCTCCGGAGCGGTGTCCGGAAAGGAGATCGGAACAAAGTCAGCATAGTAGTTACCTTGATCCTTATCCAATAAATTATTAATAAGTTTGAATGCTCTTTTTCCGTTCATATTAGGTCTCCTTGTGTTGTTTGAATACAAGTTTGGGAATTATTACTGATCATTTTGTTTGCTTCTTTTGAATTCATGACTTAAATCCTTGTAGCATTAGTTCTTTAATTTTTTAAATATATTCCCTGTTGCCTGACCAATTGCTTGACTAAAGCCAATGCATTGCCAGAAAGATTACGAAAAGAGGTATCGTATTCATCGCTAATACGCATAGTTGAGATTTGATTTTCATTTTTGAAAATAATATATAAGCCAGACCAATTCTCGATAATAATTTTATGAATGAGTTTAGACAGCTCGTCTAATCCCATATGGCGCAAATCCTTATTGACTA
Source organism: Lactobacillus xylocopicola (assembly GCF_033096005.1). Lineage (NCBI taxonomy): Bacteria > Bacillati > Bacillota > Bacilli > Lactobacillales > Lactobacillaceae > Lactobacillus > Lactobacillus xylocopicola. Next base: position 1,334,229 of record NZ_AP026803.1, on the reverse strand, counting down.
GATCAGGATAAATGGGTTCTTCAGCAGTATTATCTAAAAATACGTAAGATTCATAGTAGTGCATAATGGTAAAGGCAATAAAAACGATTTTGTTTGCAAAGTCTGGTTTATAGTGATTTTCAAGATAATCGGCTAATTCCGCAAAGTCTTCATTGGGAAAAGTAATGGGAACAAAATCAATGTAGTAATCGTTTTGTTTCTGGTCATATAAATCATCGATAATGGCGTTTGCTTCTTTTGCATTCATGTGTTCGTCTCGGTGATAACTTATTAGTAGATGAGTTTCAGATATAACCCTTGCTGGGTTACCAAAGATTTAGCAACTTCTAATGTCCCAGCAGAAAGGTTGAAGAAATAAGAATCTAGTCCGTCTTCAATTCGCAAGAGTGAAAGTTTGCCATCATTTTTGAAGAGGATATTTATACTTGACCAATTTTCAATTACGATCTTGTTAATTAACTTAGCTAACGCTTCTATTCCTAGATGGCGCAAATCTTTATTAATCAGTTCTGGATAAAGTGGCTCTACGTCATGATTATCTAAAAATACGTAAGATTCATAGTAGTGCATAATAGTGAAGGCAATAAAAGTGATTTTCTTGACAAAGTCAGGTTTAAAGTGGATTTCCAAATATGCTGCTAAATCGTTAAAGTCATCATTTTGAAAAGTAACGGGGACAAAGTCAATCAAATAATTATCTTTGCCCTTTCCTAAAAAGTGGTCTTCTAATAACTTATCAATAATGTTAATGGCTTTTTCTGTGTTCATGGTTTAGTTATTTGGTGCTTTCTTAAGATATATTCCTTGGTGGTTAACCAGTTGATCGACTAACTTCAAGGCGTTACCAGAAAGATTGCGAAAATAAGTATCGTATTCATCCTCAATTGCCATCAAAGAAAACTTGTCGTCATTCTTAAAAAGAATATTTATTCCTCGATAGTTGTCGATGACCATTTTACTAATTAGCTTGGCTAGCTCTTCCAGGCCGAGATGACGTAGATCCTTATAGCGTAGTTTTGAGAAGTAAATATCCGTTTCTGTCGCCTCATAATCTTCATCATTCTCATATTCATCTTCGTCACCATCAATTACTAAAGAAACGTAAGATTCATAGTAATGCATAATGGTAAAAGCGATAAAAACGATTTTGTTAGCAAAGTCTGGTTTATAGTGCTTTTCAAGATAATCTGCTAATTCCGCAAAGTCTTCGTTTGGAAAAGTAATGGGAACAAAATCAATGTAGTAATCGTTGTGATTTTGTTCATTTAAATCATCAATAATGGCGTTTGCTTCTTTTGAATTCATAGTTTAGGCTCCGTTATTTACGTAAAATTCTTCCATTTTCATCTAAAGTTCCCACTCTTCCATTTTCATCTAAAGTTCCCACTCTCCCTTTTTTATCGAAGAGTTTCCACTTACTACCGCCATGAGGATTACCCGGACTATTTTTGGGTCTAATTTCCCAGCCATGTTTAGCTTTTCGAATACCATTTTTAGCTTTTTTGGGAAATTGTTTCAAGTCTACCTGATATGCTGCCTTTTTTAGCCATTTAGGGATTTTTCTAGCAATTGCCTTGACGACAGCCGAAATTCCATCTTTAGTTTTTTTGGATTTGCTTTTTTTAGGCTTGCTCTTCTTAGAAGATTTACTTTTACCTTTGCTTTTCGATGATGATTTAACTTTTTTAGCTGTTCCGTTTTGGAAAGCTTTTCGTGCGATGTTATAGACTGCAGAACCTGCCGCGTAAGTTACGCCACCAATCACTAAAGCACCAGTGGCAGTCATGAGTACTTGTCCGAACGGAGGTACAAAGTAAAGGCCTGCTGCAGCTGGAATAACTGCAGCACCGCCAGTTATTGTCTTTCCTTTCTTAGTTTTCTCCTTACGACTTAAGGCACCGGAAGTTTTACTACCTGCTTGACCGGTGCGAGCACTGGTAACCTCTTTACTAGATTGCGCAGCGGCTAGTAGCGGCTAGTATTGTATTAGAAGCTGTACTTAATAACAAGCTAGTTACTAATGCAATAAGTCCACTTTTTAAAATCTTTTCCTCTTCATGTTATTCCTCCTGGTATAAAACTATATAAAAATATAGCAAGTTTATTTGTAAACTTTTTTGATTATACCTGATATAAAAAAATCATTCAATAAGATCTTAAAATAAGCCATTGCCCCGTTGATTGTTAGCGAATCGTCGGCTATATAATGCAAATAGTTAAAGTGAAAGCTATTTGATTTTTACTTTAACAAACTTTCACACTAATGGTCAAAAATCACACTAACTAACTGAAGAAAAAATTTTACTAGAAAATCATAATCAAATCAATGCATTGATAACAGCACTTTGATAAGAATAAAGGTTATTAAAGAATTTTTTCACAGAACAAAAGCGTGAAAAAGAGCCGAAAGTGTTAATTAATTGCGGTACAATGGACCATGAAAGCGATTAATCACAATGGCGGAGGTTCGTATGCTGAAACAAAGAATTCTGAAGTCCCTTGAAAAGCAAACTAAAACGATTGATTTAAACCACTTAACTGCCGGTTTCACTGCAGCCGGTCTTGCTAGAGAACTTGGTGCCAAGCGAAATACGGTCAGTTTATATCTTAACCAGCTGACTAACGAACAAAAGTTGGTAAAAATTCAGACGCGGCCGGTTCATTTTCTGCACAAAGGCAGTTTTGAGCAGAATAATTTTCAGCTGAAGTCCAATGTTTATCGCTCGGTTGCTCAACTTGAACAAGAAAGTAGCAAACAAGATATTTTAAAAAGCTTCACGCAAATTAATCCGAGCCTCAAAGAAAGTATTGAACGCGTACGGGCTGCTATTCTCTATCCTAACGGCGGTCTGCCGCTACTAATTACCGGTGAAAGTGGAACGGGAAAAAGTTACTTGGTGGGATTAATCAACCGTTTTTGTCGAACGCATCAGTTAATCGATGCAGCTGCGCCCTTCATTACGGTTAACTGTGCCCAGTATGCCGATAATCCGGAGCTGTTAACTAGCAACTTATTTGGCTATGTTAAGGGCGCCTTTACTGGCGCTGATGAAGAACGTGAGGGTGCCTTTACCCAGGCAGATGGGGGCATTTTGTTTTTAGATGAGGTTCACCGGCTCGGCCCCAAGGGTCAAGAAAAGTTGTTCACCTATCTGGATCAGGGCGTTGTCTATCCGGTTGGCGAAACCCAAACTGGCAAAAAGGTGGATGTGCGTCTTTGTTTTGCGACCACGGAAGACCTCGACGCTAACTTTTTAACTACCTTTATGCGGCGAATTCCGGTCAAAATCACCTTGCCGCCGCTAAGCAAACGAAGTAAGGAAGAGCGCCTGAATTTGGTTTACACGCTCTTTAACCACGAGCAGAAGAAGATAGGCCGACCACTTGCAATTAGTGATCAGGTGCTAGACATGCTGGCCAATTACCAACCGAGTGGTAACATTGGTGATCTGAAGAATGCAATTAAATTAACGATTGCTCGGGCAAATGTGGACCAGCAAAAGCAGCATATTGCCATTACAGCTTACCACCTGCCGGCCAGTGTTTTGACCAAGAGCAAGGCGGAGCTCTACCATACGCCAGGCAAGCCCATGGTTATCAACAATGATACAGAAATAAGTGATCTGATTGCGCGCAATTTTCCTGAAAAGAAAATTTTTCTCAATAGTTTGCACCGCCTGCTCGATATTTACGAACAAAATGACCAGGACCTGCATAAATGCGAATCTAAGCTCAAACAGCTGGTCTATCAACTGTTCGATACCTTGCTGTTTGAAAAAGATAACGGTAAGCAGCTACCGCTATTGTCATATGTGATTGAAAGCGTTAAGCACCTGTTCGATCAATTGAAGAATGCCTACCAGTTAAAGATTAGTGGTAATGCGGTTTATGCGATCAGTTATTATCTGTTTGAGCGGGAGAAGATTCAGTGGAGTATTGATGAGCTAGACCACAAGAGCGTTCTACTGTCCTTGAACCGTGATGTGCAGCAGCAATATGCTGAAGTTTATAGCTATGTGACCAAGCTAATCAACCTGATTAGGGACAATTTGGATATTGAACTTAATGAGGTCGATTACATCTTTTTGACGAACTACCTCAACAAGTTAGAGATAATCACTAAGACCGGTCTGGTCAAGGCAATTGTCTTGGCCCATGGTTATGCTACTGCCGGAAGTATTGCCAATGTCGTGAATCGCTTGCTGGGGACCCACACGTTAGATGCTTTTGATATGCCGATTAATGTTAGTACCCAGCAGATTGCTAACCGTATCATTGATTACAGCGAGAATAATGATATTTCGCATGGTCTGATTATTTTGGTTGACATGGGTTCTCTAAAGGAAATTGAGAAGCTGTTTCCAAGACAAATAAATGCACCGATTTTGTTAATGAATAATGTTTCGACGCCTTTAGCATTGATGGTAGGGGAAAGTGTGTTAAAAAAGCGCAGCTTCCGCGAACTTAGTCAGCTGGCTAAGCAGACTAACCAGCTCGATATTAAGTTGATTTATCCCCAAAGGAATCAACCTAAGGCGATTTTGACGACGTGCTATTCGGGCATCGGTACAGCGACCCACGTTGCGCGGTTACTCGAACGCTGCCTACCCACTAGCAAGCAAATTAAGATTATTCCCTATGACTTTCAAGCCTTGCAAGATGTTCACAAGGTCGAAGTTATCCGCAGAATGTATGACGTGATTGGCATTATTGGAACTGAAGATCCTCACCTCCAGGACGTAGATTTTATTTATCTGGAAAAGATTCTTTCAGACAAGGATACGGCCAAGTTCAAGAAGTGGCTGGCTGGGGCCTTTTCAAGTCAAGAGATTGCTACCATATCAAATAACCTAGTCAAGAACTTTTCGCTTGAACAGACAGTCAACATGGTTACTATCCTAGATGCTTCCAAAGTAATCGAAAATATTACCATTTTTATCCAGGAAGTAGAGCGACGGTTTGCCCACGCGTTATCTAACCAAAAAAAGTTTACGCTTTACGTTCATATTAGTTATCTAATTGAGCGGTTGATCCGGAAGGAAGAGAATAATCTCAATCCAGACTTTGAAAAGTCTTTTGCTAAGAAGTACGGCGATGAGCTGGAGGTAATTAAGGCGGCCGCCACTGTGATTAGTGACAATTATAGTGTGAAAATTCCTACTTCGGAGTTAATTTATGTAGATCAAATTATTTTTGGACGGCAGTAAGAGCGCTCTCCATGTGGGCAAAATAGAGTCTGCACTTTTTAAAAGTATAACTTGGCACAATAATTGCTAACTAGCAAATGAAGGATATATTCAAGAATTTGGTAGAATGATTGAAAGAATAGGGAGGATTTGTCAGTGAATGTACAATTTTGGCAAATAGCACTAATTGTGTTATATGGCTTTTTTATAAATTATGATAAGAACGGAACGATGTTAGGGACATCTCAACCTGTGGTTGCTGGTCTGCTTGTTGGAGCAATTTTGGGAGATGTGACTACTGGATTATATATCGGTGGTACCTTGCAATTGATGACTTTGGGTATTTCAAGCTTCGGCGGTGCTTCCGTGCCAGATTATCAAACGGCTGCGTTGATTGGAACATACATCGCAATTACTACAGGCCAAAAGGCAGCTATTGGGATTACTTTAGCTATTCCAGTGGCAATGCTGATGGTAGAACTTGACGTGGTAAAATGGACAGTCAATATTTATTTTCAAAATAAGGCTGAAAAATATGCTGAAGAAGAGAAATACGGAAAAATCGAACTCATGCAAATTTGCGGAGTGATAACTACCATGATGGTATCTGGACTGCCAGTTTTATTAACGGTTATTGCTGGTCCATCGCTGGTAAAATCCATTATCGCCTTTATTCCTCAATGGGTAACAGGCGGTTTGACCGTTGCTGGTAATCTACTGCCGGCTCTAGGAATTGGGTTATTATTGCGCTACCTGCCAGTTAAGAGTTACTTTGGTTACTTAATTATTGGTTTTATAGCTGCGGTATATCTAAAGATGACCATTTTAGGTATCGCTTTAGCTGGAGCTGCAGTTGCGCTTATTTTATACAAAAAGAATAGTGAGGAACAAGCTAGTGTCCAAAGTGTGGGGGATATGAACGAAGATGAGTAAAGAAGTAAGTAGTAAAACTAAAAATCGTGTTTTGTTTAGATGGATTTTGAATGGTGGCGCATCTCTAAACTACGAGAAGATGATGGGATTGGCATATACTTATTCAATGCTCCCGTTTTTAAAAGAAAATTATCAAGATGATCCAAAAGGATTAAAAGAATCGGTTAAAACTCATTTGCAATTTTTCAATACAAATCCCTATTTAGCCCCTTATGTTCTTGGGATGAATATTGAAATTGAAGAAAAAGAGAAAGCCAGCAGTTTAAAGACCATCATGGGACTTAAAACTGGTCTAATGGGGCCTCTAGCTGGGTTGGGCGATAGTGTTTTCGTAGTTATCCCTTGGACTATTTTTGGAGCAATTGCAGCTAACATGGCCCTCAATGGTAGTGCGGTAGGAATATTTTTGTGGTTCCTAGTTACCTGGGTTTTACGTGCTTTAGGCATTCCTTTGTTCAAAGCGGGAATGAAGTCTGGTACTAGCTTGTTAACTTCAATTGAAACGAAGATGAAGTTAATTACTGAGAGTGTTTCAATTCTTGGTCTTATGGTAGTCGGCGGTTTGATTCCAACGGTGGTAAAACCTAATCTGGCACTAAAGTTTAAGCAAGGGTCATTAACAATGACTGGTAATCAGATTTTAGATCAAATCATGCCAGGATTATTACCAGCAGCATTAGTGTTTGGAGTATATTATCTGTTAAGTAAAAAAGTTAAACCAATATACATTATTCTAATCATTATTGTATTATCAATTTTGTTATATGTTTTGGGCATTATGAAATAATTTGTAGAAAGTGTAGTGATAATTATGGAAGGTATAATTCACGTAAGAATTGATGATCGTTTGATTCACGGACAAGTAGCAACTTTATGGACTAATGAGTTAGGCGTATCTCGAATAATGGTTATCAATGACGAAGTAGCTAACAATGAAGTGCAAAAAACTATGCTTAGAATGGCTGCACCGTCTAATGTTTCTACGTCGTTAATTACTGAAGAAAAGGCTGTTACCAATATTCAAAATGGAAAGTATCGTGGCCAAAAAGTTCTCATGATTGTCAAAGATCCAGAGACTATCGTTAGACTTATGGATGAAGGACTTGATATTCGAAAAGTAAATGTGGGTAATATGTCTACCCGGGAACACACGCGTCATATTAAACCAAGTGTAAGTATCACACCTGAAGAAGAAGCAGCTTTTCATACCCTTTTAGATCGTGGCGTAGAAGTCACAGCTGTTATGGTTCCAACAGATAAAAAAGTTTATCTGAAAAATATAATTTAATTAAGGGAGAGATTATAATTGTTTAAAATTGTCATTGCTTCGCATGGATCTGTTGCTGAAGCTATGAAAAAGTCGGTAAAACTTTTTTTCCCTGATGAGGAAGATATTATTACAGCAAAAATTGATGAAGAAGGGCTAGTTCCGTTTCAGAATAAGCTGGACCAAATTGTTCAAATCATTGAGAACCAAAGCGTGCTTTTCTTAGTAGATGTGCCGTATGGTACGCCATTTAACGAAATTGTCAAAAGGATGGTAGCGGTTAAAAAAGATTCGGATATACTAGCTGGCGTTAACATGCCGACATTGATTGAAGCAATTAATCTGCGCAATCAGAATATTTCTTTAATGGAAGCAATTCCTAAACTTATTGAAGTTAGTCAATTGCAGAGCTACTCTGAAAAGTTAAAAGCGATAAATAAGTCAGAAGACGATGAATAAAAAATAAAGTAGTAAGAATAAGTTCTTACTACTTTATTAATATTGAGGTTTTAATATGAAATTAATTGAGCAAGCGAATCAAACTTTACAGGTGAAAAATCCCTTCCGCTATAAGTACCATCTTGCGCCGAATTCTGGGTGGTCAAATGATCCTAATGGGTTAGTCTTTTTTAAGGGCTATTATCATGTATTTATGCAAAATGATCCATTTTCAACTTATGCAAAACATATTTTTTGGGCACATTTTATCTCGCGTGACTTGATAAAATGGCAACAGGTCGACTTTGCTTTGGCTCCAGACCAACCTTATGATGCTGATGGTTGTTTTTCAGGCAGTGCATTAGTGGTAGAAAATAAGTTGGTTTTGGCTTATGCGGGTCACAAGAAGAAAAAAAGCACATATCAAGAAACCATCTGTTTAGCAGAAAGTGTTGATGGAATTAATTTTAAGAAATTTGCGGGAAATCCGCTTATTTTGCGAAATCCCAACGTAAATACCAAGCGTTTCCGAGATCCTAAAATCCTTGAAATGGATGGCTTGTACTTTATTTTGGTTGGTGGCGAAAGTAAGGATGGCCGAGGACAACTGTTGTTTTATTCCAGTGATAATCTGTATAAAGATTGGCATTATTTTCTTAAAATGATTAATCAAAGTGCCGATTTTGGTAATATGATAGAATGCCCGGACTACTTTTCATGTGGGGTGGAAAAGATAATAATAGGATCGCCCAAGGGGATTAACACTTCCGAAAAAAAAGGTTTTGATTCCTTGTATTATATGGGAGATGCTAATAGAAACAATTTGCCATTTGGGAAAAAAATTGATAATGGGTGGGATTTTTATGCGCCACAAACGATGTATGATCCGCTTAAAAATAGACGAATATTGATTGGTTGGCTTGGATTACCAATAGAACAAGAAAAGGAAAGAAAATATGGATACCCAAATATAGGTGCCTTGACAATACCACGAGAAATCAAAATTAAGGATGATTATATATTGGCGAAGCCAATTGTTGAATATAAAAAGTTACGCAAGAAAAAAATAGAGATAGTCAAATTAAGTCAATACTCATCGACATCAGAATTTTTTTTTGAAAAGTTACCAAATGTTTTTTCACTAAAACTTTTTACGAGTAAAGCAAAGTATATCGTAAAATATCAAAATAAAATTTTAACAGTAACAATTAATGACAAATTAAGAAAACACGTTGAAAAAATAGAAGATATACATGAAGTGATCAATATCGATTTATATATAGATAATGGGTTAACTGAACTTTTTGTAAATAATGGGAAATTTACGTTTACAAATAAGTGTGAATTTTCTACTGATACTATTAAAGTGAATTTCATATCTTCCGATAAAATGGTAGGATTTAATTATGAACTAGAGTCTATTTTTGAATAAAGGAGCATTAGATGATATTAGGATCAATCGAGGCCGGGGGCACCAAGTTTGTTTGTGCAATTGGCAATGAAAATTACCAGGTTAAGGACCAGGTGACGATTCCGACCACTAAACCGGCAGAAACACTACAAAAAGTTGCTGACTACTTTAAAGACGCTGGCGTGGAAGCGATTGGTATCGCTTCTTTTGGCCCAATCGAAGTGCGCAAGACAGCGCCAAATTATGGTTACATTACGGATACGCCTAAGGCTGGCTGGAGCAATACTGACTTTGTAGGTTTCTTGAAAAAGACGGTTGATGTGCCGATGTATTTCACGACTGATGTGAATGGCTCAGCCTTTGGTGAGTATGTGATGGCACAACTAGCAAACGAAGATGTTGATTCGCTGGTTTATTATACAATCGGGACCGGTGTTGGTGGAGGAGCAATCAATAACAGTAAGCTTGTTGGTTCTGCTGGCCATCCTGAAATGGGCCATGTTAGGGTAAAGCGTCATCCGGACGACTTGGACTTTGCTGGTATTTGTCCCTTTCACCAGGATTGCCTGGAGGGGCTTGTGTCTGGACCAACTTTTGAGGCAAGAATGAATAAGAAGGGCCAGGAAGTTCCCCTGAGTGATCCCGTTTGGGACATCATGAGCTATTATGTGGCTCAAGCCGCTCTTCAGGTCACACTAATCTTGCGCCCGGACAAGATTGTTTTTGGGGGCGGTGTTACGAGCGCGGACTTCTTGCAAAAGGTGCGCCGTGATTTTGCTGAGCTGTTGAACGGCTACGTCCACGTTCCCCCACTTGATCAATATATTACCTTGCCCGAGATTAGCAATAACGGCTCTGCAACCGTTGGTGACTTTGCGCTTGCTAAACGGATGCTCAGAGAATAAGGGCATTACTTTAGTGATGATGGACCTGTCAGACTTTGGTACTTGAAAAATATAACCTTTGGGTAAATTTTGCCAGGATAAATACAAGTATGGCTCTTGAATCTAAGCACTTGGCAGTGTATCGCCAACCATGCTATAATGTGAAATAGAAAAGGCAGTTGCTCCTAAGTACAACTGCCTTCAGCAGAGCCGCTCAAGGCGGTGGCTGCTAATAGGTTAATTAAATAACCGCTAGCTCTGCCAAGCTAAGGCGGTTATTTTTTCGTCTGAGTGTTAATCAGATTCACAACTAGAGCAATTGGCGTTGATGAGTAAAACACCAACGCCAATTGCTAGTTGCTAGTTTCAAAGCATCCTTAACAGACACTTCAAGCTACTCCTTTCAGTTGGATTTTGGGCTTTTGAGTGCAAATGCACCATCAGCACCACCTCCTTTTGCTTAAGAAATAGCCACCGACCTTAACTTCTCTGCTAAATTAATTATACAAAATCAAGAAGTAGATAGCTATCCCTGGTTCCTTATTTATTGCGGCTGCTTTGATAAATAAGTGTGTTATTCGTAAAAATTCAAAAAATAGCGACAAGTCTAATCACTTGTCGCTATTTTTGGTCTTAAAAAGTTAGTCTAATAAATCAAATTTCAAGGTCATCAGGTTGTGGCCTTCGTTAACCATGTTGCCGAGTAGTTCTACGGTGTTGTTGTAAACTTGGTCGGCCATTTTCTGGTTGGCTGCGGTCAAGGCTTCCTCAACTTCTTTACTTGAAAGTTCGGCCACCTTTTTATCGGTTTCGTGCTGAATGAAGTGGCATTGGGCTAGCGATTTCTGTTCAAAGTCGGTTTCAAGTTCGCCATAGACCTTGAAGTTGGTGTCGCCGAGTTGAGCCGCTAACTTGTTGAGCCAGAAAATCTGCTTGAGGTCAAACTTGGGACCAGTCTGGAAGCAGGCCGGAGTATCCTTAATGTTGGTGTAGAACGGCACCATACTGTTGAAGGTATTCGGTCCAAAGCAAAGCCACTGCACACCAGCTACTTCGTCAGGCACATTGTTGCGGACTTGAAGGATGTGGGTCTCGAAGTTGCGGTTAAGACCGACGGGTCTAAAGGTCTTCTTCTGCTCGGGCGTACCCTGGTCGCCGTATGGATCATATGGCGTGTCCTGGTAGTGGGAACTTTCAACCCACTTAATGTCTTCAATGCTAATCTTGCGGTTGGCATGGCAGATAAATGGCTGGTCTTGGTCACTGGGCTGGCCCCCAAATTCTGGGTCAAAGTAATTGTGAACAAACCAAGCACGCGGGTTATTGTAGTGGGCATCCTTAATCGTTGAACTACCAAAAATGTGCCGCATGTTGTAACCCTTGCGATCAGGGTTCAGCTGATATTCTTTGATCAGCTTTTCTAAGCCTTCAGCGGCCATGAAGCCGTCTTGACCAAAGTGAAATTCATCAATGTTCAACCGGTTAGGGGCAACGACATAGGCATCATCGGGAATGCGGCGGGCAATCCAGTGGTGGCCACCGATGGTTTCGAGGTACCAGATTTCATCATGGTCGGCAAAAGCCATCCCATTCATTTCATAAGTACCGTATTTTTCTAGCAGGTAGCCCACGCGTTTAACGCCGTCGACCGCCTTGTGTAAATAAGGCAGGGTCAGGGTAACGAAGTCTTCCTCACCGAGCCCCCCTTGATCAACCAGGGGGTCGATGCCCTGGATACGGGCATTAGTGGTAATGGTTTCGGTTGCGGTCATGGCTACGTTAGCAGCATTAATGCCGGCAGCAGCCCAAATGCCACTTTCACCGGACACGTCAGGCGCACTAGTGTAGCGCAATGGATTAGCTGGCAAATCGGCATCATCAATCTTCTGGTGACTGATGACACTTTCGTAGTGCTGGGGTTGTTTGTCTGGGGTTACCAGTTCAAAGCCCTCGGGAATAATCTCGCGGCCGCCGTCCTCACTTCTGGCTATCATCGTTGAGCCGTCAAGAGAAGCGTCCTTGCCGACTAGAATTGTCGTACATTCTGTTTGTTTCATAAAAATTGGTCCTTTCAAATTTTCTTATTTCCTATTGTATTAGAAAACAGCGGGTGTTTGCAAAGATCTGGCGTAATCTTTCTTAAAATATTTCTGTTAGTTGAACAAGACGAAGTAATTTCGGATTTTGGGCAAGGAGCTCGTTTACTGCTTCAACTTTGACCACTTACTCAGCAAATGCGACCGCTTACTAAAATGAGCTAGCTTTTATAAAAAGCTTAACGTTTAATAATTAGTAAGTGTAGGACATACCAAACCTTATTGGAGGGCAAAGGATGATTTTTCAAAACTACTCGCACATTAGATTTTTCTGGCTGAATGTTTTTGGGCTTATTTATAGTGCTCAAAGCATTATTATTGCCTACATGGTCGGGTCGCTGACTAATATGGCAACTGCTCATGAGTTCAGCAAGATGCCACAGCTGATTGGGCAAGTTTTGCTGGGCCTAGTGCTGGTCTTACTGGCTAATTTATTGTTTAATTACCTAAAAGCCGATGCCATTAAACAGACCAATATGAAGTTGCGGAGCAAGGTACTCAAGGGGATGCTCATAAGCGATAGCGAAGATACAAACAATTTAGGCTTTTTGACCAACGACTTTAAGCTGCTGGAGACCAATCGCTATGGGGCGGAACTGGCAATTTTGACTCAATTGTATACCGTGGTGCTGGCCTTGAGCTACGCACTCTACTTGAATCCAGTTTTAACGATTATGTTCTTTGCCGGTTCACTGCTTCCGATGATTGCTTCTAACTTTTTGCAGAAGCCAATTCAAAATGCTTCTGCTGAATGGACTAAGGCTAGCGATCAATACGTCAACCAAACTAAAAATACGCTAGCCGGGACGGAAACTTTTAATCTTTATCAGCGGCAGGAGCAGGCGGTTGCGCGCAACCAGACCGTTATTAAGCTGCTAGAAGCCAAGTTGGCTAAAATGAACCTCTTGAAAGACAATACTAATGCCTATCTTAGTATTATCGTGATGGGCGGAACCTTCTTAATTCCCTTTGCTGTTGGCATCGTTTTGGTTATTAAGGGCTTTACCACCCTCGGCGCACTATTTGGCGTGCTACAATTGTCGAATTCTTTTGTTAATCCTATCCTGCAAATTCTCAATGAACGCAATAACCTGTCTACCACTAAGGGGATTGTGGAGCGGATTGATCAACTTTCCCGAAAGGCTGAAAGCTATCAAGAGAACTCAATGCCAGTAGTTGATCAATTTGCCGAAATGGAAGTTGACGGTCTAACCCTGACTAGGCAGGAGAAGACGCTGGCCCGCAATATTGCTTTTGATGTGAAAGCCGGGCAAAAGGTAGCCGTGATTGGACCATCTGGTGCAGGTAAGTCAACTTTGCTACAGTTTTTATTGTATGGTGAATACGGTCAGGCCGATCAAATCGTGCTTGATTACCAGCAAGTAAGGGCAGGTGAATTTACTGAGCTTTTCGCCTATTCCAGCCAAAGCGCCGTGATCTTCGCGGATTCGTTGTGGTTCAATCTTACCTTGGGCGTCAAGCTCCCGCAAGAAGACGTCCTAGCAGTCTGTGAGGGTGTGGGCTTAGGTGAATTAGTGGCAGACAAGGGTCTAAACTATCAGCTGGGCGATAACGCTGACCAACTATCGGGCGGCCAACTGTCAAGAATTGAACTCGCCCGGGCAATCCTGTCCCAGCGGCCGGTTCTCCTGCTCGATGAGGTCAACGCCTCGCTCGACCAGGCGACATCTCGGCAGGTGCACGACTACTTGTTTAATTCCAACCGCACCTTTATCGAAGTCATCCACCACTACGAGCCAGGAGAATTAACTCATTATGACCAGGTGCTTGACTTTAACGACTATGTTTAGTAATTTTAGCCAGAGGACAACATTATGGAAAAAAAGCTTAAACTTAAGCAGCTTCTGGAGGACCGGCTGATTGCCGATTTAAACCTGATTGATCACGAATCACTTAATCACACCTTGGTCGGCTATAGCCAAAAGTACAATCGGCAAGTCTTCGTGAAGGTCTTTGCCCAACTCCGCAAACTGCAAACAGAAAAGGCGGTCAACCAACAACTTAACTCAAGGGTGCTCGAATGGTTCAGGCTTGAGGGCGCAGACTTATTTGCTCTGGTAATGACTGACCTGGCACCAGTTGCTCTAACCGGTCAAATTACACCGCAGGTGGCTCACACGATGGGTGAGCGACTGGCCGACTTTCATCGGCAAGTAAAACCATTTCCGGGCATCGTATCTTCTGCTGCTCTTTTTGTTAAAGCTCAGGGTGATATTGCCAACTTAAAAGATCAAGATGTGAGAGACAAGTTTGAAGAACTTTTTGACGCCTTTAGCAAGCTTGAAGCACCAATTGCGGCTGATATCCAGTCCAATAGTCGGTATGTCTTGCATGGCGATGTGGGTGTGCGTAATTACCAGTACGTTGCCGGCAGCCTGGTTTTGATTGACTTTGAGCGGGCTCGCCTAGGCGTTAACTACTTAGATTTTGTTAAGCTCTTTTACCAAGACTTCGAATTGGATAAGGAACTGATTGAGGCCTTTTTAGATGGGTATTCCAGTAGTGGACTGCAGGTAGAGGTCCATGAAGAAGCGCAGGCCTTTTTAATTTTTATGACAGCGATCGGTATCATGAAGTACACTGACCAGATTGACGATCCTAAATTTAAGGCGGTCGGACTGCGGATGCTTGCCGCGCCGACTTGTTTGTTGACGCAAAAAGGTCTGCTAAACCAGCAGCGGAGGTCCAAGCGAGCGGTAGATACTGCCATCTTAAACAGCATAATTAAAGTCGATTAGTGGGTGCAGACCCTGTCCGTAACTTGCTAGACCGACTTGCGAGCAAAAAAGCACTGTTCATAGTGAATGAGCAGTGCTTTTTGTAATTAGCAGATTTTATGAAGTTTTAGTTGATGAACCTGTCTTGCCGTTAATGCCATTAAGCAACAAGTTTAGGGTTGTAGCCGACAGGCTGGTGATCACAATGCCATTGCCCAAGAATAATTGCACGGTAGCCGGCAGATTCTGGAAGAATTGGGGGTAAATAGTGACACCGAGCCCCAGACCAATCGAAATGGCAATGATTAAGACATTATTGTTCACACTTAGGTCAACCTGAGTCAAGGTTTTAATACCCTGGACGGCAATCATGGTAAACATAACAAGCATAGCGCCACCCAGTACAGGCGTTGGAATAATGGTTACCAATGCACCGATTTTGGGTAAGAGCCCCATGACCATGAGCAGGCCACCGGCCCAGTAGATTGGGCGTTTAGTTTTAATACCTGATAATTGTAATAAGCCAACATTTTGGGAAAAAGTCGTGTAGGGAAAAGCATTGAAAAGGCCACCCAGAATTTGGGCCAGTCCTTCTGCGCGATAGCCCTTTTTCAGGTCTTCCTCGGTGACTTGGTGGTGCAGTAGGTCGCCTGTAGCGAAAAAGACGCCAGTCGATTCAATCATTGATACCAGAGCAATAATGATCATGGTCAGGCTCGATGACCATTCAAAGTGGGGCATACCGAAGTAAAAGAGCTGAGGTAGGTGGAACCAGGAGGCTGCCAGTACGGGTTGAAATGAGACTAGTCCCATCAAAGCGGCAATAACTGTGCCAGCAATCAATCCCAGCAAAACCGAAATCGACTTCAAGAAGCCCTTGGTCCAAATCTCTAATGCTAGAATAATAAACATGGTGCAGAAGGCCAAGATGAGATTTTGGCCACTGCCAAAACTTTTAGCTGCAACGTTGCCCCCGCCCATATTTTGGACAGCGACTGGAATAAGTGTGAGGCCAATGGTAGTAATTAGGGTGCCCGTGACTACGGGCGGAAAAAATTGCTTGATTTTGGCAAAAATACCCGCAATCAGCAGAACAAAAATGCCTGCAGCGATGATTGCGCCATACATGTCATTAATCGAAAACTTCTGCCCGATCATTTGCAATGGTGCCACTGCCTGAATGGCACAGCCCAGGACTACAGGGAAACCAATACCAAAAAACTTATTGGTCAAAAGCTGGAGCAGGGTGGCTAGACCGCACATGAAAATGTCGATTGAGACTAAGTAAGTCAGCTGTGCGGCGGAAAAGTGCAGGGCACTACCAATTAACAGGGGCACGGCTACAGCTCCAGAATACATTGCTAGGAGGTGTTGTAGTCCTAGAACGGCTGCTTTTTGGTGGCTAACTTCCTTTGACTGCATTACTGCTCACCTGCAAAATGAACTTGACCATCAGCCAGGCTAGCGATTTTGGCCAAGGCTTCAAGGCGAACGTTGTGTTCCTTAAGCCAAGCTGTGCCGCCCTGGAAAGTCTTAGCGACGACCACGCCAACCCCCACAACCTGGGCGTTAGCCTGCTGGGCTACACTAATCATGCCTTTGACGGCTTCACCGTTAGCAAGAAAGTCATCGATAATGAGTAGCTTGTCGTCATTGTGCAAAAATTTCTGTTCAACACAGATCTGATTGGTCACCTTCTTGGTGTAGGAATATACGTCAGCCCAGTAGACAGCGTCATTGAGTGTGGCAGGTTTTTTCTTGCGGGCAAAGACCATCGGCACGTGCAGTTCATAGGCGGCCATGACGCCCGGAGCAATCCCCGAGGCTTCACAAGTCAGAACTTTAGTGACGCCACTGTCCTTAAATAAACGCGCGAATTCTTGCCCTGCGGCCATCATCAGCTCAGGGTCGACCTGATGGTTCAAAAACGAGTTGATTTTCAGTACATTTCCGGGTAAAACGTCCCCGTCACGCCGAATGCGATCTTCTAATAACTTCACGATTTCCTCCTCAAAAAAAGACCTCTCTACCGTACTATGGTAAAGAAGCCTCTGTTAGCAGCCACTGGGCTGTTATTTGCTGGATTATCCATAGTTCAGAATTTACGGTTCTGAGTAGAAACTGCCGACCCTATCTCGGCAATATATAGATCTGTATTTACTTAATGAATGCATTCTAACACAATAAAAAGAGCTTGCGCAAGATTAAGATATATCCGTTATTTAAACTTATTCTAAAGCTATTGCTTGGGTTTACTATCGATTAATTGTTTAGCTCCCGGATATGATTTGAATTCATAGGTATATTCATGGCCGTCAAAATTTTCAAGCCATTTTTTAAAAAGCACCTGCGTCCCATTGATTTTGTATGGGATACGGTGTTTTCCTAACACAAGTTTATTTTCTGTAATGTAGTATCGTGATTCAAACTTAGGATTGTCGCTACCTAAGAGGGTCTCCATAACTGTTGAAGAATCAGCAAAGTACACTGTCACGACTCCGTCATGAACAGCATTTTGCGGTGCTTTCCCGTCGGCCATTGCTTTATCAATGGGCTCATTATCGACTAATTTTGGCTCAATTTGATATCCTTGATGAAGAATAAAATTTCTTACGATTGTTTTGTTGTCACTCTTTTTAGTTTGTCGATGATTAGAAGGGATGGATTTGGTTATGGTATGTTGAGTGGCTCGCATATTTTTCTTGATTTTTTCACCAATTGAGCTCTTTTTAGTCTTGTGGGGTTTAGTTGAAGTGATAGTAGTGCTGCTTGGAACCTGAGACTGATTAGCAGTATGCTGTTTTAAAAAAGCACCACCAATTATTGCGAGTAGTATTACTACCATGCCTTGAATTAAAAATAAGCGTAAGCGTAAAGAACGAATACGTAAATAATCATCATGCCATTTAGGGTCATTACGCCGTTCTTTGAAAAATTGATAGGTATGACGTGTTCTAGAATGCTGGCTTAGATATTTTTTGGCCATCTAAAAAACTCCTTGTATTTTGTTGAAATAAAACTAATAAAATAAGCGTAATTAATTTTACCACAATGATGTTATTTTTATCAATTCAGTATTTAAGTGAAATAGTTGTGGTTGTGACAATTGCTGAACATTAAATTTATTATAACAAAAAGGCGAATTATTCAGCTTATCGGTAGGAAATAATTCGCAAATACCTGCATTTTTGCTTAAAAGAGTTGACCAAGACAACAATTTTTATTACAGTTTAAATGATTTAGTGTTTGTTAGTAAAGGAGCTCGGATGGCAGTGAAAAATCATGTTCACGACTTTGATGAGATTATTGTTTTAGATTTTGGGAGTCAGTATAACCAACTGATTACTCGCCGCTTGCGAGATTTCGGTATTTATTCGGAATTATTGCCGCACGACATTAGCATTGAAAAGATTAAGGAAATCAGCCCCAAGGGCATCATCTTTTCTGGCGGCCCTAACAGTATCTATGCTGAGGGTGCTTTGAAGGTTGATCCGGGAATCTTTGAATTGGGAATCCCAATTCTGGGAATTTGTTACGGTATGCAGCTGATGTCATATTATCTCAATGGCGAGGTCGAGCCGGCGGACAACTCTGAATACGGTCGCGCCGATATTCAGGTTGAGGACCAAAACAGCGTGCTGTTCAGTGATCTGCCGCAAAAAGAATATGTCTGGATGAGCCATGGTGACTTAGTTAAGCAGGCGCCGGAAGGCTTTACAACGGTTGCTTCCAGCATAAACTGTCCCATTGCTGCCATTGCTAACGATAGCAAAAAGTTCTATGGCATTCAGTTCCACGCCGAAGTACGCAATACCCAATATGGCTTGGACATCTTGCGTAACTTTGCTTTCAAGGTCTGTGGTGCGCACGCTAACTGGACGATGGATGACTTCATTGGCCTGCAGGTTGCCGACATCAAAAAGACCCTCGGCGACAAAAAGGTCATCTTAGGGCTGTCTGGCGGCGTCGATTCGAGCGTCACGGCCACTCTTTTGCACAAGGCGATTGGCAATCAGCTGACCGCAATCTTTGTTGATCACGGGATGCTCCGCCAGAACGAGGGCGACGAAGTGATGGCAGCGCTAAAGCGTGACCTCGGCGTGAACATCATCCGGGTGAATGCACAAGACCGCTTCTTAGGCAAGCTTGCAGGTGTTACTGATCCGGAGCAGAAGCGTAAGATTATTGGCAAAGAATTCATTGAGGTCTTTAACGAAGAGGCGCAAAAGCTGCACAATGTGGACTTCTTGGCCCAGGGCACACTCTATACCGACGTGATTGAGAGCGGTACGAATACGGCTCAGACCATTAAGTCTCACCACAATGTTGGTGGCCTCCCCAAGGACATGCACTTCCAGCTAATCGAGCCGCTGCGCAAGCTCTTTAAGGATGAGGTGCGGGTCTTAGGCGAAAAGCTCGGCATTCCTCACGACCTAGTCTGGCGGCAGCCTTTTCCTGGTCCGGGACTCGGTATCCGGGTCCTTGGTGAAGTAACTGAAGACAAACTAGAGTTAGTCCGCAAGAGCGATGCTATTTTGCGCGCCGAAATTAAAAACGCAGGTCTTGAAGAAGAAGTCTGGCAGTACTTCACAGTGCTACCCGGCATTAAGTCGGTCGGCGTGATGGGCGATGGCCGCACCTACGACTACACCATTGGTATCCGGGCTGTGATCTCGGTTGATGGCATGACCGCCGACTTTGCCCGCCTGCCCTGGGACGTCTTGCAAAAGGTCTCAACTCGTATCAATAACGAGGTGGACCACGTCAACCGCGTCGTCTACGACATAACCAGCAAGCCACCATCAACGATTGAGTGGGAATAAAAGCATCATATGTGCAATCTGTAATTAACAGTATAAAAAAATATCCTCTATAAGCTTATATAGAGGATATTTTTATGTAATTAAGCTGTATACTTAATTACATAGATTGAAAAATAATTATACTAGAATTTAATAATTATATTAGGAGAATTATATGAGTGATGAACGAGAAAATCCCAAAAATAATATGTTGCTTAAAAAAATTAGAAGACTGGCAATTACAAAACAACTTAGTTTTTTAATTGGTTCTGGAGTGTCTTCCCCCGCAATTCCTTTGATGAAAGAAATAGAGGAAGAAGACATTGATGAACGAAATCAAAAGTTAACTGAAAAAGTTAAAAAAGTAAGCAGAGAATTGTTGGAAGAAAATTTAAACACTGATAGCGAAAAAGTCTTAAAGGACTATAAGAACTTTGTAATTACATTAATTGACATTCTTAATCTGTCAAATTCTAGACAAAGTCCTAGGACAATCAATTTATTTACCACCAATTATGATTTGTTTTTTGAAAAGGCTGCTGATGAAGCTCTTCTTGAGTACAAATTTGTATTTAATGATGGTGCTAGCGGTTATTTTGAAAGGAAACTTGATAGTTCAAATTATAATAAAACAGTATCGTATAGAGGATTGAATGATAATTATACAAACGAGATACCATCGTTAACTTTAATTAAACCACATGGATCAGTTAACTGGGAAAAAGATTCCAACAATGAAGATAGTATACTAATTAGAAATAATGTGGTCGAAAGACCAGTTACTGTTATGCCTACAGGAAATGAAGAAGAAGAGACATTTGAAAATAATCATTTCCACGAAATGTTAAGAGTTTTTCAACTAGAATTAGATAAACCACAGTCTGTTTTATTTGTTATTGGTTTTTCATTTCAAGATAAGCATATAAAGAAAATGATTAGGCGTGCTATGCAAAATCCAGAGTTGATTATATACGTGTTTGGCCATGAAGAAGGTGATAAAGATACTTATATGAAAAATTTGGGTATTTCAACTGAACCGAGTAATTTTGTTATTTTAACTCCTTGTATGTTTAATAAAGAATATAAACAAATAAATACTAACAAAAAAATGGGTAGTTTTACTTTGTCGAATTTAACAGATCTTCTTGGTAAAACAAGCTTAGAGGACTTAAAAGATGAGAAATAACAAGAAAAAATTAGGCGTGATTACGTCTGTAGACGGTAGTATATCACAAGCTGGAATGTACAGAATGTCAAATGATGCAGAGTTCATTTGGTACGGGGAGATACTGACTGGACCCAGAATAGGAGCATTCCTTACTATTAATCAAAATGATGTTAAAATCATTACAACCGTAGCAAATGAAAAAGTACTCGATCAGCAAAACTCAATTAAAAGCATCGAATTTGATAACCGATTTACGAAAAATTCTATAAACAGAATAGTTTCTTTAAAAGTTAAGGGCGTTATCGAAGATGGTGAATTTCAAATAACTAGTCAGTATGTACCAATGATTGGTAATGAGGTGACATTAACAAGTAAAGACGAGTTAAAGATTATTTATGGTGTTGAAGATAATGAGTCAACAATTGAAATTGGAAAGTCTATCTTGGAAGGACAACCTATTCGATTATCAATAAATAAATTTTTTGCTTCTCATATAGGTATATTTGGAAATACTGGAAGTGGGAAATCTAATACATTACATAAATTATATTTAGAACTTTTTAGAACAAATTTTTATAGTCAGATAAAAGAGAAATCTCAATTTTTTGTAATTGATTTTAATGGAGAGTATTCATCGCGCAAATTTGATAAAGAAAAAGAGGGGATTTTCGGAATTAATCAAAATGATAAAAAGATATTTGAGATAAACACACGTAATCCAAATAATGAAAAAAAATTACCTGTAAAAAAGGATTACCTTTTTGATGCAGATATCTTAGCAGTACTTTTCGATGCCCGTCCAGCGACACAAGTCCCCTTTTTAAGAAGTTCTATGAGAGCATTTAATAAAAAGTCAAATGATAAGAGTTTTAATTTTGGTAACTACGTTACAGGCACGCTTAAAAAAATTTTGATTTCAGGAAATTCGGGAAATCAGGATAGTTTGCAAGATTGGATAGATACTGCAAAGAAATATTATGTTGACAATGATTTATATTCTAAATTAGATAAATTGCAACAACATTCTAATGGACATTTTTATATAAAAAATAATGGTAGAGATATATATATTAATAGCGGGTCTCAAGGTGCTATGGAAGAAGAAACGCTCAAGCTTATTAAAATCCCAGAAATTGCTGAAAAGCTTACTAATTATTTTAATAATAAAAAAATCACCCCAGTCCAAAAATTGAAAGTTTTTTTAGATTTTCAAAGAGTTCATAGCACTGCATGGGGAAAAGTCAATAGAGAACATTTAAACCCTTTATTTAATAGGATTAACTCTTCTTTTGAAAGTTTAGAAAAAGTTATAGAGGTAAAAAAAGATATCATTGAAGATTATAAAATGATGAATATAATTTCGCTTGTTCATTCGAATCAGGAAATCACCCGCTTAATACCAATGTTGGTATCTAAAATGATTTACGATGAACAAAAAAACTCTGTTTCTGGTGAAAAAGTAGATAAAACTAAACATCTAATTATTGATGAAGCTCACAATATTTTAAATTCTGAGTATAAAAATAATGGTGATGATTGGCAAGATTATCGGTTATCTGTATTTGAAGAAATTATTAAAGAGGGAAGAAAATTCGGATTTTATCTTACCTTATCAAGTCAAAGACCAGCAGATATTTCGCCTACGATTCTTTCACAAGTTCATAATTATTTGATTCATCGTTTGGTTAACGAGAAAGATTTAAAAATGCTTGAAAATACTATGCCCACGTTGGATAGAAATTCATATCAAATGATTTCAAGTCTTGGGCAAGGTGAAGCAATTGTTACAGGAAATGCGATGCAAGTTCCTGTCTTTGTAAAAATTGATAAGGAAAATACATTGCATCCTACTAGTGATGACACTATGCTTACTGAATTATGGAAGTGATTTTAATATGCTCACTAGCAATAAAGACATGGGGAAGTATTGAATACCATAATTGACTCAATAACAATCTCTTTGATGGATTGAATTTAGAGTGCCTTTTTGTTTTGCTAAAATATTTCATAGTTAAAAGTAAAACTTTTGATAGGCCAAATTCAACCACTTGTAGAAAAGCAGGCTACAAATCGAGGTAATTCCTGTATTCTTATTAAAGAACTAAGGAAGGAGGACTCTTGGACAAGGATGTCGCGCGCCATGCTGACAACTAACAAAGAGCAATAGCAAAATGAAAATCAATTTTCACGTTGATCCAGCTTTAAAGCAAGATGAAGTTGAGGTCGACGTCAGAGCAGTAAAAGATACTGAAACAGTAGATAGACTACTTAAGTATTTAAACGACTTTGGTAAAAGTGAACGCATACTTTTGCCGATTAAGACGGCTGATCGAATAGTTACGGTAAAATGTGCTGATATAGTTAAAATTGAAGTTCAGTCGACTAGTTTAACTTATTCGACTACAAGCGGAGTCCTAAAAAGTACAGGTCGACTGTATCAAGTCTTGGCGAGTGTAAATGACAATTTCATTCAAGTATCGCGCCATGCTGCTATTAATTTAACTTATCTTGAAGCAATTGAAGTGGGCTTTGCTGGTAACATGGTTGCCAGCCTGAAACATAATCTAAAAGCCGATGTATCGCGCCATTATTTGCCAGAGTTAGAAAGAAAGCTGGGCCTTTAAAATGAAATTATTCAATAGATGTTTAGATTATTTTCTAATCGGTGTAGCATTTGGCGCAATTGCTTATCTGCTGATCTTAACCTTCGCTTATGGCGGTATTGCGCCCACCCCTAAAGGCGTGCTTTCTGTTTTAACGCTTTCGGGATTGATGGGTTTGGTATCAATGATTTTTATTTCGGATATCACGTTTACCCTTGCACTGCTTATTCATTTGCTCGGGATTTTTCTGCTTTTTGCGGTAATGATGATGATTAATAGCTGGCCGATCAATCTGTGGTCATTAGGTATCTTCCTAGTAACTTACCTAGTTATTTGGTTGATCTGTATCCTGGATCAGAGAAGATCGGTTAAGCAAATTAATGCGCGTATCAAAAAAAGAAATAAGTAAAGAACTCCACCAAAAAGCACTGATTTTAAAATCAGTGCTTTTTAACATCGCGGTACTTTTAAATAAAGACATTCAAGATTAATAATTCAATTCCACCGATCAACCAACAGACGGTAGTTGGCACCGACCAATTCATCATTTGTTCCTTGGTCGATGTGGCCCCAATAGAATCATTGATTGCCCAGAAGTAGCTGTCGTTGAAGTAGGAGAAGACCATTGCTCCGACGCAGGCTGCAATATTGGCTAAGATAGGGTTGATGCCCAGCGTTGCAACCATCGGAGCGGTGATTGAGGCGGTCGTAAAAATGGCCACGGTTCCGGATCCTTGGATTATGCGCAGCAGACTGGCAATAATGAATGGTACTAGGATTGCTGGTAGACCAGTGTGAGCAATACCCTTAGCAATAATGTTGCCGGCACCACTCTCATTAACGACATTACCTAGTGCTCCACCTGCGGCAATCAAGACCAAGGTCTTGCCACCGTTGACGATTCCATCATCAAGTGCTGCAGCAACCTTTTTGCGATCAACCCCGTGCAGGAGGGTAAGGACACCAATTAATAGTCCTAAACCTAGGGCAACAACAGGCGAACCAACGAATTGGATGGTACTGCTGAGGGTGCCGTTCATAGGTGTGGTTTTCAGGGCACCAGCCAATAAAATTAAGACAATGGGAATTAAGATTGGCATAATCGATAAGGTAAATGATGGCTCTTTGGCATCAGCTGTATTCTCTAGTGCACTTTCATCAGCGTCTTCAGCCACTCGGTGGTACTTCTTACCAATCCACTTAGCGTAGAAGTTGACGAAGATAATCATCGGAATACCAACCAGAAAACCCAAAATCATGTTACCGGAAATGTTGGCATTAAATAGGGCCGCACCACCAAGTGGTCCAGATGCTGGTGGCACCAACTCATGACTCCAAAGTAAGCCGCCAGCAAGACCAATCCCAAGCGCTGAAATGCTAGTTCCAGTCCGCTTAGAAATATCTTTAGCCAGGGGGAAGAGCATCAAGAAAGCGGGCACACAGAAGATGGCCAGTGAGGTTACAAAACCGGTCAAGATCATGGCTAAGACTTCGTGGCCCTTGCCTAGCACTGCGACGAACTTTTTGCCCATAGCAGCTGTTGCACCTGAGACTTCCAGGACTTTGCCAATCATTACTCCGAAGGCAATTAAGATTCCCAGGCTGGCCATTGTGTTACCAAAACCCGTTTTTAAGGCATCGACCGTTTTGATGGGGCTTAAGCCGCCCAAAATCCCGGTCAGTAAGCCGCCGATAATTAATGCAGTAAAAGCATTTAGGTTAGATTTAACGAGGAGTAGCACTAGGACAATAATTGATATTACCAGGGCCACAACCATTTGTGTTGTACTGCTCATTATTTTTTCTCCTCAACAAATGTATTTGAAATCTTCGTCGATAGGTAGTTGGCACACTCGACCAAGGTGGTCTTGTCACCAATTAAGCCACCCTTAGTGATTACCGGCATGTTGTCAAGGCGTCCCCCCATCACTCTACCGTACACTGCTAGCGGAATAATTTCGTCTTTGATTTCGATTCCTTGCGCTTTATTCTGTTCCAAAAAGGCCTTAGTGATGTCGCCGCCAGAGGTATAAACGCCGCCAATTTTATTTTGGCTTTGGTCAACAATTTGAGCGCCAATTTCGGCCATTGACTCGCAGATCAAGTTGGAAGCTGCCGCAACGGATAATCCCGCAGCGCGTGCTTCTTTTTTCAAGTCTAGCTTATCCTTCTTTTGAATCATGGTCGCAATCAAGAAGTGGGCATTGCTTTCAAGGTTCTCTACGACACTGGCAACTGCCCGGGCAATTTCATCGTTACGCTGGTCTTCATACAGAAACTTGCGCGCATTAGGCTGAAAAATGAAGGGGTCAAGTGCCGCCTTGAACTGGGCAATCTGCTCTGCGACAATGCCACTTACACTGCCGATGACATAAAGGGATTTTTTCTTTTCTTTATAGCTTTGCGGAGTATTAAGGTCCTTCATCAAAGAGTTGGTAAAGGGGCCAGGATCAACCGAAATAAACGGCACCTCTGCACCAATTACTGCGGCGGCAATGGTATCAATATCTGCCTCGGTACATGCGTCAAACATGATGACTCTGGCACCGTTGGTAATCAGCGCCTTAATGGTACTCTTGACCGAGTCGACGCCCTCAAGGATACTCTCCATGGAAATAATGCCGATACTCTTGGAACTTTGTTTTTGCAAAATTTCGGCAACGCGCGAATTGGTTACGGGACTGGTGGGGTCGTTCTTGGCATCGGTTTGCTCCAGCATTACGCCATCTACCAACTCGAAGTTACCGACCACAATTTTGCCTGAACTCGGAAAAGCCGGAACGACCATCGCAGTATAGTTGTCGCCCAGAGCATCCAGCATACCATCGATTTCAGCGCCCAGGTTGCCTCTGAGGGTCGAATCAATCCGCTTATTATAGAAGCGCACATTTTTATTTTTTAGCTTTTCGGTATAGTCATATACTTTTTGATAGGCTACTTGCGGTTCGTCACCGCGGCTGTCAGTGTGAAAGCCTAAAGCGTCATAATCGCGATATTGCTCGACTTTGTCCAGAGTATCAATCGAACCGACTTTTAAGCCATTTTTTGCTAACAATGAATTAGAAACATTTGCTCCAGTTAAATCATCAGCGACAATTATTAATTTCATCTAATCACCTTCTATTTTAGTTATCGTTCAATAAGCACAAAAGCGCTTACAAAAATCCGGTAAAATTTAGACAGCATAAATACGTGCTGTCTAAACTGGAATAATTTTGCTTAATTGTTCTTTTCTTTAGCTCTTCTAAAGTCACCTGCATAGACTGCAGCTAACCTGATGGCCTCATCTAGACTCTTTTCACGGGCAATGCCTTGACCAGCAATGTCAAAGGCAGTTCCGTGGTCTACTGAAGTTCTTAAGTAGGGCAGGTTATGGGTAAAGGAAACCGTCAAATCCGGATCGACTGTCTTGGTAGCGATGTGGCCTTGATCGTGGTATAAGGACAGCACACCATCGAACTTGCCCATGTTAGCCTGATAAAAGACGGAATCGGCGGCAATCGGCCCGGAAACGTTAATACCAGCAGCTTGTAATTCTTTGATTGCTGGGGTGATGTACTTGATTTCTTCATCACCAAACAGTCCGCCGTCGCCGGCATGGGGATTTAAGCCCGCAACCGCAACGTGAGGATTTTCAATGCCCATGGTCCCAAGGGCATCAATCATCAAGTGCACGTAATTCTTAATTCCGTCTTTGGTAATTAAGTCACAAGCCTTGCGCAAGGCCAGGTGTTTTGAGTAGAAAAAGACGCGCATATTCTGAACTTGGAACATGGTCAACGGATCTGTAATGCCTGTCAATTTTGCTAGAATATCGGTATGACCAAGGGTAGTAATGCCAGCCTGTTGCAGTGCTTCCTTATTTAGAGTGGTGGTCACCATTGCTGCCACCCCATCATGCATGCACAAGTCGTTGGCTTTTTCAATATATTCATATGCAGCTTGACCGCATTGGGCCTGGACTTTGCCATACTCAAAGGTATTCATATCAATATTGTCAAGGTCAATTAAGTTGAGTACGCCTGCGCGGTAATCACCTTCTGCAGGGGCATTAATCACATTAATCTTAATATCAGATTTAACAATCTTGCTGATGTTTTCCAGGATGCGCTTGTCACCAACCACTAAAACTTTGGCATTTTGGTGTATTTCTGGTTTACTCAGCGACTTAACTACTTCTTCGGGCCCAATTCCTGCGGGGTCACCCATAGTAATAACGATGTATTCTCTTTCCATAACTAATTCCTCCATTAATCAGGCAATTAAAAACTTGTCTGCTAGCTTTTGTGGTTGACCTACAAGGAATTTTTTAAAGCCCTGGTCGGTTACCACATAATCAACTTCATCAACAGCTAAAAAGTTAATAAAGCGTGATTTTTTGTATTTTGAGCTATCTGCCAGGATTACTCCCAGTGAAGCATTCTTAAAAGCGACTTCTTTTATTTTTGCCTTTGACTCTGATCCGGTTTGAAAATTTTTAAGTGAAAAAGTATCGCATCCAATAAAGGACAAATCGAAATTAAACTTAGTTAGTTCAGTAACAGTGTTGACGCTATCCGATGAATTCGTTTTGGTGGACAGTTTTCCACCAACGAAGTAAACATTTTCTGCGCCGTCGCTTAACAGTTTTAATGCGATATTTAAGTCGATTGTGACCAACTTTAAGCCGGCAATATTTTTTAAATATTTAATCAGGCAGTGGGTGGTCGATCCGGCATCAAGAAAAATGGTCATATCCGCTTTGACAAAAGAAGCTGCATATTGAGCAATTTGATCTTTTTGCTCGATAAATTCACTCTTTTTGACTTTATACGGTTTATCCGTTACCGAAAGCGAGAGATCAATCGCTCCGCCAAAGGTTCGCTTGAGTAACCCGGCTTTTTCCATTTCAGACAGATCCTTTCGAATCGTAACTTCGGATACTTTCAACCTGTTTGCCAGATCCAAAACTTTGACCTGTTTCTGATCCTTAATAAGTTGATTGATGTAGTTGCGTCGTTCTTCACTATACATTTTCTTACCTTCGTTCATGAACAATTTCTAATATAGCACTGCTTTCGAAAAGTTTCAATACTTTTCAATTAATTTTGTTTTATCTATTAAGAGCCTTTTATTAGTTTCATTATCTTTTGAATTTTTTTAGCATGTTGATTGTTAGTTTAAATTAGTGAAAGTTCAAAATGAGTTTGAAAGTAAAGCCTTAGATTTAGTTAATTATACAGTTGATTTGGGGATTTGCTTAATAAGTCTTAGCAAAAATTTGCTCAGCAAAAAAGCCTTTGCTCTAAGCAAAGGCTTTTAAACTTAATATTAGTTACCGGTTAATTTGATCATAAATGACATTGGCCACATGTTTACCAGAATAGAATGTGAATCCAGCTTCCGTTCCTGGCATATTTGGACCGTAGGTATCGCCAATCAGCATACCAGCAGCGTCATTGCCAGCGGCATATAAACCGCTAATTGGACGACCAGCTTGGTCTAAAACCTTGTGTTCCGTGTCTGTCTTCAAGCCACCCATCGTACAAAAGGCACCAATGCCAAGATCAAAGGCATAGAATGGTCCCTGTTCAATTGGAATCATGAAATCAGCTTTCTTGCCAAAGTCAATGTCTTGACCATCGTGGGCCATTTGGTTGTAGTGATTAATCGTCTGTTCAAGATCTGGCAAATTAACTTTTTGAGCTAGTTCAGCGACCGAATCGGCCTTGGTAATGTACGGTGCATTTTCATCAAAGGCTTTTTGCATTTCTTCTTTCAGGTGCGGCAGTCTGGTATCGTGGTAATCCCAAGTTCCCATTTGCTTGTACAGGCCTTCATCGGCGAGGTGGTCAATGGTAGCTTGATCCATAATTGTGAAAACTTTACCTTGTGTAGTTAACGCATTTCCCGCTAGCGAGAAGTTATCAACAACTTCTTCGTTAACAAACCGGTGACCATTTTCGTTAACCCAAAGTAATGATTGTTGGTCAGCTGCACCGTTTAATTCGGAATAGCGGTAGATGTAGCCGGGTTTAGTGGGGTCTTTCAAGTAACCACCAAAAAGCATTGCCATATCCATTGCGTACTTTTGTGCACCAACTGCCCAAGCAAGTTTAAGACCGTCTCCGGTATTCTTTTCCGAGTTAACTGGGATGAGTTGGTGCTCATCGTAGTGAGTTTCGTTTTTGATCATCTCTTTGTTATTTAGATATCCACCGGTTGCTAGGACAACGGACTTAGTGGCAATTGTCTTAGTAGCGTGATTACCTAAATCTTCAAGTTCAACCCCTTCAACCTGGCCTTGATCGCTCAAGTTGATTTTAGTTACAGTGGTTGAGGTCAAAACGTCTGTGCCTTGCTCCTTAGCCTTAGGTTCCAAGACATCATGAATAACCGACTTACCCAGTCCCTTAAATAAGTGCCAAGTCCGATAGCCGCTACCAAGAGGGGCAACATCCAAGTATTCAACTCCAAGATCGGCCAGCCACTTAATAATGCCGGCTGAAGCAGCAATGTATTCCTTCCAAACTTGTGTATCGGCCCGGTAGTGTGAATAATTCAGTTCTTCTTCCAGAGCCTCTTCTTTAGTCAGCTTAACATTGTGCTGTTTTTGTAAATATGAATCAACCGCAAAAGCACCTTCAATATGTTCGCCACTTCCGCCAGTATTGTGGCCTTTTTCAACCACTAAAACGCTCAGCCCGCGATGGCTCGCCTGATATGCCGCCGCAAAACCTGCTGCGCCGCCGCCAACAATTACTACATCGTAATTTTCTTTAGATTGCATGTGAAACCTCCTACAAATCTTTATACCCAAAAGTATAACCGCTTACATCAAGAATGTGCTATAGTTAACTTAGTCGCCACTAGAACGTAGATGTACGGGTGAAAAGATGGATAATGAACAATTAAAGGTTTTTCTTGCAGTTGCTCAACAAGGCAGTTTTGGACGTGTAGCAGACCAGCGATACGTCACGCAAAGAGCAGTATCACGGCAAATCGCTCGACTAGAAAATGAACTGGGAATTAAGTTGTTTGAACGCGCGAATAACCGGATTAGCTTGTCGCAGGCAGGAAAATATTTTGCCGGTCGCGTGCAGGATTATTTGAATAACTTTGATGCGACAGTCATAGAACTGAAAAAAATCGCCAAAGCCACCGGGAATACCCTTTCTATCGGCTATTTTTCGATTTTTGATGCCTTCATTATGGAAAAAGAAATTATCAATTACCAAACCCAAAAACTAAAACCGGAAATCGACTTTTCTACTACGGAAGAAAGCGTTGAACACCTGCTGGCTGATTTGGCCTTAAACAAACTAGATTGTGCATACATTAACCAATATGGTAGTTACGATATTCCCCAAGCAGAGCTCTATGACTTTGTGCCCGTTTATGCCAACGAAATGGTAATGGGAATTAGCAAACAAAATGTGCTAAGTAAGAAGCAATACCTGACTGAAAAGGATCTAGAAGGGCAAACTTTATTTTATTATAGTCATGAAAACTCTGATTTTATGCGTAAAACGTTTACCGCTACCTTACACAAGAATATGAATAATTACCAAATTATGCGGGTATCTTCCATTGAACAATTAATGACCAGTACAGCTTTGAACCAGGGGCTTGCCTATATTCCCAAGGGATTAATCAATCAGATAATGAGACGGGATCCTGAGATTGTTTATCGACGCTTTCATTCACAGCAGAAGCAGCAATATGCAATGCAGCTAATTTATTTAAAAAATAATCAATCTAAAGCTTTGAAGAGTTTTGTAAGGTCAATTAAGAAACTGAAAATTTAAGTTAGTAAAAAACGATTTGCCTGAAAACAAATCGCTTTTTGGGTTTAGCTGGTGGTACGCGCAAAATAACTGCGGTGGTAATAACTTACGCTTCCGAAGTGCTGTTATTTTGGTGCTGAACATAGAGGTATACTGGCCAGCCGGTTAAGGTCAACAAGATGCCGGTAATTGCTAGCAGCGGCTGTGAAATAGAGGTACTAATAACGATAAAGAGTGCGCCGCAGATTGCCAAAATTGGCGGTAGTGGATACCAGGGGATTTTATAGGGCCGCAATAACTCTGGCTGCCGGCGGCGTAAGATGAAAACCCCGGCAAATAGGAGGATGGAAAAGATCCAGGAAACGTAGACCAACATGTTAGATAGTGAGTCAAAAGTGCCCGAAAAAATCATGATGGTGGCTATTCCGCACTCAAAGAGCATGCTGTTGGTAGGGACGATTGTTCTCAAGTTTAATTTGCCAAAAAAAGCAGCAGCGGGAAGCTTCTTTTCCCGGCCGAGGATGTAGGGCATCCTGGAACCTAGTAGCAGGTGACCGTTAATTGCACCAAAGACTGAGACAAGGATACCGGCGGCAATCAAGCTACCACCAAGGTCGCCAAAGAGTTTTTGTGCGGTCAAGATAGCAGTAGTTTGGTTGCCCACTACTTGACTCCAAGGAATGATTTTGATGTAGCTCAAGTTAACCAAAGTATATAAAATAGTGACACCAAAGAGTCCCCAAATAATGGCCTGAGCTAAAGTTTTAGCGGGATTTTTGACTTCAGCTGCCAAATTGCCAATACTGAGCCAACCATCATAGGCAAAGAGCACGGCCAGTAAGGCTTGGCCAAAAGCTGCAGCCCCAGATACTGAGCTGATGTGCGGGGCGGGCGCGGCTGCTAAATGGTTAGGTCCACTATAGAAGAAGGCAAACACAATAATAGCTGCAATTGGTAGCAATTTGATGATCAAGGCCAGTTTTTGGACTTGCGAACTTAACTTGGATCCCATCCAGTTGATGAATAAGATCGTCAGCATGACGGCCAGTGCAACCACTGTTGTGGGGAGATTTTTGAAAGCGGAGATACCCTTAAGTTGGGTAGCGAAGACAATCGAAAGAGCCGCAATATTAGCGGGGTAATAAATAATAATCAGTGACCAGCCGAACAGGAAGGCGATTTTAGAGCCATAAATTGCTTCCAGGTACTTGACGGGACCACCATCTTCCGGAAAGACGGAGGCTAGTTCGGCAATACTAAGCCCAGCCATCAGCGTAACAAAGCCCGCAAGCGGCCAGACGAGGATACTGAGCCAAGAGTTGTGGGTTAAAGCAGAAACATTAGCAATTTTAAAAAAAGTACCGCCACCAATCATGGTGCCCATGACAGTTGCCAGTGCCGCAAAAAAGTTGAGTTGTCTTTTCATATGTTTTATTTCCTGTCTAAATAGTGAATGATAAACATAATTATAGGCGATAACCGGCAAAATAAAAAGATTAGCTGAAGTTAAATGTGATATTATTTGGGTAAAACAAAATGGCTAAACTTTCCTTCTACATAATGGTATAAAAGGAGAAAAAATGAACAAAGTTACAGTTATTGGCAGTATTAATCTTGACACAAATTTGCGTGTTAAACGGATGGTTAAACCAGGTGAAACGATTCACGCGCAGGAACACTATTCTGCAGCTGGCGGCAAGGGGGCTAATCAGGCCGTGGCGGCGGCTCGATCAGGCTGCCACGTTAACTTCATTGGTGCGGTGGGTAACGATGCACCGGGAAGGGAAATGTTGGCCCTGCTTAAACAGGACAAGATCAATCTCGCAGGCATTGCAGTGGTTGACCAGGAATCAACGGGTCAAGCCTTCATTACCGTTGATGATGAAGGCCAAAATGCAATTACCATCTATGCGGGAGCTAACTTTGCCTTTGGCCGCCAAGCTATTGCTTCAAAGCAGGCGTTGATCGCAGGCAGTGATTTTGTTATTGCACAATTTGAGACGCCAGTGGAAGCAACGCTTGCCGCTTTTGAAATAGCGCACCAGGCCGGAGTCAAAACGATCTTGAACCCTGCCCCAGCGATGTCCCAGATTCCTGCTGACCTGCTCCAGTTGACGGACCTGATTGTACCTAATGAAACTGAGGCGGCAACGATTACCAATGTTGAAGTAGTTGACGAAGCAAGCGCGCGTGAGGCAGCACATAAACTTCATGACTTGGGAGTGGCAGCAGTTATCATTACGATTGGTTCCCACGGGGCTTTTTATGACTATCAGGAGCAGAGCGGCTTGGTAGCGGCCTACCAGGTTAAGGCGGTGGACACAACTGCAGCAGGTGACACCTTTATTGGAGCAATGTCCAGTATGCTCAAACCGGACTTTAGTAATTTTAAGGCAGCAATTAATTTTGCTAATCGGGCCTCTTCTTTGACGGTTCAGCGATACGGCGCTCAGCCAGCTATTCCTTACCTAAAGGAAATTGAGCAGGTCAAATAAACTTGGTCGCAGTGGCAGAATTGGTGGCCAACGCCTTAAATTATGATATCTTGCAAAAGTATTGAAATTTACTTTTAAAAATGGTAAAGTATTAGACGTTAATCGATTAATCTATGGCTTGCGATAAAGTCATGGCAAAGGAGTAATATACATGAAACAAGGCATTCACCCAGATACCCAAGAAGTTGTCTTTATGGATTCCGCAACCGGCGCTAAGTTTGTTGCTGGTTCAACCATTAAGTCAGACGAAACAGTAGATTATGAAGGTCAGACTTATCCCCTAGTTCGGGTTGAAATCACTTCAGATTCGCATCCATTCTACACTGGCAAGCAGAAGTTTGCTCAGGCCGATGGTCGAATTGACAAGTTCAACAAGAAGTATGGTATGAACGAGAAGTAGTATCTTTGATCTGGTGGAAGCAGTCCCATTGGGGCTGCTTTTTTATGTAAAGCTGAACGGTTATACTAAATCTGAGGCTAGCATAGCAGCTGCTTTACCAAATTTATTTTTAGCTAGGAGAAAAATAGATGAAAATGCAACTGGCAGAAATTGCCAAGGCAATTAATGCAACATGCACAGGCAACGATCAGGCTGTTATTACCTCTGTTGCCTTTGACTCACGCAAGATTGAGGCTGGTGGTCTATTTGTTCCGCTCAAGGGAGAACGCGACGGGCACGACTTTGTAAGTAGTGCAATCAGTCAGGGAGCTAGTGCCAGTTTGTGGCAACAAGGTCACCCGAACAAGCCCAACGGGATTGCGCTACTTGAGGTGGAAGATCCCTTGCAGAGTATGCAAAAGCTGGCGCAGTATTACCTGGGCAAGGTAAACCCAACTGTTGTTGGAATTACCGGTTCAAATGGTAAAACCACCACTAAAGATATGACCGCGGCTGTCTTAGCCAAGCGCTTTAACGTGCACAAGACGGATGCTAATTTTAACAATGAGATTGGCGTTCCGATGACTATCTTGGGCATGAAACCCAATACTGAAATCCTGGTGCTTGAAATGGGGATGGACCATGCCGGGCAACTACATGAATTAAGTGAATTGACCCATCCTGATGTGACGGTGATTACGATGATTGGTGAAGCCCACATTGAATTTTTTGGTTCTCGCGCCAAAATTGCGGATGCCAAGCTGGAGATCACCGACTTTTTACAAGAAGATGGCGAACTCATCTATAACGGGGATGAACCACTTTTACGAGAACGTTCAGAGCAGCTCAATCAAGCAAAAGTTACCTTTGGTTTTGCCAAAGATGATACAGTTTATGCAACTGGCTTTAGTAGCTATAAGCATCATGCATCATTTACGGTGAATGGTTCCGATTGCAAGTTCACCATTCCGATGATTGGCCAGCACAACGTAGCGAATGCGCTCGCGGCTTTGTGCGTTGGCCGGCACTTTGGTGAAAGCAATGAAGAAATTGCGGCTGCCTTAGCCGGTTTTACTCCAACCGCCAATCGGATGGAATGGGAAAAAGGCGATGTGGGTGAAGACATCATGAGTGATGTGTATAACTCTAATCCGACGGCAGTGCGTGCGGTGTTAGCCAGTTTTGGACAAATTCAGGTGCCAGCAGGTAGCCGCCGGATAGCTGTTTTAGGTGATATGCTAGAACTTGGCCAAAAGTCAGCAGAATTGCACTGGAACCTGGCAGATTGCCTTGATCCTCAAGTGATTAACGAAGTATATTTATTTGGTTCAGAAATGAAGAATTTAGCCACTGCACTAAAGGATCGTTATGAGCCAGAACATATGCATTACTACCTAGAAGACCAGATGCAGCACATGATTGCTGATCTAAAAAATGATATTAAGCCGCACGACATAGTTGTCCTTAAGGGATCACATGGCATGCACCTCGAAAAGGTAGTAGAGCGGCTTAGATAAGGAGAATTTAGTGAAATTTACGGAATTAGGATTAAATGATGAGCTATTAAAGGCCATTAAACGTTCAGGATTTGAGGAAGCAACGCCAATCCAGGAACAAACAATTCCCCTTGCCTTAGCGGGTAAGGATGTAATTGGACAGGCCCAGACGGGTACCGGTAAGACCGCCGCCTTTGCCCTACCAATTTTACAAAACTTAGATAAGGATAAGAAGGTAATTCAAGCGTTAATTATTGAACCTACGCGTGAATTAGCCATCCAAACCCAGGAAGAACTCTTCCGTTTAGGCCGTGACGAACATGCTCGTGTGCAAGTTGTCTATGGTGGAGCTGATATCGGCCGGCAGATTCGGTCACTTAAAAATAATGTTCCAGCCATCTTAGTTGGGACCCCAGGCCGTTTGCTTGATCACTTGAAGCGGAAAACGGTCAATCTGGAAGACGTTTCTACGATCGTCTTAGACGAGGCTGATGAAATGCTTGACATGGGCTTTATTCAAGACATCGAAAGCATCTTAAGCTATGTGAAGAACCGGAAGCAGACATTGCTGTTTAGTGCGACAATGCCTAAGCCAATTTTAAATATTAGTGAAAAGTTCATGCATGATCCTGAGGTTGTGCAGGTTAAGGCCAAAGAGCTGACCGCCGACCTGATTGATCAGTATTACGTGCGCGCTAAAGATTCCGAAAAGTTTGACATTATGTGTCGCTTATTCGATGTTCAGAATCCTGACTTAGCCGTTATCTTTGTCCGGACTAAACGGCGAGTTGATGAAATCACGCGCGGCTTGCAGGCACGTGGCTACAATGCAGCTGGTATTCATGGCGACCTGTCGCAAGCGCGCCGGATTAGCGTGTTGAAGCGGTTCCGTGCAGGAAAATTAGATATCTTGGTAGCAACTGACGTTGCTGCCCGTGGTCTTGACATTTCAGGTGTAACCCACGTGTACAACTACGACATTCCGCAAGACCCAGATTCTTACGTCCACCGTATTGGTCGTACTGGTCGGGCAGGGCAAAATGGTAATTCGATTACCTTTGTTACGCCTGGTGAAATGAGCTATATGAAGACAATCGAAAGGTTGACTAAGAAAAAGATGATGCCGCTCACTCCACCAACGGATGACCAGGCTTTGCACGGTCAACTTAAGATTGCTAAAACCAAGATTGAAGACCTGATGAAGGAAGATCTTTCCAAGTATACTGATGATGCCAGTGAATTGTTGGAAAACTATTCTGCTGTTGACCTTGCAGCTGCACTGTTGAAGAATTTGTCTAAGGATTCAGCTGATGTTGAGGTTAATATAAGTTCACAAAAACCATTGCCATCACGTGGCGGCAACGGCCGCCGCGGTGGTGGTAGAAGCCGGGGCAATTACGGTCATGGCGGCGGCCGGGGCCGCAGCGGGCGCGGTGGATACCGCGGCGGTGAGCGCGGTCATAATGATCATGGCTACAGTGGTTATCGCGGCGGTGACCATGGCCGCAGCGGTGGCGGTTATCGCGGTAATAACTCACACCGGTCAGGTGGGGGTCACAGCTTTGTGATTAAGAACAAAAAAGATTAATATTTTTACTAAAAAAGAGCTACATTAAGATGTAACTCTTTTTTTAGGCTATAATTTTTACAGTGAGGTGGAAAAAATGATAGCTGGTGTAGGAATTGATGCAGTTGAAGTAGAACGGGTCGCAAAATTAGTAGCTAAAGGTGATAATTTTGCTCGCAAGGTGCTAACCCCCAATGAATTTGCCCAGTACCAAAAGATGCAAGGCAAGCGCAAAGTTGAGTATTTAGGCGGTCGCTTTTCACTTAAGGAGTC
Source organism: Lactobacillus xylocopicola (assembly GCF_033096005.1). Lineage (NCBI taxonomy): Bacteria > Bacillati > Bacillota > Bacilli > Lactobacillales > Lactobacillaceae > Lactobacillus > Lactobacillus xylocopicola. The sequence goes on along the minus strand of NZ_AP026803.1, from coordinate 1,296,727 downwards.
CTTTTCTAAGGCGATGGGAACCGGCCTGGGTAAAGAAATTGGCTTGCAAGATATAGAAACATTATGGGATGATCTTGGTCATCCCGTGACTACTTCAAGTAAGTTTGCAGGGAAAATTTTTCCAAGTATTAGTCATGATAATCATGAAATAGTCACTTTAATTGTTTTGGAGAAGTAAGAATGGTGCCAGGAATACATCGCCCAGCGCATGTACGTGTGGACTTAGCTGCGATAAGACATAATATTAAAGCAGAAAAAAGCCATTTAGAGCCAGGACAAAAGTTGTTTGCAGTTGTGAAAGCCAACGCCTATGGCCACGGTGCAGTGAGAGTTGCTCGTGAGGCGGTCAAGGCAGGTGCTAGTGGCTTTTGTGTGGCAATCTTGGATGAGGCACTGGAACTACGTAAAGCAGACCTTACGCAGCCCATTTTAGTGTTGGGGGTAACGCCGCCAGCCTGTGCAGGGCTAGCGGCAGCAGCAGATATTTCGTTAACGGTACCAACTTTAGCTTGGCTCAAGGCGGCCGACCAAGAATTAACAGCTGCCAATCTGCGCCTGAAAGTTCACTTAGCAGTTGATTCTGGCATGAATCGCATTGGTTTTAGTGAGGATGCAGACTTTCTTGCAGCTAACGACTTTTTGCAAGCTAATCCGCACTTTGATGTTGAAGGAATGTTTACCCACTTTGCTTCAGCTGACAGTAGTGATGATACTTACTTTAAGCAGCAAGTAGCCCGTTTTGATCACTTTAAGCACCTGCTTAAGTTAAAGCCGCAGTGGATTCATGTGGACAACACGGCCGCCAGTGTGTATGACAAGGGCGTAAAGAGCGATTTGGTGCGTTTCGGGATTGGCATCTATGGCCTTAATCCGTCTGCTAATCCGGCCAGTCCTGAACTGCCGATGAAAGTTAAGCTAAAACCGGCCTTATCGCTTGAAAGCGAGCTCGTCCAGGTTCATACGGTGGTCAAAGGAGAAGGTGTGGGCTACGGCTCAACTTACCTGGCGGAGCGTGACCAAGTCATTGGGACGGTTCCGCTGGGCTATGCTGATGGCTTTATCCGTAAATTTCAGGGTTTTACCGTCAAGGTGGGCGACTGCTACTGTCCGATTGTTGGTCGTATTTGTATGGATCAATTGATGGTGCGCTTGCCCCATGCAATGCCAGTAGGTACGAAAGTGGTCTTGATTGCTAATGATCCAGCGGCACCAAACAGCATAAAAAAAGCGGCTGACTATGTTGATTCTATTCATTATGAAGTTGCCTGCCTGCTTTCTGACCGCCTGCCGCGAGAATATTATGAAGGTTTATAACGGCTATTAAATCGTGGCACAAGGTTGGCCGATGTGGACAACATTAGGACTATTGATTAAGCAATTTGGGAGTAATGGTTATGAAAAATAGTCAACCGACAGACAAAGAATATAAAAAAATGTTGGCCGGAGAATTATATCGGGCAGATAGAATTAAACCTGAAAACAGGTCGATCCACGGAAAAATAATAGCTCAAAAATAAATCAATTACCGATTCAAAATAAAACTGAAATTATTGAGCTAGAACGGCAATTGGTGAAAAAAGCAGGTGAGAATCTTTATATTAATCCACCACTGTATGTAGATTATGGCCGCCACATAAGCTTAGGGGATAACTTTTATGCTAATCAAAATTGCACCTTTTTAGATGTAAATTTGATTACCTTTGGCGACAACGTCTTGGTCGGCCCTAACGTGAGTTTTTATACTGCTGGTCACCCACTGGATGCTCAAGTTAGAAGCGCTGGGCTTGAATATGGTCTTCCGATAACAGTGGCGGATGACGTCTGGATAGGTGGTAGTGCAGTTATTCTGCCGGGAGTAACGATTGGTGCTAAGACTGTAGTGGGAGCAGGAGCAGTGGTTACTAAGAGCTTACCTGAAAATAGTCTGGCCGTTGGTAATCCAGCTAGGGTAATTCGCACGTTTTCTGCAGCAGATAGAGACTACTGGCTAAAGCAACGCAAAGCATATTTGGCTGATGACTAAGATTTACTCGGTATGCGCGGGGGAAGTCATTAGATACTTGACTGCAATTACTTGTGCAGATAACAAAAAAGCATTGCTTCAATAGATAAGCAGTGCTTTTTGGTTGTGTGCCTTGAAGATAATTAATTATCTTCTGGTTCACTGAGATAAATACCCGGATTTTCGTCGCTCATAATGGTCATGCCGGCCTGGAGGTCCTCAATTTCGGCCACCACGTAGCCCTTGTGTTCCAGCTTGCTGACGATTGTTTTCAAGGTCTCAAGTGATACGCCCGCCGGTAGAGTGAAGAGGATGCGCCGCACAAAGTTACTGTTTTCTGCTGAACTTGATCCATCCAAACTCATTGTCCCTGCAATGGCCGTGTACTTACTAATGACCTTGGCCATCTTGACCAAGTTTCCGCGTGAGTTGTCAGTTAATACAGTCAGCACATAAGAACCACTTTTTACGTTCCAGGCAGCTGATAACATGTCGAGCAGGCGTGAGTGAGTTAGAATCCCATAAAACTTGCCACTCTCATCTAGAACGGTAATATAAGGTAGGTCTTTGATTGTGAAGAAAACTTTAAAAAATGGTGAATTAACCTTGATGGTTTTAGTAGCATTCTTCAACAAGTAAGTGACCGGTAGGCTCATATCCTTACCTTGGGACTTATGGCGATAGATGTGCATTTTGTAGATATTACCACGGAAAATGGTACCGGTATCGTCCAAAATTGGCACACAGCGGTAGCCCGAATCTTCTAAAATTGCTAATGCTTCCTCAAGCGTAGCGTGTTCGTTAACCGTTGTTAAGTAATCCTTTTTAATAACTAAAGATTTGATCAGCATGAGACTGCCTCCATTGCAAAAAATAATTCAAGTGATTATACCATAGTGTGCATTATGATTAAAGTTAAATTAAAGTCAAAATGTCAATTAACTAGAGTGTAGCACTAGTAGGGCATTTTAAAAAGTCTTTTTAAGTAGTGCAATCAAAGTGTAATAGTCTGCTGCAATTGAACTGGCCTGAGTGTGCTATCATTAATACGACTAAAAATAAGGGGAAATTTGATGAAAATAGTAGCAGGCCTGGGCAATCCAGGTAAAAAGTACGATGGTACCAAGCACAATACTGGTTTTATGGCGCTAGATCGGTATCTAACAGAAAATGGCATCCAGCTGGATCGCGAAAAGTTCACAGGTAAGTATTGTAAACAAGTGATTAACGGCACCCCCGTCATTCTGCTTGAGCCATTAACTTATATGAATGAATCGGGGCGCGCTGTTGCCCAATTTGCGCGTTTTTTCAAAGTTGCACCGCAGGATATCCTGATCATCCATGATGATATGGACATGCCACTAGGCAAAATTCGCATTCGAGCCAATGGCAAATCCGGTGGTCATAATGGGATCAAAAGTATTATCCGTGACTTAGGCTCAAGTGACTTTAACCGCCTTAAAATCGGTATTCGTCACCCCGATAATGCTAGTGCAGCAGCGGTTGTTTCCTGGGTTCTTTCCCGCTTCGACCAGGACCAGCAAAAGCTGATGGATGCGGCCTTTGATACTGCCAGCAACGTAATTGGTGACTTTATTGCCGGAAAAAGTAGCCAAGATTTGATGAATCAATACAATTAAAATGCGTTTAACCAAGCTGATTGCTAAAGACCGTGACCTGGCCAGTTTCATTGCCAAGACGGTCAAAGTTGAAAACTCGTTAATCACGGGCGCCAATGCCGGTGCTTTTAGTCTGCTCTTAAAACAAATAGTGACTACACTTGACCGTCCACTGATCTTAATTGAAGAAAATGAAAATAAGGCTCAAAAACTTTTCAGTGAGTTAGTTGCAGTGATGCCAGTTGGCAGTGTACAGCTCTTTCCGGTAGACACAACAATTGCCACGCAGACCGCAGTCAGTTCGCCGGATGAATTAAGCAGCCGCATTCAAGCACTCAACTTTTTGTTAAGTCAGCGGCAGGGGATTGTGGTGACGGTACCGCAAGGCTTGCAGTACAAGTTATCGCAACCTGAAGACTATGCAGCTACTAAACGTGCGTTAAAGCCGGGAGCTGAATATGTTTTAGCTGAGCTGGCCAGCTGGCTAGTTGGTGCGGGTTACCAACGGGAAAATTTGGTGGCCAAACCGGGCGAATTTGCGTTGCGGGGGGATATTTTAGATATTTACCCATTAGACCGTGAAAATCCGGTCAGAATTGAATTTTTTGGCGATGAGGTTGATACGGTTAAGGAGTTTGACCTAGCCAGTCAGCGTAGCCAAAAAGAACTAGACCAAGTTGTGGTGTCAGCGGCTCAAGACCGGATTTTTCAGGAGAGCGACTTCAAGCGCGCGGCGGCGGCAATTACGCAGGCGATGGCAGCAGCCCCGGCTCCAGCCAAGGCAGTCCAAGAGCATTTTGCCCAAGTTGTTGATGACTTGCAAAACGCAACGCTGCCGCAAAATTATGCTTTTTTAGTTGACTACCTAATTGCGCAACCGAGTACTCTACTCGATTATTTGGGGCAAGATGGTTTGGTTATGCTTGATGACTGGCCACTAATCGATCAAGCGGTGCAGACGGTTGACCAACAGAATGCTGGCTTTGTTGATGATGAACTCAAAACGGGCGCAATGCTTCCAGGGCAGGAACTGCGGACGAACTTTTCGCAAACATGGTCTGGTGATCAGCACCATCATATTTACTTTTCACTTTTTCAGCGGAGTATTGGTCGGATTCGGTTGGGGCAGTTATTTGACTGGCCGACGCGGCAGCCCGAACAATTCTTTAGTCAGCTGCCCTTGTTGAAGACAGAACTGGCTTCTTACCAAAAGAAGGGGCAGACTGTCATCTTGCAGGCTGATAATGCCAAAAGAGCAAGACAAATTAACCAGACTTTGACGGAATTTGGGTTAGAAGTGCCAATAGTTGAGCCAGATCAACTGACTGAAGGCCAAACGCAGATTATGGTCGGTGCTTTTGCCAGCGGCTTTACCCTACCTAATAACAACTTAGTCTACTTGACTGAACACGAATTATTTAATAAAACTACCCACCACACTCGCAGGATTAAAACGCTGGAAAATGCCCAACGGTTGCGCAGTTACACGGAACTCAAGCCTGGCGACTATGTTGTCCATGTGAATCATGGTATTGGTCGCTTTGAAGGGATTAAAACACTAGAAAATAACGGCCTTAAGCGCGATTATATTACCATCACTTACCAGCATGGTGACCAGCTGTTTGTACCAGCTGACCAGTTGAAGTTGGTGCAAAAGTATGTGGCCTCAGAGGGGAAGCGACCACACGTTAACAAGTTGGGTGGCAGCGAGTGGGCCAAAACCAAACATAAGGTACAATCCAAGGTCGAAGATATTGCTGATGACCTGATTGATTTGTATGCCAAGCGTGAAGCAGAAAAGGGTTACGCCTATGCTGCAGATGATGAATTGCAGCACCAGTTTGAAGACGCCTTCCCTTATGTAGAAACTCCTGACCAGTTGCGGTCAATCGCTGAAGTTAAGCACGATATGGAACAAGCGCGGCCGATGGATCGCTTACTGGTTGGGGATGTTGGCTTTGGTAAAACTGAGGTAGCTTTGCGCGCTGCCTTCAAGGCAATCGAGGCTGGCAAGCAAGTTGCTTTTTTGGTGCCAACGACCATTTTAGCCCAGCAGCATTATGAAACAATTGTGGACAGGTTCAAAAATTTCCCGGTTAACTATGCAGTTTTGTCACGCTTTCAAACGATCGCCGAAGCTAAAGAAATTGTTCATAGGCTGGAGCTTGGTGAGCTTGATCTGGTGGTTGGAACTCACCGCCTCTTGTCTAAGGATGTTCAGTTCAAGGACTTGGGACTGTTAATTGTTGATGAAGAGCAGCGCTTTGGCGTTAAACATAAAGAGCGACTAAAAGAGCTCAAGGCTAATATCGACGTCTTAACTCTAACGGCAACGCCAATTCCGCGGACGTTACACATGTCAATGGTCGGCGTGCGCGACTTATCGGTAATGGAGACGCCGCCAGCGAATCGCTATCCCATCCAGACTTATGTAATGGAACAGCTTCCCAGCGTCATCAAGGATGCCTGCCTGCGGGAGATGCAACGCGCTGGCCAGGTCTTTTACTTGCACAACCGGATTGGTGATATTGAAGATGTAGTTACTGAATTGCAAAAGCTGCTGCCTACTGCCCGCATTGCCAGCGTCCATGGCCGGATGAGTAAGAATCAGATGGAAGACATTCTTTACCGGTTTTTAAACCGAGAATTTGACGTCTTAGTAACAACAACCATCATTGAAACGGGCATTGACATGCCGAACGTTAATACGATGATTGTTGAAAATGCTGACCACTACGGCCTAAGTCAGTTATATCAGCTACGCGGCCGGATTGGCCGAAGTGCGCGTTTGGCTTATGCATACTTCCTCTATCAACCTAATAAAGTTTTGACTGAAGTAGGCGAAAAGCGCCTGGAAGCAATCCGGGACTTTACCGAACTGGGTTCAGGCTTCAAGATTGCCATGCGCGATTTATCAATTCGCGGTGCTGGTAACATGCTTGGCGCTCAACAACACGGCTTCATCGATAGTGTTGGCTATGACCTCTACTCTCAAATGCTCGCTGATGCCATTAAAGACCGTCAGGGTAAGCCCAGACGGGCAAAGAGTAATGCTGAAATTGACTTGGGCCTTGAAGCCTATATTCCCAACAGCTACATTGCTGACCAAGAAGAAAAGATTGAATTTTACAAGAAAATTAAGGCAGCAGGGGTAGATGAAATTGCCCAAATTCAGGATGAATTGATTGACCGCTTTGGTGATTATCCTAAGCCCGTGGAAAACTTACTAGCTATTTCTCAGGTCAAAGCCGCTGCGGATTTAGCTCAGGTTCTGACCATGGTGAGGGCAAAGCAGCAAGTCAAAGTGGAGTTTCAAGTACAGGCATCCACGGAATTGACCGGACCAAATATTTTTAAGGCATTGGAACATGTCTCGTTCAAAACTAAAATCAATTTAACGCCGCAAAAGCGGTTAGTGGTATTGTTAGAATTACCAGCCGGACTGCAGACACGTAGCTTATTCAATGAATTGATGACCTTCATGACTGCAGTGACGGCCATTATTCAAAGATAATTAAAGAGGTAAAAAATGAGAATCGATAAATTTTTAAAAGTATCCCGTTTAGTTAAACGCCGGCCAATCGCTAAAGAAATGGCTGATCAGGGCCGCATTAAGGTGAACGACCGGGTAGTTAAGTCCAGCTATGAAATCAAGGTGGGCGATGTGATTGAGGTTGGCTATGGCTCTCGGCAAGTTAAGGCCAGAGTTTGTGAAGTGCGTGAAACCACCAAAAAGGCCGAGGCCAGTGAATTATATGAATTAATTGACTAATTTCGGGATAGGTAATGACTTTTAGAAAGGCCATTGTTATAATAAACCCAGTATTGTTTTAGTAAATAGAGGGTAAAAATCATGAAAGGACCACGTATCTATAACTCGCTTAGCCCGGAAGAACGGATGACGCGTTTAAGAAATAAAAAAGAAAAAAGAGCCAAAGAAGTACACCGGGTTCGGCGTAATCGTATTATCGCGGGTTTTGCGCTTTTGTTTATTTTTTTAGGTTGCCAAATTGTCTATGCACAACGGCAGACCAACCAGATTAATGAGCAAGTACAGGCTTCTAAACAGTCACTCAAGCAGATTAACGACCAAAAACGCACTTTGTCCGCTAAGCGTGATGACCTTAAAGATCCAGATTATGTTGCTAAGTTAGTGCGCTCTAAGTTCTTATATTCCAAGCCTAACGAGGTGGTCTATAATCTACCCGAGGGAAAAAATAACAATTAATGAGATATCAAGTTGGACAACGTCTTACTGGCGTCGTGAACAATGTTAGTGATTTGGGTGTTTTTTTAACGTTAGCCCATAATAAATCTGGCTTGATTCACTATAGTGACTTTGGTGATAATTGGCCCCGTGAGCGCCGTCGATATCAAGTTGGGCAGACTTTGCGCGTGGTGGTAAGCCAGATTAATCGCGGCAAAATAGGCTTGTCGCGAATGCGGGTCAATGATCCGGCCCTAATCGATCCTACTAACCAGTTTACGCAGATAACTGCGGTGAACTTTTTGCCGACGTTATCTCATACGGTAGAGAGCGCTCAAGTTGAAATTAAAAAACTAGAACAAGAACTGACTAAATATGCAAATTGAAGGTTTTTTTAAAGGCAGTGCAATCCCCCTATCAGATAAAACGCTGGTAGTTGCGACCAGTGGTGGTCCCGATTCAATGGCCTTACTTGACCTGCTCAATCAGCTAAAGCAAAAGTATCATTTTCAGCTGCTGGCCGCCCATTTCGACCATCAATTGAGACCCACTTCGCACTGCGAAAGCGCGACGCTGGCTAAGTATAGCCAGGATAAAGGAATCAAGGTTGTAGATGGCATCTGGCCCCAGCGCTTGCACCCAGATTCTGGACTTGAAGCAGCGGCTCGGCTGGCCCGCTATCAGTTTTTAGACCAGGTAATGGAGCAAAATGGTGGCGATTATTTGTTGACTGCACACCATCTCGACGACCTGGTTGAGAATATTTTGCTGAAGTTCATTCGCTCAGGTAATCCTAGTGAAATGAACAGTCTTAAAGCCATTGGCAGAATGCATGGCAAGTTATTGTTGCGGCCGCTTTTGACGGTTACTAAAACTGATCTGCTGAATTACGACCGGGAGAATAAGATTCCCTTTGTTGAAGATGAGTCTAATCAAGAAGATGACACGCAGCGCAATCGACTGCGCCATCATATTATTCCATTACTAAAGCAGGAAAATCCTCAGCTCACGCAGAGTGCCTTGCGCTTCAGCAAGCAGGTTGATTTAATGACCAGCCAAGTTGCACAGTCTTATGCCTCTTTGCCTCAGCCTACAAGTTTTCTGGCGGTGGCGTTGCGGTTGCCTCAAAGCGCGTTAGCGCATTTATCAGCTGACCAGCAAACCGGATACTGGCAGTACTTTATTTGGCAGAACTGGCACCGCCGAGTCAATGACCATTTAACTGGCTTTGAGCTGTTAACTTATCAGGGATACTTTTACCTGCTTAAACAGCGACCAACCTTCACGATTGCGCCGGCTGCAATTGAATTAGGGCACGAATTCTCCTATGGCCAGCGCCGTTTCATCCTTGTAAAGCAGGCCCGCACAGGCGGCCACTTGCTGGGCCAGTTTGTTGCCCCGCGTGCGGCGGCTTTCAAGGTTGGTCCGCTAAAACAGGGACAAAGACTACTGTTAAAGAATGGCCACCATGTCAAAAGCAAAAAGAAGTTCGCTCAAGCTGGGATACCCAACGCTTTGCGACCATACTGTTTGGCGATTTATGCCGACCAGCAAGTGGTCTTTGTGGAAGAGACATATCGTAATCAGCAGGCCGCTGCCGGTTTAGCAGAATATTACCTATATGTTGAGAATTAATAAGAAAATCTAAAATGTTAGAGCAAAGGTAGAATTTGTGATAAACTTTTATCGTATATCCTTTAGAGACTTTGCGGAGGTTTTTTATGAAGAATAACCGGAATCGGCTGTTTTCAAATGGCTTATTCTATATAGTTGTTTTCCTTGTCTTAATTGGCGGAATCAACTGGGCACTCGGCGGAAATGATAATTCTGGCCGCAGCGAGAATATTAGCTACTCAGAATTTGTGAAAGATTTGCGCCAAGGCAAAGTTAAGAATTTCAATGTTCAGCCTGCCAATGGCATCTATACTGTGTCAGGTAGCTATCGCCAGGCACAAGAAAGCCAAAGTAAGTCAAAGAATAGTTTTGACTTCTTTGGTGGTAAGACACAATCTAAGGTAGAACGTTTTTCAACTACAATGCTGCAAAATGATGCGAGTGTGTCTGATGTACAGGGTTTAGCTGAAAAAAGCAATACTAAGATGACCACTCAAGGAGAGTCGCAGTCGGGCAACTGGATTTCAACTGTGGTACTGCTTATTCCGACCGTGCTCTTTATCGTCATGCTCTGGATGATGATTAGCCAGAGCAGTGGCGGTGGTCGTGGTGGTAATGGCGGCGGCATTATGAATTTTGGCCGTTCGCATGTGAAGCCAGAAGATCCTAAGAAGAACAAGGTTCGTTTCTCGGATGTTGCTGGTGAAGAGGAAGAAAAGCAGGAGTTAGTCGAAGTTGTCGAGTTTTTAAAGAATCCGGCCAAGTTTACTAAGCTCGGGGCTAAGATTCCATCCGGGGTTCTACTTGAAGGCCCTCCAGGAACTGGTAAGACATTGCTTGCGCGTGCTGTTGCAGGTGAAGCTAATGTACCGTTCTTCTCAATTTCAGGTTCCGATTTCGTTGAAATGTTCGTCGGTGTTGGTGCCAGCCGTGTGCGTGACCTGTTTACTAATGCCAAAAAGAGTGCACCAAGTATTATCTTTATTGATGAAATCGATGCAATTGGTCGGCGTCGGGGTGGTAATGCCGCTGGTGGTGGTAATGATGAACGTGAGCAAACTCTGAACCAATTACTGGTTGAAATGGATGGTTTCCAAGGTAACGAAGGTGTAATCGTCATTGCAGCTACCAACCGTTCTGATGTTCTAGATCCAGCTTTACTGCGTCCAGGTCGCTTTGATCGAAAGGTCTTAGTTGGTAGTCCAGATGTTCGGGGACGGGAAGCGATTTTACGGGTCCATGCCAAAAATATGCCGTTGGCGGCTGACGTTGATCTAAAAGAAATTGCCCGTCAGACTCCAGGATTTGTTGGAGCTGACCTAGCTAACTTGTTGAACGAGGCGGCTTTGCTAGCAGCCCGGCGTGATGGATCGAAGATTGCAGCTGCTGACCTAGACGAGGCTGAAGATCGGGTAATCGCTGGTCCAGCCAAGAAGAACAGCTTGATTTCAAAGAAGGAAAGGCGCCGGGTCGCCTTCCACGAAGCAGGTCACTCGATCTGTGGGTTGGTACTAAGCGATTCACGGACGGTTCGCAAGGTGACAATTGTGCCTCACGGGCGTACTGGTGGCTACAACTTAATGTTGCCTAAAGATGACGAATTTTTGTTAACTAAAAAGCAGTTAATGGAACAAATTGTCGGTCTGATGGGTGGCCGCGCCGGTGAAGAAGTAGTGGTTGGCGACCAGTCAACTGGTGCTTCTAACGACTTTGAGCAGGCAACGCAGATTGCTCATAGCATGGTAGTAAATTATGGTATGACTGATTCCTTGGGCATGGTTGAACTTGAAAAAGAGGGTGAGTCCAATCCTTATGGTTTTAAGCCATACAGTGAGGCAACTGCCGCGAAGATTGACGAAGCCGTTAAAAAATTGCTTGACGAGGCCCACACCAAGGCCGTTGAAATTGTTGAAAATAATCGTGAAAAACATCAGATTATCGCAGAAGCCTTGCTGAAGTATGAAACTCTAGATGAAAAGCAGATTATGTCGCTTTACCAAACTGGTAAGATGCCAGAAAAAGCAGAGCAAGAATATCCAAGTGAGTCTAAAGCTTCAACTTATGAAGAGGCTAAGGCAGCTGCTGAGAAGAAAGCTACTACAGCAAATTCTGTAGAAGCACAAGAACTTAGAGATCAGGATGCGGCTACTGCTGAAAAGGCTGAAACACCTTTAGAGAAGAATCTAAAGACCGAAGAAAATAATCCGGAAAATCCAGAAAAACCTGCACGTCCTCACAGATCTGCAAATAGCTCTTCCGGCAAAACCACTTCTGCTCAGTCTGATGCTAAGCACAGTGAAACAGAATCTGATTCTAACCAAGATGACGATCAGTAAATTTAATAATGAATAGGGCCTAACCGGGCTCTATTTTTTTAGGAGAATAAGATGAGTGATTATTTAATTAAGGCCATTGATCAAAGTAAAAATTTGCGGCTATTAACAATTGTAGCCCCAGAGCTTGTCCAAGAAGCACAGACTAGACATGATACTTGGTCCGCTTCCTCGGCCGTGCTTGGCCGGACGCTGCTGGCAGGTGTGCTACTGGCGGGTGCTGAATTAACTGACCAAGAGGAGTTAACTGTACGTCTGCTTGGTGACGGTCCGGTGGGGCCGACTGTGGTAACGGCGCAGTCTGATTTAGCAGTCAAGGGCTACGTAAAAAATCCTCATATTGCCTTACCAGCAAAAGCAAACGGCCATATTGATGTAAAAACGGCAGTCGGTAAGGGGTGGCTCGAGGTGACTAAAGATCTTGGCCTGAAAGAGCCGTATACGGGGCAAGTCCCGATTATTTCAGGCGAAATTGCAGAAGATGTGGCTTACTACTTGACTAAGTCTGAACAGATTCCATCAGCGGTGGGATTGTCAGTCTTTGTTAAGCCTAATAATACGATTGGTGCAGCCGGTGGCTTTATGTTACAGGCTCTGCCGGGAGCTAGCGACAGTTTGATTACTAAGACAATTGAACGGATTAACGAGTTGCCGATTCTTTCGACTTCTTTTTTGGATGGAATGACCCCCGAACAGCTAGCAGTCAAAATCTTGGGGACAGATTGCAAGATTTTAGCTAAGGAATCGGTTGCTTATCAGTGTGATTGTTCCAAAGAAAAGTATGGTAAAATCTTAGCAACAATCAAAACACAGCAACTGGAAGAGATGATCAAAGAAGATCATGGTGCTGAACTAACCTGCAACTTTTGTGGAAAGAAGTACAACTTTTCTGAACAAGAGCTCGCAACTATCTTGACTAACCGGTCTAGCAACTAGGCTAAGTGGCTGATATCAATAAGGAAGGATAATGAACTTGGGTTAGATACCTTAATTAGCTCGGTTAATGAGCTGACCAGTAAAACCCCAGGTGATTTCAAAACCAAAATTTCAGGCGGTGAGGAACAAAAGATTCTTTTTTTACGGGCAATTGTGATGCAACCAGAGATCTTACTGCTAGACGAAATCACGAGTAACTTGGATGAAAAATCAATTGACCGGCTTTACAAGATGATTGTCAAGTATTTGCCACAAACAACTGTTATCAGCATTGTGCACCGAACAGCTGAACTCCAGTATTACGATGAGGTCGTTCGCCTGCCAGAAAACATGTAGCAGAGCTTTTTAGCCCCAAGGTCAGGTGGGCGGCAACAACCAACTTTGCTATAATAGAGAAGTTGAATTAGTAAATAAGGAGTGTAATTAATGCTAAATGTGTATATTGTGCGTCATGGTCAGACTGATACCAATAAGACCGATGCGATTAATGGTTCAGGAACCAACTTGCCCTTAAATCAAACCGGAATTAAGCAGGCTGAGACTTTACGTGACAGTTTTGATACTAGTAAGATTGACCATGTATATGCAAGTCCGCTGGCGCGCGCCCAGGAGACCGCGGAAATAGTTGACCAAGGCAGGCACCAGATTATCTTTGATGATCGTTTGAAAGAAATGGATTATGGTAACTGGGACGGTAAATCGATTGCCGAAATTCACGCCAATTATCCTCAGGTTTTTGATGAACTGGGCTATTTTACTGAAAATTATAGTGAATATTCCACTGGCGAAAGCTATGAACACCTAGGTGCACGCTTGCAAGACTTCTGGCAAGACCTTGTGCAGAAGCATGTGGATGAGTCTGTGATGGTTGTTTTTCATGGGACAGCTTCACGGGCATTGGTTCAAAAAATTCTGCAGGTACCAAGCATTGCGGCCATTGGTGAAGTGCAAAATGCTGGCGTAATCCATCTGGCAGTTGATGATTCTAGCAAGAAGGCCTTTTTGCGCTACTATAATCGGATCGCTCCTGGCAAATTTTTGCTTGAAAAGTAATTCGATCTACTTGGTAGCTTGATATTTTGCTTATCTGGGCCCTTTTGTTATGATATTAAAGGAATGAGAGGATGATTTGGTGGATAATAGCTGGAAGATTCGCGATATAACCATACCCAACCGAGTTGTTGTGGCCCCGATGGCTGGGGTGTCAAACTCGGCTTTTCGGTTAATTTGCAAAGAATTTGGTGCTGGGTTGGTAGTGTGCGAAATGATTTCCGATCATGGAATTATTTATCGCAATAAGAAGACAATGTCAATGATGAAAGTTGATCCGCGTGAGCACCCAATGAGTATTCAGATTTTTGGCGGATCAGAAGAAACGCTGCTAGAAGCAGCGCAGTACATCGACCAGCACACGGCAGCTGATATTATTGATATCAATCTGGGCTGTCCAGTTCCGAAAATCACTAAGACGGATGCTGGCTCTAAGTGGTTGCTTGATGCCAATAAGATCTACCAGATGGTGCACAAGGTTGTACAAAATGTGTCTAAGCCGGTTTCCGTAAAAATGCGGATAGGTTGGGATCGTAAACATATCTTTGCCGTCGAAAATGCCCTAGCTGCGCAAGAGGCGGGAGCAGCGATGATTGCAATGCATGGCAGAACGCGCAAGCAGATGTATCAGGGAGTAGCAGATTGGGAAACACTGCATGATGTTGCTCAGGTGCTTGACGTGCCGTTTGTGGCTAATGGTGATGTGGCTACGCCTGAACTGGCTGAAAAAGCCCTGAAGGAAATCGGCTGCACTGCTGTTATGGTCGGACGCGCCGCTTTAGGTAACCCGTGGATTTTAAAAGATATGGTGCACTACCTGGAAAGTGGTGAAAAGTTACCACCGCAGAGCGTGCGTGAGCGGGTTGCAACTGCTGAACATCAGCTACGCGGTCTGGTTGAACTGAAGGGCGAAAAAATCGCCGTGCCAGAATTTCGGCAACAAGCGGCCTATTACTTAAAGGGAATTCCCCGCTCGGCGCGGACCCGTGCTAAAATAAACGAAGTTTGGACTGCACAAGAAGTATATGATTTGCTGGATAACTTTGTTGAAGATCATGAAAAAAGGCAGGCTCAGCGCGCTGCTAGAACAGAAGCAAAAGTATAATGGAGGAAAAATAAGTGGCTAAAAATGAAATGAACGACCAATTGATTGTTCGCCGCCAAAAAATGGAAGAGCTGCGGGAAAAGGGCATTGAACCTTTTGGCATGAGGAAGTTTGACCGGCAAGACCTAGCTCGTACCTTGAATGAAAAATATCTTGGTGAAGACAAGGATGAGTTGAACGCGGAATTGCCTAAAACCAAGATTGCCGGCAGAATGCTGGCAAAAAGGGGCAAGGGTAAGGTCGGTTTTGCTGATCTTTATGACCGTACAGGCAAAGTGCAGATTTATGTGCGTAAGGATATGGTTGGCGAAGAAAACTATCAGATTTTCAAAAAAGCTGATATCGGTGACTTCTTGGGCATTGAAGGCGAAGTCATGAAGACAGACACGGGTGAATTGACGCTTCGTGCCCAACACATTACCTTCTTGTCGAAGGCCTTGCGGCCCCTGCCAGATAAGTATCATGGCCTGAAAGATGTCGAGCAGATCTACCGCCAACGTTACCTTGATCTGATTTCTAACCGGGCTAGTTACGAGCGTTTTGTTCATCGGACCAAGATTATTCAGGCAATCAGGGACTTCCTGAATGACAAAGATTTCTTGGAAGTCGAAACCCCTGTTTTGCACAATATTCCAGGCGGGGCTGAAGCTCGTCCCTTTATTTCCCACCACAATGCTCTCGACATTGACCTTTACATGAGAATTGCCCTTGAGCTGCCACTTAAGCGGCTAATTGTAGGTGACATGGAACGGGTTTACGAGATTGGCCGGGTCTTCAGAAATGAAGGACTAGATACCCACCATAATCCAGAATTCACCGAGTTGGAAACTTATGCTGCATACTGGGATTTCCACGACGTGATGGATGAGGCCGAGGGAATCATCCGCGCTGCCGCCAGCGTTGTTACTGACGATGGTAAGGTTACTTACCAGGGAACTGAGATTGACCTGGGTAAGCCGTTTAGGCGCGTGCATATGGTCGACCTCATTAAGGAAAAGACGGGTGTTGATTTTTGGCAGCAGATGAGTCTGGAAGAGGCAACACAAGTAGCCCGCGATCATAAGATTCAGGTTGAAAGTTTTTGGAACGTAGGCCACATCATTGATGCCTTCTTTGAGAAGTATTGTGAAGAAACAATCGTTGACCCGACCTTTGTCTACGGTCACCCAGTAGAGATTTCTCCGTTAGCGAAAAAGAACGCTGATGATCCTCGCTTCACTGACCGCTTTGAGATCTACATCATGGGTGAAGAGTATGGCAATGCCTTCTCTGAGCTCAATGATCCAGACGATCAACGTGAGCGTTTCGAGGCACAGATGGTTGAGCGTGAAGCTGGAAATGATGAAGCAGATATGATTGATGAGGACTATCTGCGGGCTATGGAATATGGTATGCCACCAACTGGCGGCCTTGGAATTGGGATCGACCGTCTGGTCATGCTCTTGACTGATGCGCCAGCAATCCGTGACGTCTTGCTCTTTC
This sequence comes from Lactobacillus xylocopicola, assembly GCF_033096005.1. Lineage (NCBI taxonomy): Bacteria > Bacillati > Bacillota > Bacilli > Lactobacillales > Lactobacillaceae > Lactobacillus > Lactobacillus xylocopicola. The sequence goes on along the minus strand of NZ_AP026803.1, from coordinate 1,280,379 downwards.
CGACGATGCGTCCTGAGAAGATTGAAGATATCGAACGCGAAGTGCAAGCAGATCTGGAACACAAAAACAAGTAATACTAGCTGATTGGCTAGCTAACAAAAAAGAGACTGAGGTCTCTTTTTTTGTATAATTTTTTATTAAAAGCAAGCGCTATTAATGTTGCTTATCTTTAAGCACATTAAGTTTAGCTGTCATTATTATTAGCAATCAGTTAAACTGGGGTTAGCAAATAACGTCATGAGGTGTAGGAAAATGACCATCGGTGAATTACTAAGAAAGTATCGTTTAACGCAAGCAAAAACTAAAAAAGAATGGGCGGGAACTGCACTCAGTCCGTCTTTTTATGCACGTGTAGAAAGAGGACTAAACAGAATTTCGGCAGAAGATCTGATTAGGCTATTGCATGCAAATAAAATTTCGGTAATAAAGTTTTTTGAACAGCTTGATCCACATGATTACCGCATAAGCAAAGAAGAACAGGCACTATATCTTGCTATTAACAAGGCGTATTATAGCGGGGCAAAAGCTGACTTGCTCAAGCTCTACGATAAAATTGTCCACAGCGATTTGTTGAATAATGAAGATCACCTAATGCTGATTGATATCTACTTGGCCATCATTGATGATGATTATACTAGCATTAATACCGCTACTCTAGAAAAACTAAAAGAACGAATCTTTGTTGTTGATAATTTTGATACAGAAACTCTTAACCTCTACTGCAAATGTATAGTTTTTTATAGCTTGGACGATAATTTAGTCATTGCCAAACGTGTGCTTGAACAAGTTAAAGACAATGATTCAATATCTAGCCAAAAATATGTTTTGGGAATAGTAATTAACATGTTGATTTTTTGTATTAAGGAGAAGCGTTATCAAGAAGCGAAATTCTTTGCTAACAGGGCCCAAGCATTTGCAACCACGCCGGAAATATACTTTTACAAGAATTTGCTATTGTTTTTTACTAGTTTGTTGAATTACCGTGAAAAATCAGAAAAAAATATTTGGACCAATGCCGCGACGTTATTCGCAATGTTGACCAGTCAGGTATGAGTAAATACAGCAGAGGACTTGAGGACTTTCTAGCAGAAAATAAATAAGATATTGACCTATTCATTGGTTAAAACTAGCATATTTACGCTAAAAGTAGTAAATATGCTAGTTTGGGATTTCTTCAAAAAAGTTGGGTTATCATCCTTAATATAAAGATTATTTTGTAGTTGGGAAGAGAAATGTTATGAATAAATTAAATAAAATTGTTGCTGGTGTAACTTTAGTTGTTCTTTTTGGCATAGCAATCGTTCCTACGCTTGGGTCAACTCCCAAAGAGGTGCATTCAGGAACTGTGGATAATGACAGCTTAAATTTGCGGGCATCTAAAAAAAGAGAGGGTGGCATGTGGAATTACGGTGTCGGCAGTACGTATGTTTGGTCATATTACCAACATAAACGTAGGTTGCATAAATCATCTGTAAGACCAGGATATTTTGCTGATACTATCAGTAGTGGCTGGCGGCAAAAAGGTACACAATCAAGAGCGTCCGCTCCCAAAGCTAAGTTGGGAAACGCTATGTTTTATAATGTGGATTAATTAATATTACTTAAGCTCACGATACAAATTTAATCGTGAGTTTTTGTTATAAGATGAGGTTTTACAGATGTTGCGTAAACTAAAAATCATCCTTTACTCACTAATTACTCTTGCTGCAATCGCATTATTTGCTGGACTGGTTCGTGAATATGATAATAACTCGATTCCGCATAACAGTACTATTGTGGAAGTTGCTGGGTGGAACACCAAGCTGCTTAACAAATGGAGGAAAGAACTTACTAGTAAAGAGGTCACCCAAAAAATTAGTAAAAAGCCTTTTTTTAATGAATTAAAAAAATTCGCTGGGGACGAAAATATTTCTTTGGTTAAATTACGTATCAATAAGTTTAACGGTCACCAAAGCAAAATAGTTTATGACTTTGGGGGCAAGACTAGCAACTACTCACTTTATCAAGGCGAGACCATTAAACAACTCACGGATAAAGAGTTACAGTTAGAAGATACTAAAGGAATTTATTGTACCAATGCAAATAATGATACTCTAGGACAGTTGCTTGCGGAACTTCGTGCACACGGATTAAAGGTCCGAGCTGCGGATATCTCCCTATCACCGCAAACTTTCCTGCAGCTGCTTTTGTCTAATCTTTCTCAAGACAATCTAATTGTCTTTCTTGGTATTATCGGCATCTTATTTATTGTAATGGTCCTAGAGAAGGTCTACCGTTTCAAGGCCTACGCCGTCATGAAGATTAATGGTTTAAGCAACCGGCAGATAATCAAGTCGGATTTAAAAGACGAATTGCCATTATTAAGTTTAGCTCTAGGCATAATTACGATAGTAATGGTTGTTTGGGGATTAGTTACCTTCACGTCTAGCGGTTGGTTCTTCTTTTTGCCCTATGCTTTAGCCCTGTTGTTAATAGTATTGTTGGGTTTTTTCTGCCTTAATGCTTTATCTTATCTTGTTTTAGTCTTAATTGATCCTTATGCGGCAATCAAGGGCGCAGAAAATACGCGCCCCTTTTTACTGATTGGCTATACCTTGAAAGTACTTTTGCTAGCCTTGATTATGGCTAATGGCATTTCTTTAACTAACCACAGTAGGATTTATACTAGGGACACCAATATAATTAAAGAGGTGCAATCACAAAAAGGCGGTTATCAACTCGAGATTAATTGGCAAACTCAAGATGGGCGCGAAGAGAAGCAAGTAGGTAAAATGGCCCACCAGTTAGTAGTGCAAACACCAGGGGTGATAGTTACACGTAATTCTCAACTATATTATCCACCTGTGCGAGATACGGATCCTGAAAATGGCAATGTAATTATTGCCAATAATGACTTTATCAAGAAGAGTGAGCTCAAGTCTAAGCAGATTAAAAATGCCAACAATAAGATGGTCGTCTATGTCCCGCAAGACCGCCTAGGCCAAGTAAAACAGGCTAAAAAGCAACTAAAAAGGTTAATTAATTTTCAAAATACCTTACCCAATTACTACCATAAAGAAAGAAAAAAGCTGCCGCCAATTGAGATTGTTCCCATTGCTAGTGGTCAAAGGATTTTTAATTATACAATTAGCTATAATGATATTTTAGCGGCAATCTCGACTGATCCCTTGATTGTCCTTGTGAATGATAAGTTGTTATCAGATAACTTTTATTTGGCAACGATTAGTCAAAAAATGGTTCGATTTCCAAATATTAAACTGCTTAAGCGATTAGTTAAGCAGCTAGGCTTGTCTCCTTATGTTACGGGTATTACTAGTCAAAAAGCACTGCTAGCAAAATACCAGACTAGGGCTAGAAAGCAGCTGCTCATGTTGACCCTCACGGCGGTATTGTCATTCTTGCAGCTCTTGTTCATTATCGTCTTCGTTAGTTCAACCTTCTTGCAGAGTCAGCGGCGCCGAATGGCAATCTACCGGGTCTTTGGCAAGTCTAATGCCAGATTGGTGGGGCTATTCTTACTTGCGAATCTAGGGCTAGACTTGGTGATCATGGCCCTGGTCTTAGCCAAGCTGCAGGCCCTGTCTTTATTGCCAGGGGCGCTAATTTACCTGCTAATCGAGGCGCTAGTGATCTTACTGACCTGGCGGCGAGCAGAGCATAATTTATTAACTACCCTCAACCACGGAAATTAGGAGCTATCAAAATGATTAAAGTAGAACACCTGACCAAAAAATTCAAAGAAAAAACGATTTTGGCAGAGATTAATTGCAGGCTGGAGACTGGCAAGAGCTATGCCATTGTGGGCAAGAGTGGTACAGGTAAAACAACCTTGCTCAACGTCTTAAGCGGCTTAGAAGAGGCGACCACCGGTACAGTATGGATTGATGACTTAAGCGTTAAACCCAAAAACCAGTGGAAGCTCTACCGCGAATATTGTGGTTTTCTGTTTCAAAACTTCGCCTTAATTGACACGGAGACAGTTAAGCAGAACCTGCGCCTGGGCTTAGCTAATCAGAAGCTAGCTAAAGCGGCAAGAGATAGCAAGCTGCAGGCAGCCCTGAGACAAGTAGGACTTGATTACTTGTCCCTGCAACAAAAGGTCTACACCTTAAGTGGCGGCGAGCAGCAACGGGTGGCGCTAGCGCGCATAATGTTAAAGAACCCCAAGGTAATTTTCGCTGATGAACCAACGGGCTCGCTTGATGCAGAGAACGGACAAATGGTAATCAAGTCCCTTCTAACAAGCTTTGATCCAGCGGCCACGATTGTGATTGCCACGCACGACCCGGCAGTCTGGCAGCAATGCGATTACGTTATTAAGCTGGCGGATGAAAATATTGAAATTACGCCCAATTTGAGCTGAGCAGCTACGCTACAGAACTGTCGAACTTCAAGAAGTATTGGTAAACTGGAATAGACCTGATCCTAGTAAAATCACGCAGACAGTTCCTGTTGCCGAGAAAGGTGCAAAAGAAATCGCAACTCAACTGTAAAATACAGCTATGGCAACCAACTGCAGCCAATAAATACGGCAGATGATGTAAAAAATAATGCTTGAATAAAGTTCCAAAGCCAAACGACTTTGGGACTTTATGTGCTTAAGCTGATTTTAGCAGCTAACAAAAGTCACTAGTCAACTTGATAACCCATTTGGGTATAGTAGGTCATGATTTTCGCGTTTAAGACAGTACGGATTTCTTCATCTTGCGAAAAGAAAAAGTACCAATTCTGTAAAAGTCGTTGCCAACTGGAGAGGCGGTACCAGTCGACCTGCTTAGCCCAGTCAATCTCCTGGTTCAGGCTTGTATCGAACTGGCAGACAAAACGTGTGAATCCAGCAGAAGTGACATTTCCAGCATGAACGCCCAGATAAAAGGCAGAGGCGATGCGCTGCTCTTCATCATCAATGAAGGGCGCTTGCATGTTGTGCCAAATCGTTTTGATTAGAGTAAAAAGCTCGTCTTCATTAGTACAGGTGAACTTTTGATGACTGAGTGTGGCACTTAGAAAGTCACTGCCGTGGGCTACGGCGTGAGCCCAGCCCTTGCCAGGGACGAAGCCGCGGTAGTCTTTTTCTTGGTTTAAATAAGCAATACTCCAATCAAATAGGAGTTGCCGCTGTTTATCCGCTAGGATTGCCTGCTTGCTGTCCTTGTCTATAATTAATCCACCCAGTAGCGCACTAAAAGTGCGCAAGAAAACCAAGTCGTTTTGGGGTTGGCCTATCCCCTTAAATAAGTTTTGTTCCTTGATAAAGGTTGCAATAATTGTTTCCACTTGCTGGGAAGTAAAGGCATCAAGATTAAAGCCGCGAGCAAACAGGGTATAGACCAGTTTATCGCGTAGGTGCGGATCAAGATTACCTACATTCTTGAGCATAAAGTTGACTTGTGCGTCAGTGAAGCGCAAGTCTTGGTCGGACGATTGGGCGAGTTGTTCGATAGCTGTCTGCATGTTCTGCTCCTTGATAAAATCGGTATCGTGTAGGTAAATAATAGCTTTTCTTGGCAGAAAGCGTCAAGTCTGACAAAGTCATTCAGCTTGCACTGCCTAACATTGATAAGCCTTGTCTTATTGCCCATACCGATATTTTTTGAATTATTTGACAAAAGTAGTTGCAAATTCAACTTGGTTTGCTATAATAATACCTGTCTTGCGGAAGTAGTTCAGTGGTAGAACATCACCTTGCCATGGTGGGGGTCGCGGGTTCGAATCCCGTCTTCCGCTCTATCTAAAAACCCACCGTAAGCGGTGGGTTTTTTATTGAACGGGAAATAGCTCAGCTTGGTAGAGCGCTACGTTCGGGACGTAGAGGTCGCAGGTTCGAATCCTGTTTTCCCGATTTTGAGAATTTTGCCTTTGTACTAACGGCTTAAAGCGTTGGTATGAAGGCATTTTTGTTTTTTCCACTTTTCTGAAATTGGCCCCAATCGGTTAAAAAACTTCATGTTTTTAAGTATACGTGCAAGTGGGCTAACCTTAGATATTTAATGTGGGGGAGTTATGAAAGATAGTAGAAACGCTGATTTAAAGGCAACTTCAAGGAGTGTCAAACGGTTTGTAAACTTCTATATTAAAAATGTTCTGTCTAAGAACGGGACTAAAGAAGAGCAGGGCGGGTAATATGCCTTTTTATTATCGCTGTTGGTAGATTATGTTTAGCTGATTGAAGACGTTTAGAGGGCTGAAATAAGCCATATTAGATGGTGTGTATTATGTAAAAAAGCCCGATCGTCGGACTTGCTATCTAGTAATACCTTAAAACAATCATGAAGAACATTAACACTAATCCTGCAACAAATGCATGTTTCCATGTCCCTTCAGGCAATTCTTTATTGAACATGTCTTTTGCAATCCATAGTGTAACTTTGTTCCATAAAACATATGTTGCAGCTGTCCATAATCCTGCGTTAATAATTAAAACAACAATCCAATCTATTGGGTCTTCTAAACCATAAAACATGTAATTTCTCACTTTCTGAATAAGTGCTTATCAAATCGATAATATATTTTTTAACTAAATAACTTTAACATACGAGAAATCAAAAAAATACTAACTGATAATTATTTATTGCGTTACCTGAATAAACACCAATAAACTTGCCGCCCACAATAATAAATAAAAAAAGGTTTTTGCTAGATTATTATATAAATGTTGAAATTTTTGAGTCTAATAATTGGATTACACTGTTTCTTAACTTTAGTGCTCCAAAAAAGTGTAAATGCGGCTAAAGCCAGTAGGAGGAGTTCATCAAATCAATTTCGTATTGCTTATCAAAGAGGGTACAGGTGGCAGTGTTGCTGCTCATTCAGGCTATAGATGAAAGTGGGAGATATTTTGGTAGGAATATCACTAATTCTATGATGGGTCACGCAGCAATTGCCACTTCATCAAAATATGCTTTGGAAATGCCAGGGAAAAAGATTTCAACTCATACCAGCAAAGCGACTTTTTTTAGAAGAAATTCTGGAGGTCAAAAAAATGTGGTTGTTTATCGAATAAAATTTCATACAGCTTATGCAAATAAAGCTGCTACCTATGCCTACAATTACAAGTATCGGAAAACTAATCCATCATATATGATAAACTTGTATCATAAGAGTCCCTCGTATTGTTCTAAATATGTATATTTAGCTTATTGGTGGGGAGCAACAAAGTCAGCATTGACCAATTACCGTGGTATACCACATATTGTTACGCCTCATGGATTAATCGAAAATTTCGTTGGTTCTTTTGTACCTAAATATATTTGTAAAGTAACGAGGTATTAATTATGAAAATGATAAAAATTGTATCAGCTATTTTAGATAGTTTAGGAGTCTTATTGGGATTTTGGCTTTTATTTAATGAAGTCGGAGAAATCGGTAATGTAATCTTTGAATTTAGAACATTTAGTCTAATATACGTCATTGGTGGTCTATTATTAATTATTGCTTGTATTTTCCAAGCAATTGCTATTTTTAGTAAATTAAATGTAGAGCTTTTTGCGGTGGGCTTTTTTAGTTGTTCTGTTTTGAACTGTCTGTATAATCTTATTTTGTATGGTGCTTGGGATGGGCAAGTTGAAGTTGTAATAATAATTTTAGCGATAATAACCATATTATTTATTCTTGTTTTTTTAAATCGTCGAACTGTAAAAAAAGCAGATAATTAATACCTAGTTATAGAAACTTAAAAAATATTAAGTAAGAAGGAACATAGGACTAATGCGAGAAATAGTAAAAAACCAAACATCAAAGAGGTCAAAGACAAAAACATAAACTAGAAAAGAAAAAATTGAAAAAAGCTGGAAGCAAAACAAATAGAGGAGTTTATTTATGATAATTAAGAGAAAAGATTGGAACAATTATCTTAATAAGGATATTTTAATAGAAAAGTTTGGCAAATCCCAATCAAATGGCACCTTTACATTAGGCTACATGGTTGCTGATTTAGGACAATACTATATTTTTCAAATTATTGATGATAATGGCACTTTACTGGTTTACACTTTGTGTAAGAAAACAAATATCGAAAGACTAGAATGTGAAGATAATTACACTAAAATGTTTGATTTTTATATAGCGTATCAAAAAAAGCATAATAATTTTGACCCGCTAAATCTAGAAAAAATATATCAAGAAATGCCTAAACAAAGTATTAATGCAATATTGAAATATTGCTATGACAATGGCTTTTATGTATCGATTACGGATGAAAAAAGTGACCTTTATAAAACTGGAAGAGTTGTTTCAGTTGATGAACAAAAAGTAATGATTGACGAAGAATCGTATTGCAAAGATTATGAATTTGACACAACTGACGAAATCAGTAAAGAACCAACCAATATCAATGACATATTAACACTGGAATTTGTTGCACAAGATAATTATCTCTACGAACAATATCTTAAGCAGAAGTAGTTGTTTAGTTTTATTCAGACAATATAAATTAGAAAGTCACCTTTGGGTGGCTTTTTTGATAAATAATTTAAATTTATACCCCGATGAAAAAGATTTAAAAAATTGGTTTCTGTTTCTCTTAAAAGTTACCTAGATTGGCCTTGCATGATTAATTACTTTATAAGTAACCAGCTAACTTGACGTCGACGACAGGTCAGCTACCAGCTTTTTACTTTATTAAACATGCTAAAAGGAGGAAAATTAGCGTCAGGAGGTAGTCTTTGCTATAATGGTGGCAATGTTTTGGGCCAAAAAGTCCCGGCTAGTGGAGCCGGAATATTTTACAATTTAGCCAAAAAGTTTATAGTGGAAACACATTATTTTTAAAGGTGGTGCTATGATGAAAAAATCTTATACTACGAGCGCAAATCAAGTTTTAGAGATTGCTCGTGAGCAAGCGCAAGCGTTTCACCATCGCTTGATTGGTACTGAACACGTGCTACTAGCAATGGTTATTGAGTCTGATGGCGAAGCGGGCAAAGATTTGCGAGCTTGGGGCGCAACACCAAAGACAATTCGTGAAGAAATTGAGCGTTATACCGGCTACGGTTCGGCAGGCAAGACCAGCTACATGGAGATGTCACCGCGTCTTAGCATGGTTTTGGCTTATGCGGGTACTCTGGCTGAACGTGAAGGATCAGCTAAAATTAGGACCTGTCACATTTTGCTGGGTCTGCTGCTCAATGAACAGGTTTTGGCGACCGTTATTTTACGCAACTTAAATATTGATTTGGATGGCTTACGTAACGATATCTTTCATAGCTTGGGTGAAGATGAGGCAATGGGGAGCAGCAATCAAAGTGAAGATGGCTGGTCGAATTATGGCGGACCTGACGATGGTGGTGTAGCTGCTCAAAGTGCTACGCCGACGCTTGACCAGGTTTCAGTCAACCTGAATGAACGTGCAGAAAATGGCCGAATCGATCCTGTGATCGGGCGCGATCGTGAAGTAGCGCGGGTAATTGAAATTCTGTCGCGGCGTAATAAGAATAATCCTGTCTTGATTGGTGAGCCTGGTGTTGGTAAGACAGCTGTAGCCGAAGCTATTGCAACTGCAATCGTTAATAAACAAGTTCCCTACGACTTGTTGGACAAGCAGGTGGTTTCATTGGACTTGGGCGGACTAGTTGCAGGGACTAAATATCGCGGCGAGTTTGAAGATCGCTTAAAGAAAATTATCAAAGAAATCACTGAAGACGGTAGTATCATTCTCTTTGTGGATGAGATGCACACCTTAATCGGAGCTGGTGGTGCTGAGGGTTCAATTGATGCAGCAAATATTTTGAAGCCGTCGCTAGCCCGGGGCGACATCCAAATGATTGGCGCTACTACCTTTGATGAGTACCAAAAATACGTGGAAAAGGATCAGGCGCTGGCGCGCCGCTTTCAGATTGTCCGGCTGAATGAGCCGTCACGGGCAGAATCCCTGGCAATTTTAACCGGTTTAAAGTCCAAGTACGAGCACTTCCACCACGTCAATATTTCGGAAGCGGCCTTGAAGAATGCCATTGACCTGTCAAGCCGCTATATTACTAACCGTTACTTGCCCGATAAGGCTATTGACTTGATTGATGAGGCCAGTGCGGCTGTGAAGATTAAGTCTGGCCGTGGTTCAAACAATCAATTGGTTCAGCTAAATGAGCAACTTAAAAAGGTGATTGAACAGAAGAATCAGGCGGCCGTCAATCAAAACTTCGTGAAGGCGGCCGAGCTGCAGGATAAGCAGAATAGCTTGCAATTACGTCAAGATAAGTTGGCAGACCGCTTAGAGAATTCGGCGATTGGCAAGTCAGCGGTGCAACCTGAAGATATTGCTAAAGTTGTCTCTAACTGGACTGGAGTACCGGTAACGCAAATGAACCGGAACGAGACCAAGCAGTTGGCTAACTTAGAAGGAGACTTGCACCGGCGGATCATTGGTCAAGATAAGGCCGTATCCGCTGTTAGTCGAGCTGTTCGCCGTAGCCGTAGTGGCATCAAGGATGAGAATCGGCCGATTGGCTCCTTCCTCTTCTTGGGTCCGACCGGTGTCGGTAAGACAGAACTCGCCAAGGCAATTGCCGCGGCCATTTTTGGTTCCGAAAACAATCTAATCAGAATTGACATGTCTGAATACATGGACCAGGTTGCTAGTAGCAAGTTAATTGGTTCAGCTCCTGGTTATGTTGGTTACGACGAAGGCGGTCAACTGTCCGAACAAGTTCGGCGTCATCCTTATTCAGTAGTTCTGCTCGATGAGGTGGAAAAAGCTCACCCAGATGTCTTTAACTTGTTGTTGCAGGTGCTTGATGATGGCTTTTTGACTGATTCCAAAGGCCGTAAAGTGGACTTTAAGAATACGATTGTCATTATGACCTCTAACCTGGGTTCGCGGTCACTCTTTGAAACTAAGGCGGTTGGCTTTGCGGCTGATCACACCAGTCAGACCAAATTGCGCCAAGAGCGGGTGCAACAAGCATTGAAACAGTTCTTCCGGCCTGAATTCTTGAATCGGGTGGATGAATCCATTATTTTTGATGAATTGGACCACAAGCAATTGCGTCAGATTGTGACTTTGTTGACCCGGAAGTTAATTGACCGCCTGCACAAGCTTGGCATTCAACTAAAGATATCTCGAGCTGCGCTTGATAAGATTGCTAAGGATGGTTACAACCCAGAGATGGGGGCCAGGCCGCTACGTCGGGCAATTGAGTCTGACATGGAGGACAAGATTGCTTCCTTATTAATTAAGGGCGAGCTTAAGTCTGGTGACCTCCTCAAGATTGGCTGCAACCATGATAAGCTCAAATTTGACATTGAACCGATTAGCAAAAACAAGCTGGTTGCTTCAAGGTGAAGAGGTTGACAGTTAGCTATTTATTTGCTATATTTAGCGGTGATTAAAAAAGCTGATTTTCAGGATTTTGCTGATCTATTGTCCAGCAGAATAATAAAGGACAAAAACGACAGGAGTTGTTTTTGTCTTTTTTATGCTTAAAATTCCAGCTTTTTGAAATTGTAACCAAAATGTAATATTAGCTTTCTCTGAATAGAAAGGATGTTTTCTCCTTGTTAAACGGACACGTAGTAAATTTTGGCAAACATCGTACAAGGCGTAGTTTTTCCCGCATTAAAGAAGTGCTGAAATTACCCAACTTGACAGATGTCCAAAACGAATCATATCAATGGTTTTTGGATGAAGGTATAAAGGACGTCTTTGACGACATTATGCCAATTAGTGACTTTTCAGGTAAGCTATCGCTGGAATATATTGGCTACAAACTGCAGAAGCCAAAGTATACTGTCGATGAAGCCCGGGATCATGATGCAACTTATTCTGCACCAATGAACGTCACGCTGAAGTTGACCAACCAAAAAACCGGTGAAATCAAGACCCAAGATGTCTTTTTTGGCGATTTACCGCTGATGACGGAATCAGGTTCTTTTATCATTAATGGTGCAGAAAGAGTCATCGTTTCTCAATTAGTTAGGTCCCCGAGTGTGTATTATTCAGGTGACTATGACAAGAATGGCCGTGAAATCTTTGGCACGACGGTTATTCCTAACCGCGGTGCCTGGCTGGAATATGAAACTGATGCCAAAAATGTCTCATACGTGCGTGTGGACCGTACTCGTAAGTTGCCTTTGACCGTTCTGATTAGAGCTCTTGGTATTGGTTCAGACGATGAAATTCTAGATATTTTTGGTCAAAGTGATACGCTGCAATTCACTTTAGACAAGGATGTACATAAGAACCCAGCCGATTCACGGGTTGCCGAAGCGCTGAAAGATGTTTATGAGCGCTTGCGTCCAGGTGAACCGAAGACCACCGATTCGTCCCGTTCACTGCTCTATGCGCGCTTCTTTGATCCACGTCGTTATGACTTGGCACCAGTTGGTCGGTACAAGGTTAACAAGAAGTTGTCGCTCAAGAACCGTCTTTATGGTGAAACACTGGCTGAAACTTTAGCAGACCCAGATACTGGTGAAATCATTGCCAAGAAGGATACTGTAGTTACTCATGAGCTAATGGAAACGCTTGAGCAGTACCTTGATCGTGATGACTTCAAGATGGTTACTTATGAACCTTCTAAAGAAGGGGTTTTGCAAGACCCAATTAGCGTTCAGGAGATTAAGGTCTACTCCAAGGTAAATCCCGAGCGTGTGGTTAAACTTATTTCTAATGGTCACATTGATGAGAACGTGAAGTATCTGACCCCAGCCGATGTTTTGGCCTCAATCAATTACTTCCTCCTGCTACAAGATGGTATTGGTAATACTGATGACATTGATCACTTAGGTAATCGCCGTATTCGTCGGGTTGGTGAATTAATGGAAAACCAATTTAGAATTGGTTTAGCACGAATGGAACGGGTTGTAAGGGAAAGAATGTCCATTCAAGACCCATCAACGGTCACCCCGCAACAATTAATTAATATCCGTCCGATTGTCGCCAGCATCAAGGAATTCTTTGGCTCATCGCAGTTATCCCAGTTTATGGATCAGCACAACCCCTTAGGTGAGTTAACGCACAAACGCCGGATGTCTGCCTTAGGACCTGGTGGTTTGACGCGGGATCGTGCCGGATATGAAGTTCGGGATGTGCACTATACGCAATATGGCCGTCTGTGCCCAATCGAAACACCAGAAGGTCCTAACATCGGGCTAATTAACTCGCTGGCTACTTATGCGGTGATTAACAAGTACGGCTTTATTGAAACGCCGTATCGGCGGGTCGACTGGACGACCCACAAGGTTACAGACCGGATTGATTACTTAACTGCCGACGTTGAGGATAATTACATCATTGCGGGTGCCAACGCTAAGTTGAATCCGGATGGTTCCTTTGAGGACGACTTGATTTTAGCGCGACATAAGGAAGACAACATTGAAGTTAGCCCAGACAAGATCGACTATATGGATGTTATTCCTAAGCAGGTTGTGTCGGTTGCTTCCGCCTGTATTCCTTTCCTAGAAAATGATGACTCTAACCGGGCATTGATGGGGGCCAACCAACAGCGTCAGGCAGCTCCACTTATCAACCCGCACAGCTCTTTAGTTGGTACTGGTATGGAATATCGGGCCGCCCACGATTCTGGTGCTGCGGTTTTGGCTGAAGCAGCTGGGACAGTTGAGTACGTTGATGCCAATACCATCAGAATTAGACGTGCAGACGGAACTTTAGACAAGTACACGCTTGAAAAGTACCGCCGGTCAAATAACTCTAAGTCATACAACCAGACACCGAACGTTAAGTTGGGTGATAAGGTTGAAGAGAGCGAAGTGATTGTTAACGGTCCAACGATGGATCATGGCGAACTGGCTTTGGGTCAAAACCCGGTAATCGCCTTTATGACTTGGAATATGTACAACTATGAAGATGCCATTATGCTTTCAGAACACCTGGTCAAGGATGATGTGTACACTTCAATCAGTATTGAAGATTATGAGTCAGAAGCACGTGATACCAAGCTTGGTCCTGAAGAAATTACGCGTGAATTACCTAATGTGGGTGAGGATGCACTAAAAGACCTTGACAGTCAAGGTATTGTCCGCATCGGAGCAGAAGTTCATGACGGCGATATTTTAGTTGGTAAGGTTACACCTAAGGGTGTGACTGAACTTTCAGCCGAAGAGCGCCTCTTGCACGCAATTTTTGGTGAAAAAGCCCGCGAAGTGCGTGATACTTCTCTTCGAGTACCGCATGGTGGTGGCGGAATTGTCCGCGATGTCAAAGTCTATACCCGTGAGAACGGTGACGAATTAGCACCTGGCGTTAATACCTTAGTTCGTGTTTACATTGCGCAAAAACGGAAAATTCAAGTTGGTGACAAGATGTCTGGGCGGCATGGTAACAAGGGTACGGTTGCGGCCGTTGTCCCGGAAGAGGATATGCCCTACTTACCAGATGGTACACCGGTTGATATTTGTTTGAACCCAATGGGTGTCCCTTCACGTATGAACATTGGACAGCTGCTTGAATTACACTTGGGTTGGGCTGCTAACCGACTCGGCATTCATGTTGCTACGCCGGTATTTGATGGTGCTAGTGAAGATGATGTTTGGGATACGGTTCACAAGGCCGGTGTTGACCGCGACGGTAAGACCGTGCTTTACGATGGCCGCACAGGAGAACCCTTCCATAACCGTGTTTCGGTGGGAATTATGCACTACTTGAAGCTAACCCACATGGTTGATGATAAGATTCACGCCCGTTCAATTGGGCCATACTCGCTGGTTACTCAACAACCGCTTGGGGGTAAAGCCCAGTTTGGTGGACAGCGTTTTGGTGAAATGGAAGTTTGGGCCCTTGAAGCTTATGGTGCCGCGTACACTCTGCAAGAGATCTTGACTTACAAGTCAGATGACGTTGTTGGCCGGGTCAAGGCCTATGAAGCTGTGGTCAAAGGCGAAAGAATTCCAAAGCCAGGCGTTCCTGAATCTTTCCGCGTGTTAGTTAAGGAATTACAATCGTTAGGATTGAATATTCGTGTTCTTGACATGGATCACAAGGAAATTGAATTGCGTGACATGGATGATGATTCAAACGAGCACTTGAACATCGATACCCTGTCCAAGATGGCTGAAGAGCAGCAAAAGAAGAAGTTAGCCGCAACAGCTGACGCTTCTGATGACGGTGAAGCCGGTGAGCCGGTAGAATCCACCGAGTCTGAAACTCCTGTCGATAAGTCCGATGATGATAACAAGATTTCTAAATAACTAGGAGGTTAGACTTTTGATTGACGTAAACAAATTTGAAAGCATGCAAATTGGTCTTGCTTCCCCGAATAAGATTCGGAGTTGGTCGTATGGTGAAGTCAAAAAGCCAGAGACGATTAATTATCGGACCCTAAAGCCTGAAAAAGACGGCTTATTCGATGAAAGAATCTTTGGGCCAACTAAAGACTGGGCTTGTGCATGTGGTAAGTATAAGGGTGTAAGATACCGCGGGATCGTTTGTGATCGTTGTGGAGTCGAAGTTACCTCCTCTAAAGTTAGAAGAGAACGGATGGGCCATATTGAGTTGGCGGCGCCCGTTACCCATATCTGGTACTTTAAAGGTATTCCGTCACGGATGGGCCTAATTCTAGATATGTCACCAAGATTACTTGAAGAAGTAATTTACTTTGCTGCCTACATTGTGATTGATCCCGGTGATACTGAGCTTGAATTTAAGCAATTATTGACTGAAGTCGAGTACCGTGAACAAAAGGAAAAGTACGGCAATCGATTTGACGCCAAGATGGGTGCAGAAGCAATTCGCGACCTGCTGCGCAAGGTTGACTTGGGCAAGGAAGTCAAGGACTTAAGAAAAGAACTTGAAACTGCTACTGGTCAAAAGCGAACACGCGCAATTAGACGGCTCGATATTTTGGATGCCTTTAATAATTCCGGAAATAAGCCCGAGTGGATGGTCATCGACGCCGTTCCTGTAATCCCGCCCGACTTGCGGCCGATGGTTCAGTTAGAAGGTGGTCGTTTTGCTACTTCTGACTTAAACGACTTATACCGGCGCGTGATCAATCGTAACAACCGACTGAAGCGTTTGCTTGACTTGAATGCACCGAACATTATTGTCCAAAATGAGAAGCGGATGTTGCAGGAAGCAGTTGACGCTTTAATCGACAACGGGCGGCGCGGTCGTTCGGTGGTGGGGCCTGGTAATCGTCCGTTGAAGTCCCTTTCACATATGCTGAAGGGTAAGCAAGGGCGCTTCCGCCAAAACTTACTTGGTAAGCGGGTTGACTACTCTGGTCGTTCAGTTATTGATGTTTCACCCAAATTAAAGTTCTACCAATGTGGTGTTCCGCGTCCGATGGCACTTGAATTGTTCAAGCCATTTGTGATGCACGAATTAGTTAAGCGCAAGCTAGCTTCGAACATTAAGAGTGCCAAGCGCAAAATTGATCGAGAAGATGACGATGTCTGGGATGTACTGGAAAGTGTCATTAAGGAGAGAACCGTCTTGCTCAACCGTGCACCTACCTTGCACCGGTTAAGTATCCAAGCCTTTGAGCCAGTTTTAGTTCCTGGTAAGTCGATCCGCCTCCATCCCCTGACTTGTGAAGCTTACAATGCTGACTTCGATGGTGACCAGATGGCGATTCATGTTCCTTTATCTGATGAAGCTGTTGCCGAATCACGGCTCTTGATGCTAGCCGCTCACCATATTTTGGCACCTAAGGACGGTAAGCCAATCGTCACACCATCTCAGGATATTGTGTTGGGTAACTACTGGTTAACCCAAGCCGAAAAGG
This sequence comes from Lactobacillus xylocopicola, assembly GCF_033096005.1. Classification (NCBI taxonomy): domain Bacteria; kingdom Bacillati; phylum Bacillota; class Bacilli; order Lactobacillales; family Lactobacillaceae; genus Lactobacillus; species Lactobacillus xylocopicola. Next base: position 1,263,700 of record NZ_AP026803.1, on the reverse strand, counting down.
GTCGTGAAGGCGAGGGCATGATGTTCAATTCTCCCGATGAAGCGACTGTTGCCTACAATAATGGTGATATTCACTATCACTCAATTATTGGTATGGCTGCTGATTCAATGCCGCAAAAAGCATGGCCTAAGGGTTATGAACACGGCATCTTTATCACTACTTATGGCCGCATAATCTTCAATCAAATTTTCCCAGAAGACTACTTCTACGTTAATGAGCCAACTGAAGAAAATCTGAATAATCCGCTTGCTGCTAAATACTTTTTGGAACCGGGTGAAGATATCCGTCAAAAGATCGATGACGTCGCGAACGAATTGGTTTCAACTCCGTTCAAGAAGTCATTCTTATCGGATTCTATAGCCACTATTTACAAATATTACCGGGTCCAAAGAACTTCGGAATACTTGGACGATTTGAAGACTTTAGGCTACATCAGTTCAACTACTTCAGGTATTACTATCGGAATGACTGATGTTCCTGAAATTGATGACAAGGACGAAAAGGTAGACAAGGCCCACAAGCAGGTTGATGTTGTTTCTAAGCAGTTTAGACGCGGATTAATTACTGAAGAAGAGCGTCACGATCGGGTAATTAGTATCTGGAATGAGTGTAAGGATGAGGTTCAAGATGAGATTGCGCAGATCTACGATCCACGTAACCCAATCACTATCATGGCCGACTCTGGTGCTCGTGGTAACATTTCTAACTTTACGCAATTAGCCGGAATGCGTGGCTTGATGGCTACTCCGAACGGTGGACTGTTTGAAATCCCGGTTACTTCAAACTTCAAAGAAGGACTTTCCGTTCTAGAACTGTTCATGTCCACCCACGGCGCCCGTAAGGGGATGACCGATACGGCGCTAAAGACGGCCCAGTCAGGTTACTTGACGCGGCGATTAGTTGATGTTGCCCAGGACGTAATTATTCGCGAAGATGATTGTGGGACAGACCGTGGCATTGACGTTCATGCAATTATGGAAGGCGACGAGTTAATTGAGCCCCTCTATGACCGTTTACTTGGTCGTTTCACGGCTGAGACCGTTAAGGATCCGCAGACTGGTGAAGCAATTGTTAAGCCGAATGTCATGATGGATGAAAACTTGTCGCATCAAATTTGTGATGCTGGTGTAACTAATGTCAAAATCAGGTCAATTTTGACTTGTGACACCTCTCATGGTGTTTGTCGCAAGTGTTACGGCATGAATTTAGCCACTGGTGAAGAGGTAGAAGTTGGGGAAGCAGTTGGTACTGTAGCTGCCCAATCAATTGGTGAACCAGGAACCCAACTTACTCTGCGTACTTTCCACAACGGTGGTGTTGCCGGTGCCGAAGATATTACTCAAGGTCTTCCGCGTGTGCAAGAGCTGTTTGAAGCCCGTAATCCAAAGGGTCGCGCAATTATTTCCGAGGTTGATGGGACAATTGATGCAATTCAAGAAAATCCGGCTGAGCATACACGTGAAATTACCGTTAAGGGTAGGATCGACACTAGAAGCTACAGTATTCCTTATACTGCTTCAGTGGCGGTTGCTGAAGGTGATGAGGTGCAGCGCGGTGACAAGCTGACGCTTGGTTCAATTGATCCTAAAGAATTAATCCAGGTTACTGATACACTAACAACCGAAGAGTATATCCTGGTTGAAGTGCAGAAGGCATACCGGATGCAAGGTGTGGACATTTCTGACAAGCACGTCGAGGTTTTGACCAGACAGATGCTGCAGAAGGTCCGTGTACTTGATCCAGGGGAGACCACCCTGCTTCCAGGTGAAATTATGGATGTTGGGCAGTTCAAAGAACGCAACACAGCTGTAATCATTTCTGGAGGTATTCCAGCAACAGCCCAAAGCGTCATTCTGGGAATTACTAAGGCAGCGCTTGAGACGAATAGTTTCTTGTCGGCTGCTTCCTTCCAGGAAACGACTCGTGTTCTAACGGATGCTTCAATCAGGGGTAAGAATGACCCCCTGCTTGGGCTGAAAGAAAATGTAATTATTGGTAAGATTATTCCAGCTGGTACTGGTTTGCCAGTTTATCGGGACATGGAACCTGAATCTGACACGAAAAAGCCGGAATCTGTTTATTCAATCGCTGACATCGAAAAAGAGATGAAGGAGACTGACGAAGCAGAGGAACCACAGGCCTAAACTTTAAAAAAGCGTTTCTACATTATGATGTGAACCCCGAAGTTAAGACAACTTCGGGGTTTTTATGATGACTAAATTATCTAAACAAGACAAAATTGATATCTTTAATCTTTGGCAAAACTATCAGGTTGGGTCTAAGGAATTGAGTCGCCGCTACCGGGTTAATCCATCGACTATTAATTATCTCTTAGCCCTCATTAAGCGTCATGGCTTAGTTAGTTTGGATCAGCCATATACAAGCTATTCAATTGCGTTTAAAGAGCAGGCGATTAGGCGGGTGCTAGTCAAACACGAGTCCACGTATCAAGTATCACTTGATCTGGAACTAAAAAGTTCCGGCATGTTGGCTAATTGGCTGCGCCAATACCGTGAAAATGGGTATAATGTCGTTAACCACCAGAAAGGACGACGACGCCATGACCACCAAAAAAGAGCAACAGATCAAGCAGGAGAACCACCGCTTAAAGCAAGAGAACGAGCGCTTACGCCAGCAGAACTTAAAGCTGACCATCGAGAACGAATTCGTAAAAAAATTGCAAGCCTTAGTCGACCAGCGGGCCAAGAACCGCAAGCCGCGGAAATAGCTCAGGCAGTTACCGAACTAAAACACGAACTCAAAGTTAGTGTGACCTTTATTCTTGATACCATTAATGCCAATCCTGACCTACCACACTTGTCGCGCAGTAATTACTACTACACGCTTAAGAAGAGCCATCAGGATCAAGACAACAAAGCCGTAATGGTAGAAATCAAGGGCATCTATGAAGAACATAAACATCGTTATGGTTACCGCCGCATTACCCTGGAACTCAGGCGGCGTGGCCTAATAATCAATCACAAGAAAGTGCAACGACTGATGAGCAAGCTAAAACTCTTTGGCTTAGTCAGTAAACGCTGGCACAAGTATTCGAGCTACCGCGGTATCCAAGGACCAATCAAGCCCGACTTGGTTAAACGCAATTTGGGGGCGATTTACCCTGAGCACAAGTGGTATTCAGACGTGACTGAATTTAAATTAAAGGGTCAGAAGACTTACCTGTCACCCATCATTAAAAGGGAAATGTTCTATGGCTTTGAATAAAGTTTCAAGAATATAACTGTACTAGAAGAAGCAATCAGAAGGTATATTACTCTACAATACCAAAAGAATACCAAAAGAATCAAGACCAAACTAAAAGGACTAACCCCGCTTGAATATCGGGAGTTAGTCCTCAGCTAAAATTTATTAAACTGTCCTAATTTTGGGGTTCACATCAATGTAGAAACGCTTTTTTATAATTCAGCCAGTAATTGCACGACTAGTCCCAAAAAGATGTAGGGGACGAAGGCAGTTGCTTTTTGGGCTGAAGCTGACTTTATTTCAAATAAGAACTGTGCCACAAAGAAAAGAGCAGCGGAAAGTAAAACGTGGTTAGTAAAGGTTGGACCAAAATAAAGCACTAAAATGAGGTAAATGATTAAATCGCCGCTGCCAAATTTCCCAGCACAAGTATAGCAAATTAAAGTAATAAGAATAGGAAGTAATTCAATGTATTCAAGCAGTTGATAGTAGCGGAGGTTACCAACTTGACTAAGGGCCAGGATAATTGCAGGTAGCAGCATGACTAAGTAAAATTCTTGCTGTGTGTAGTCGCAAATGGCAGCCAACAGCAGACTGAAGAGTAAGAGAGCTGTCAACCACCCTGTACTAGTGCTGAAGTCAAGGCTGGTATAGGCGAAGCCACCGATAATTTCAATGATTGGTAGTTTGACGGGAATTGAGGCCTGACAATAACGGCACTTGCCACGCAGCCAGAAGTAAGAAATAATTGGCAGTTCGTCCAGCAGATTGAGTGTGCTGTGGCAAGCAGAACAGCGTGATCGCCCCAGCATAAAGTCAGCGGTTAAAAAACGGTCACAGATAACGGCTGCGTGAGAGGCGAGACATGTTCCCAGGACGAAGTTTGTCAGATAAAATATTCCTTTCATTATTGGTCCTCCTCCAAATTAAATACGTAAAAAAGCAGGCAATCTTTTTAAGAATAAGGATTGCTTTTTTTACTGAAGGGCGTACAATAGTCTTTGTATATTTTGAAGAATAACTCAGGAATAAAAAAGAAACTCCTGGGTGTGTGAACAGAATAATCGATTTTAGGAGGAAAAATTTAATGCCAACCATTAACCAATTGGTAAGAAAAGGTCGTCACACCAAGACGACTAAGTCAAAATCACCTGCTCTAGGCTTTGGCTACAACAGTATGAAGAAGGAACTAGTTGCCAACCCAGCACCACAAATGCGTGGTGTTGCAACTCGTGTTGGTACAATGACGCCAAAGAAGCCAAACTCGGCACTACGTAAGTATGCTCGTGTACGTCTTTCTAACTTAATCGAAGTTACCGCTTATATTCCAGGTGAAGGCCACAACTTGCAAGAGCACTCGGTTGTTTTAATCCGTGGTGGTCGTGTTAAGGACCTTCCTGGTGTTCGGTACCACATTGTTCGTGGTGCGCTTGATACTGCCGGCGTTGATGGCAGAAAACAAGGCCGTTCGAAGTACGGTGCTAAGAAAGATTAAGGGGGAGTTAAATAATGCCTAGAAAAGGACACGTAACTAAAAGAGATATTTTAGCAGATCCAGTTTACAACTCAAAGCTCGTTACTAAGTTGATCAATCACTTGATGCTTGATGGTAAGAGAGCTAAGGCATCTTCAATCCTTTATGATGCTTTCAACATCGTGAAAGACAAGACCGGCAAGGAACCACTTGACGTTTTTGAAGAAGCAATGAACAACATTATGCCAGTATTGGAAGTTCGGGCTCGCCGGATCGGTGGTTCCAACTACCAAATTCCAGTTGAAGTTCGTCCGGAAAGAAGAACGACACTGGGCTTAAGATGGCTTGTTTCATACGCTCGTCTGCGTAATGAACACACAATGGACGAGCGTTTAGCCAATGAGATCATTGATGCTTCCAACAACACTGGTTCAGCAGTTAAGAAACGTGAAGACGTACACAGAATGGCTGAAGCCAACCGTGCATTTGCTCACTATCGTTTCTAATTTTTAAGGAGAGAAAATTTTATGGCTAATAAGCGTGAATTTCCATTAGAAAAAACACGTAATATTGGTATCATGGCCCACATCGACGCGGGTAAGACTACCACTACTGAGCGTATTCTTTACTATACTGGTAAGATCCACAAGATTGGTGAGACTCACGAAGGTGACTCCCAGATGGACTGGATGGAAGAAGAAAAAGAACGTGGGATTACCATTACGTCAGCCGCCACGACTGCACAATGGAAAGACTACCGAATTAACATTATCGATACTCCAGGACACGTTGACTTCACGATCGAAGTTGAACGGTCACTACGTGTGCTCGATGGTGCGGTAACCGTTCTCGATGCTCAAGCTGGGGTTGAACCACAAACTGAAAACGTTTGGCGCCAAGCTGAAACTTACGGTGTTCCTCGAATTGTTTTTATCAACAAGATGGACAAAATTGGTGCAGACTTTGATAAGTCTGTGACTTCTTTGCATGAACGTTTAAATGCCAACGCTTTAGCTGTGCAAATGCCAATTGGTTCAGCCGAAACTTTTGAAGGCGTAATCGACTTAATTGAAATGGTTGCTGACGTTTATGATGAAGACAAGCTTGGTTCCAGCTGGGAAAGTATTCCAGTTCCTGACGAATATAAGGAAGAAGCTGAAAAGCGTCGTAACGACTTAGTTGAACAAGTTGCTGATGTTGATGACGCGATCATGGAGAAGTACCTGGGCGGCGAAGAGATTTCTAACGAAGAGCTAAAAAAGGCCATTCGTAAGGCTACTTTAAACTTAGATATTTTCCCTGTATTTGCTGGTTCAGCCTTTAAGAACAAGGGTGTTCAGATGATGCTTGACGGTGTGGTGGACTACTTGCCATCTCCATTGGACGTTAAGCCGTACATTGCACATGATCCTAAGACCGACGAAGAAGTTGAGCTGGTTGCTGGCGATAACAAGCCGTTCTCAGCTTTGGCCTTCAAGATTGCTACGGACCCATTTGTTGGACGTTTGACTTATATTCGGATCTACACGGGATCACTTGAATCAGGTTCTTACGTTTTGAATGCTTCTAAAAATAGCCGTGAACGGGTTGGCCGTCTACTTCAGATGCATGCCAACTCTAGAAGTGAAATTTCTGAAGTGTTTTCCGGGGATATCGCTGGTGCTATTGGTCTGAAGAATACTACAACGGGTGATTCGCTCACTGATCCTGACCACCCCTTGATTTTGGAAAGTTTGGAAGTCCCAGATCCAGTTATCCAGGTTTCAATTGAGCCAGAATCAAAGGCTGATCGTGACAAGCTTGACGTTGCCCTGCAAAAGTTAACTGAAGAAGACCCAACTTTTAGAGCTGAAACTAACGCAGAAACCGGTCAAACCCTGATTTCGGGAATGGGTGAATTGCACCTGCAAATCATGGTTGAACGGATGAAGCGTGAATTCCACGTTGAAGCTAAGATCGGTGAGCCACAAGTTGCTTACCGTGAAACTTTCACTAAGCCGACCAAGGCACAAGGTAAGTTCGTTCGTCAATCTGGTGGTAAAGGTCAATACGGTGACGTTTGGATTGAATTCACACCAAATGACCGTGGTAAGGGCTATGAGTTCGAAGATGCGATTGTCGGTGGGGTTGTTCCGCGTGAATTTATTCCATCTGTCGACGCTGGACTGCAAGAATCAATGAAGAACGGTATCCTTGCTGGCTACCCGCTCATTGATGTTAAGGCCAAGCTTTATGATGGTAGTTACCACGAAGTCGACTCTTCAGAAGCTGCCTTCAAGGTTGCTGCGTCATTGGCGTTGAGAAATGCTGCACCGCAAGCTGGTGCTGTTATTCTTGAACCAATTATGAAGGTGCAAGTAATTACGCCAGAGGATTACTTAGGTGACGTTATGGGTTCCATTACCGCTCGTCGTGGTACGATGGACAACATGGAAGATCGTGCTGGGGCCAAAGTCTTAAACTCAATGGTGCCACTGGCTGAGATGTTTGGTTACGCAACTACTTTGCGGTCATCCACTCAGGGTCGTGGTACCTTCACAATGGTCTTTGATCACTATGCGGTTACGCCTAAGTCAATCCAGGAAGAGATCATCAAGACGCGCGGCGGTCACGCTGACTAATCTTGGTGGAAGTAAAAATTGAATATAAGATTACAAGCCGAGACATTGGTAGAGCCAATGTCTCTTTTTGTGTACAAGTAGCAAGGTAGTCACGGGCAATCTAAATAATCATTTTGAAAAGCTCAACTTCCAGCTAAATTTTGCTACTGGCTGCCGGGTTCTGCTAATTGCCATTGCGGCCTTACTAGTACTCAACCTATTATGGCCTAAGGCAGCTGAGGGCCTGGCCCGTCTGCATAATAAGTAAAAACCTAAAATGCCAAAGATACAGTTGAAAAATGTATCTTTTTGTTTTTGGAAAAATGGGCCGACTAACTTTTAACAAAAAGATTAAGAAAATCTCCCAAAACCCTTGCCATTTCAGCTTATGATCGGTATACTAGTCTTTGTGCTTTTAGGGCGTAGTCTGCCCTAATGCACGTTATTGTTGTAAAGCGTTGATGCAAAAGGTTGCGGCACACCTGGCTGCATTGCCACAGAGGTAGTGCTGGGAATTTTTGCGGAAGCTAGTCATCTTTTAAAGAGGACGTTAAGGAGGTTACTTAATGGCAAGTCAATCAATTCGTATTAGACTTAAGTCTTACGAACATGGTATTCTCGATGAATCAGCTGCTAAAATTGTAGCTACTGCGCAGAGAACTGGTGCTGAAATTTCAGGTCCAGTTCCGCTGCCAACAGAAAGGGTATTGTTTACTGTTCTGCGTTCACCACACAAGAACAAGGACTCACGTGAACAGTTCGAAATGCGGACCCACAAGCGGTTAATCGATATTTTGAACCCAACACCTAAGACTGTTGATTCTTTAATGAAGCTTGATCTACCAAGCGGCGTTGACATCGAAATCAAGTTATAATTTTTAAAAAAGAAAGAGGTGTGATCATGACCAAAGGAATCTTAGGAAGAAAAGTCGGTATGACTCAAGTCTTCACCAAAGATGGTATCCTTGTGCCCGTAACTGTTGTTGAAGCAGCGCCTAACGTTGTTATGCAAGTTAAGACTGTTGAATCAGACGGCTACGAAGCAATTCAGGTAGGATACCAAGACAAGCGTGAAGTTTTGAGCAACAAACCAGAAAAAGGTCATGCTGAAAAAGCAAAGACGTCGCCTAAGCGCTTCATACGTGAAATCCGCGGAGTTGAGCTTAAGGACTACGAAGTCGGCTCAGAAATTACTGTGGACACATTTAAGGAAGGTGACGTAGTTGACGTTACTGGAATTACAAGAGGTCATGGATACCAAGGTAACATTAAGCGTTGGGGCCAATCACGTGGACCAGAAACTCACGGTTCTAGATACCACAGAATTCCTGGTTCAATGGGTTCTATTATCAACCGTGTACCAAAGGGCAAGCGTTTGCCAGGGCACATGGGGACGAAGAAAGTTACCATTGAAAATCTAGTAATTGAGAAAGTTGTCGCTGATAAGAACGTATTGCTAATTAAGGGCAATGTTCCAGGTGCGAAGAACTCATTAATTACTGTTAAAACTGCTGTTAAGAGTAATAAATAGGAAGGAGGACTAGAATGGCTAATTTAAAAGTTATCGATCAACAAGGTAAAGATGCTGGTAAGGTTACTTTGAAGGATGAAGTATTTGGGATTGAACCAAACGAAAGCGTCGTCTTCGATGCAATCATCAGACAAAGAGCTGGCAGGCGTCAAGGTACCTCAAAGGTTAAAAATAGATCTGCTGTTCGTGGTGGTGGTAAGAAACCATGGAAGCAAAAGGGTACCGGTCGTGCTCGTCAAGGCTCCATCAGATCGCCACAATGGCGCGGCGGTGGTGTAGTCTTTGGACCAACTCCACGTTCTTACGCGTACTCAATGCCAAGAAAGCAACGTCGCTTGGCTATCAAGTCAGTTCTTTCCCAAAAGCTGATTGATGAAAACTTAATTGTTTTAGACCAGTTGACTATGTCAGCTCCTAAAACTAAAGAATTCAAGTCAATCTTAGACGGCTTAAAAGTTGAAGGCAAAGTATTGGTTGTTTCAGAGGACAAAAATGTTCAACTGTCAGCTAAGAACCTGCCAAACGTGAAGGTAATTACGATCAATGGTTTGAATGTTGAAGATGTTGTCAATTTCGACAAGTTGATCTTAACTAAGGATGCTATTGAAGTGATTGAAAAGAATGTTGAGGGGGCTGCGGAGAAATGAGTGCACATGATATCATTTTAAGACCTGTCATTACTGAAAAGTCAACGAACTTAATGGATGATAAGAAGTACACTTTCAACGTGCTTTTAACCGCAACCAAGACGCAAGTTCGCGATGCTGTTGAAGAAATTTTTGATGTTAAAGTTAAGAAAGTTAACATTATGAATGTTCGCGGTAAAGACAAGCGGGTTGGTCGTTACTTTGGTAAGACTGCTCGTAGCCGTAAGGCAATTGTTACTTTGACTAACGATTCAAACGACATCAAGATTTTTAAAGATGAAAACAACGAAGAAAGTAAGTAATAGGAGGTCAGTCAATTGGCTATTAAAGTTTATAAGCCAACCACCAACGGTCGCCGTAATATGACTTCTTCCGACTTTGCTGAGATTACTAAGAGCAAGCCAGAACGTACCTTGCTTGAATCACAATCACATACTGCAGGTCGTAATTCATATGGTCATATTACTAGTAGACACCGTGGCGGTGGTCACAAGCAGAAATACCGTATCATCGATTTTAAACGTAATAAGGACGAGGTTAAAGCAGTTGTTAAGGCAATCGAATATGATCCTAACAGAACAGCTAACATTGCATTACTGCACTACACCGATGGTATTAAGGCTTACATCTTAGCTCCTAAGGGACTAAAGGTAGGCGACATTGTTGAATCTGGTTCAGATGCTGATATCAAGCCAGGTAACGCGCTACCATTAAAGGATATTCCTACTGGTACCTCAATTCACAACATTGAAATGAGACCAGGTAAGGGTGGTCAACTCGTTAGAAGTGCCGGTACTAGTGCCCAGCTCTTGGGTAATGATGGTAAATACACCTTGGTTAGACTGCAAAGTGGCGAAGTTCGTAAGATCTTGTCAGTTTGCCGGGCAACTATTGGAGTCGTTGGCAACGAGCAGCACTCACTGATTCAGTTAGGTAAGGCTGGTCGTAGCCGTTGGTTAGGCAGACGTCCACAATCTCGTGGTTCGGTTATGAACCCTAACGATCACCCACATGGTGGTGGTGAAGGTAAGGCCCCAGTTGGTCGTCCGCAACCAATGACGCCATGGGGCAAGAAGGCTCGTGGTGTTAAGACCAGAAACAAGAAGCAAGCTAGTGAGAAGTTAATTATTCGTCACCGTAAGGGCAGCAAGTAATAGAAGGAGGGTTAATTAATGAGCCGTAGTATTAAAAAAGGGCCTTTTGCAGATGCATCATTGTTAAAGAAAGTTGATGCACAAGCTGACACAGAGAAAAAGCAAGTTATTAAGACTTGGTCTCGTCGTTCAACTATTTTCCCTTCCTTCGTTGGATTGACTATAGCTGTTTACGATGGTAGAAAACATGTCCCGGTTTATGTGACTGAAGACATGGTTGGCCATAAGTTAGGTGAATTTGTTCCAACGAGAACATTCCGTGGACACAAGACATCAGCTGATAAGGCTACTGCAAAATAGAGGAAGGAGAAACACTTAAATGGCAGAACAAATTAGTTCAGCTAGGGCTGAAGCAAGAACTGTTCGGATTGCTGCAAGAAAAGCGCGCCTAGTCGTCGACTTGATTCGTGGCAAAGACGTTGCTGAAGCATTGGCAATCTTGCAATTTACGCCTAGAGCTGCTTCCCCAATCGTTGAAAAGGTTCTGCGTTCAGCTATTGCTAACGCAGAACACAACTACGATCTTGAAAGTGCAAACCTGTACGTATCAGAAGCATACGTTAATGAAGGTGCCACACTAAAGAGATTTCGGCCACGTGCCAAAGGAATGGCTTCTCCGATTAACAAGAGAACTAGTCATGTAGTTGTAGTTGTTTCAGAAAAGAACGATTAAGGGAGGTATATTGATGGGTCAAAAGATTAACCCAAACGGTTTTCGTCTCGGCGTGATTCGTGATTGGGAATCCAAATGGTATGCTGACAGAGGATATAAAGAAACCTTAAACGAAGATTTGAAAATCAGAAATTTCATTTCCAAAACGTTAAAGGATGCCTCTGTTTCTACTGTTGAAATTGAGCGTGCAGCAAACAGAATTAACGTATCAATCAATACCTCAAAACCAGGTATGGTAATTGGTAAAGGCGGTTCTGAAGTTGAAACTTTAAGAAGCAAATTGAATGCTTTGACTAACAAGCAGGTTCACGTTAATATTGTTGAAATCAAGAAACCGGATCTCGATGCTAAGCTAGTAGCTGAAAGCATTGCCAGTCAACTTGAAGCTCGTATTGCTTTTAGACGGGCAATTAGACAAGTTACACAGAGATCAATGCGTGCTGGTGCCAAGGGAATCAGAGTACAAACCTCTGGTCGTTTGAACGGTGCCGACATGGCAAGAAGAGAGTGGCACACCGAAGGACGAGTACCACTACAAACTTTAAGAGCGGATATTGATTATGCTTGGGTAAATGCCTACACCACTTACGGTGAAATTGGTGTTCAAGTATGGATCAACCGGGGTGAAGTCTTACCTTCCAAGAGTAAGAAGCCTGAACAAGTGAAGGGAGGAAACAAATAATGCCTCTAGTACCAAAGCGAGTAAAACACCGTCGCGAATTTCGTGGAAAGATGCGTGGTGCTGCCAAAGGCGGTAAAACCGTTGTCTTTGGTGAATTTGGCTTACAAGCCCTCGAATCTCACTGGATCACTTCTCAACAAATCGAAGCTGCCCGTGTTGCGATGACACGTTACATGAAGCGTGGCGGTAAAGTTTGGATCAGAATTTTCCCACAAAAATCATACACTGCCAAAGGTGTCGGTGTGCGTATGGGTTCTGGTAAGGGTGCACCAGCAGGTTGGGTAGCCGTAGTAAAAAGAGAAAAAGTTATGTTTGAAATTGGTGGCGTCAGCGAAGAAGTTGCGCGTGAAGCACTTCGTCTTGCTTCAACTAAGTTACCAATCAAATGTAAGTTTGTGATTAAAAGTTCGGAAGTAGGTGGCGATTCTAATGAAGGCTAAGGAAATCAGAGCATTAACCACTGATCAAATGTTAGACAAGGAAAAGCAATACAAAGAAGAACTCTTTAACTTGCGTTTCCAACAAGCAACGGGTCAATTAGAAAATACCGCTCGCCTAAGCAAAGTCCGCAAAAATATTGCTAGAATTAAGACAATTCTTAGCGAACAAGCATTGAAAAACGATTAGTGGAAGGGAGTTATTAACTTGAGCGAATCAATCGAAAGAAATCATCGTCACGTATATCAAGGTCGCGTAATTTCTGATAAGAACGACAAGACAATTACAGTTGTTGTTGATACTTACAAGAATCACCCTGTATACAAGAAGCGTATCAAATATTCGAAAAAATACTACGCACAAGACGAAAATAATGAAGCTAAAGTTGGCGATACTGTTCGTATCATGGAAACTCGTCCATTATCTCGTACAAAGCGCTTTCGTTTAGTTGAAATTGTCAAGAAATCTGTTTAACTTGCGGATTTAGTGAGGGGAGGATTATACAGTGATTCAAAATGAATCCCGTTTGAAGGTTGCTGATAACTCAGGTGCCAGAGAACTTTTAGTTATTAGGGTCTTAGGTGGATCAAAGCGTAAGACCGGTAACATTGGTGACATCGTAGTAGCAACTGTCAAACAAGCAACACCAGGTGGCGTTGTCAAAAAAGGTGACGTTGTCAAAGCTGTCATTGTTAGAACAAAATCAGGCGCACGCCGCGAAGATGGTTCATACATCAAATTTGATGAGAACGCCGGCGTAGTTGTTAATGAAGATAAAAGCCCTCGTGGTACTCGTATCTTTGGGCCTGTTGCACGTGAGTTGCGTGAGCACGACTTTATGAAGATCGTCTCTCTTGCTCCTGAAGTCTTATAAGTGAGGTGCACTGATGTTTGTTAAAACTGGTGACAAAGTAAAGGTTATTGCTGGAAAAGACAAAGGCAAAGAAGGGATTGTTGTTTCAGTTAACACCAAGAAGAACCGGGTGGTTGTTAAGGGTGTTAATACAATTAAGAAACATGAAAAACCTTCACAAACTAATGCAAATGGTGGTGTTGTTGAATCAAATGGTTCAATTCACGCTTCAAATGTAAAGGTTATTGCCAAGTCTGAAAGCAAAAAAGAAGAAACAAAGAATAAGAAATAGAAGGGAGGACACAAATGGCAAATTATTTAGCTCAAGAATATAAAGAAAAAATTGTTCCTGCACTGCAAGATAAGTTTGAATACAAGTCTGTAATGCAAGTACCTAAAATTGAAAAAATTGTTTTGAACATGGGTGTCGGTGACGCTGTTGCTAATGCCAAGAATTTGGACGAAGCAGTGGCAGAATTAACCCTAATTTCCGGTCAAAAACCACTGGTTACGAAGGCTAAGAAGTCAATCGCTAACTTCCGCTTGCGTGAGGGTATGTCTATCGGTGCTAAGGTAACCCTTAGAGGAGATAGAATGTATGATTTCTTGTACAAGTTAGTCAATGTTTCACTTCCTCGTGTTCGTGACTTCCGCGGTGTTTCAAGCCGTTCGTTTGACGGTCGTGGTAACTATACTTTAGGCATTAAGGAACAATTGATTTTTCCGGAAATTGACTTTGATAAAGTCAATCGGACAAGAGGTTTAGACGTTGTTATCGTTACTACTGCCAATACTGATGAAGAAGCACAAGCGCTTTTAAGTCAATTTGGTATGCCGTTTGCAAAATAATGGAGGACATTAATGGCTAAAACATCACAAAAAATTAGAAATCATCGTCCTGCTAAATTTTCTTCACGTGAATATACTCGTTGCGAGAGATGTGGTCGTCCACACTCCGTTTACCGTAAATTTGGCTTATGCCGTATTTGTCTGAAAGATTTAGCTCACAAGGGTCAAATCCCAGGTCTTAAAAAGGCCAGTTGGTAATACGGTTAGGAGGATAGCATAAATGGTCATGACAGATCCGATCGCAGATTACTTGACTAGAATTAGAAATGCCAATATGGCAAAGCATAGTTCTGTTGAAATTCCTGCATCAAATATAAAAAAATCTATTTCGGAAATTTTGAAACGCGAAGGCTTCATCCGTGATTACGAAGTTACTGATGACAACAAACAGGGCATTATCAAGATTTTCTTGAAATATGGTCCAGACGGAGAACGGGTCATTTCAGGCTTGAAGCGTATTTCAAAGCCAGGTCTGAGAAATTACGTGGGCGCTGAAAATTTACCTAAAGTTCTTAACGGCTTGGGTATTGCCATCGTTTCTACTTCTGCTGGTGTGATTACCGACAAGGAAGCTAGACAAAAAGACGTTGGCGGCGAAGTTGTTGCTTACGTTTGGTAATTCTGACAGAAAGGAGCATAATCAATGAGCCGGATAGGTTTAAAAACAATTGAAGTCCCAGATAATGTCACTGTTACCAAAAAGGGTAACGACATTACTGTCAAGGGACCAAAGGGTGAATTAACTAGATACTTTGATCCAAAAATTACCTTTAAGCAAGAAGATGGTAAGATTAACTTTGCTCGTTCGAGTGAAAGTGATAAAGCACTTCACGGTACGGAACGTGCAAACTTAGCGTCAATGGTTGAAGGTGTAGTTAATGGCTACAAGAAGACTTTGAAGTTAATTGGGGTTGGTTACCGTGCAGCAGCACAAGGTAGCAAGTTAACTCTGAACGTTGGCTACTCACACCCAGTCGAATTGACTGCACCAGAAGGTGTTTCTGTTAAAGCTACTTCAGCTACTGAAATTGAAGTAGAAGGGATTTCTAAGCAAAATGTTGGACAATTTGCTGCTGAAATCCGCGATGTACGTCCACCTGAACCATATAAGGGTAAAGGTATTCGCTATACTGATGAATACGTACGTCGTAAGGAAGGTAAGACAGGTAAGTAATAAATAAATTTTGAGGTGAAATTGTGATTTCAAAACCAGATAAGAATAAATTACGCTTAAAGCGTCATAAACGTATTCGTAGCAAAATTTCTGGTACTGCTGAGCGCCCACGCTTAAGCGTTTTTCGTTCAAACAAAAACATCTACGCTCAATTAATTGATGACGTAGCGGGTGTAACGCTAGCAAGTGCCTCAACTTTGGATGACTCTGTTAAGGGATCAACTAAGGTCGAACAAGCTCAAGCTGTTGGTAAGGCAATTGCCGCTGCAGCAAAGGCAAAGAAAATATCAAATGTCGTTTTCGACAGAAGTGGTTATCTATACCACGGCCGTATTTCAGCTTTGGCAGACGCCGCGCGTGAAAACGGGTTAGATTTCTAGGAAAGGAGAAAATACATGGCAAACCGCAACGATTCTCGTAATAATCGCAGAAACAAAGACGACATCGAAGATCAGTTAGTAGCAATTAATCGTGTCACCAAGGTTGTCAAGGGTGGTCAACGAATGAGATTTGCTGCCCTAGTAATCGTGGGCGACAAAAAAGGTCGTGTAGGCTTTGGTACTGGTAAAGCTCAAGAAGTTCCAGAAGCAATCCGTAAGGCCGTCGAAGCTGGTAAGAAGAACATGATCACTGTTCCTAAGGTTGGTACAACCATTCCGCACGAAGTGATTGGCCACTACGGTTCAGGTAGCATTTTGATTAAGCCAGCTCCAGCTGGTTCTGGAGTTGCTGCCGGTGGTGCCGTTCGTATCGTTATGGATATGGCCGGTATCGCTGATGTTACTTCTAAGTCACTTGGATCAAATACACCAATTAATGTTGTTCGTGCAACAATTGATGGTTTAAAGAAGCTTAGAACTAGTGAAGATGTTGAAAAGCTTCGTCACGCAAGTTTAGATTAGGGAGACTAGATAAATGACTGAATTAAAAGTTACTTTAATTAGAAGTGCTGCGCACCGTCTACCTGACCAAAAGAAAATTGTTAAGGCTCTTGGCCTTGGTAGAATTAACAGTACAGCTACTCTACCAGACAATGCCTCCATTCGTGGTGCATTGTTAAAAGTTGCTCACTTAATCTCGGTTGAAGAGATTAACAAATAAAAGAGGAGGTGCTGAATTAATGAAGCTGAATGAATTACATGCTGCTGAAGGTTCACGTGGTACTAGAAAACGCGTTGGTCGCGGTACTTCAAGTGGTCACGGAAAGACTTCCGGTCGTGGACAAAAGGGACAATTATCCCGTCAAGGCGGACATACTCGTTTAGGTTTTGAAGGTGGACAGATGCCACTGTTCAGAACTATGCCTAAGCGAGGTTTCAATAACATTAACCGTAAAGAATACGCAATTATTAATTTAGACGACTTAAACAAGTTTGCAGATGGCAGCGAAGTAACTGTTACTAGTCTGAAAGAAAAAGGCTTGGTTAAGAAGGAATTAGCAGGCGTTAAGTTACTCGCTAAGGGTGATTTAAAAGTTAAGTTAAACGTAAAGGTTAACAAAGTTTCCGCCGCTGCACAAAAAGCAGTTGAAGCTGCAGGCGGATCTATTGAGGTGATCTAATGTTTTCGACCTTGAAGAACGCCTTTAAGGATAAAGAGATTAGGAATAAAATTTATTTTACCCTCCTTATTCTATTAATTTACCGCATTGGAGCTAATATTACTGTTCCGGGTGTAAATGCAAAGGCGATTACTCAAGTTGCACAAACGGGCTTAGTTCCAATGTTGGATACTGTTTCCGGTGGTGGACTAGATAATTATTCAATCTTTTCACTAGGTGTTTCCCCCTATATTACGGCGCAAATTGTTATTCAATTGTTGCAAATGGATATTGTTCCAACCTTAGTAGAGTGGGGCAAGCAAGGTGAAGTTGGTCGCCGTAAGACCAATCAAGTAACTAGATGGCTCTCGTTAGCAGTGGCTTTCTTTCAAAGTATTGGTATTACGCTAGGTTTCAATGCGTTAACCCAGATGGGATTAGTAAAAACGCAAACGCCGCAGACCTACGCAGAAATTGCTATCATTATGACAGCAGGAACAATGGTATTGACCTGGCTCGGTGATGAAATCACCGATAAGGGTCTTGGTAATGGAGTTTCGGTAATCATTTTTGCCGGAATTATTGCCAGACTCCCTCGCGGACTATGGCAGCTATACAAAGATGAAATTATCAACAACAGTGCGAGTGATCGCTGGCAAGGTATTTTGTTCTTCATCGCGATTATCATTGCAATCCTAATCGTAACGCAGATCGTTACTTGGGTTGAACAGGCAGATCGCCGCATTCCAATCCAATATACCAGACGGGCAACTATTAGTGGATCAGAAAGCTTTTTGCCGCTAAAGGTTAATGTTTCTGGTGTTATTCCAGTTATTTTTGCTAGTTCGTTTATTATCACGCCAGCAACTATTCTAATGGCCTTCCAAAGAACGCAAGGCGATCAGGAATGGTACAAGGTGATGACCAATATCTTCAGTATGCAAACTACCCCTGGGGTGATTATTTATACAATTCTGATCGTGCTCTTTACGTTCTTCTATGCTTTTGTTCAGGTTAATCCTGAAAAGCTAGCTAAGAACTTACAAAAGCAAGGAGCTTATATTCCAAGCGTTTGGCCAGGAAAAGATACACAAAATTATGTTTCAAAGTTGTTAATTAGATTGTCAACTGTTGGTTCAGTCTTCTTAGGCTTGGTGGCACTGTTGCCCCAGCTTGCAACTAATTTCTGGGATTTACCTAGTTCAATCGGACTAGGAGGAACTAGTCTATTGATTGTAATTGGAGTTGTCTTGGAGTTATCTCGTCAAATTAATGGATTATTAATGAAGCGAGAGTATGTAGGATTCATCAGATAGGGACGGATTAATGATTAACTTATTTCTTTTAGGATTGCCAGGAGCTGGTAAGGGTACAGTATCAGAGCAAATTGTTGATAAATATCAGCTAACTCATATCTCAACTGGGGATATGTTTAGAGAAGCAATGGCGAATAAGACCAAGGTTGGACTTGAAGCCAAAAGTTATATTGACAAGGGTGATTTGGTACCAGACGAGGTTACTGCTAGGTTGGTTGAAGAGCGTTTAGGGCAACCTGATATTGAGAAAGGCTATATTTTAGATGGCTTTCCGCGGACGATTGTTCAAGCTGAACTTTTGGAAGATATCACCAAAAAGTTAAACAAGCCTTTGACTAGCGTAATCTCGCTTGAAGTTAAGGAAGAAACCTTAGTCAAGCGCTTATCAGCCCG
The DNA here is from genome assembly GCF_033096005.1 of Lactobacillus xylocopicola. Lineage (NCBI taxonomy): Bacteria > Bacillati > Bacillota > Bacilli > Lactobacillales > Lactobacillaceae > Lactobacillus > Lactobacillus xylocopicola. Next base: position 1,245,172 of record NZ_AP026803.1, on the reverse strand, counting down.
CTTTATGTGTAAAAACTGTGGTGCCACCTACAACAAGTTGACTAAGATGCCCAAGGTTGAGGGCACTTGCGATCGTTGTGGCAGCCATGATTTTTACCAACGTGAAGATGACAAGCCAGAAGTTGTCAAGAATCGTTTAGAAGTCAACGAAAAGATGAATACACCTTTGAAAGATTATTACCAGGCACATGGTTTGTTGACTGTTGTTAATGGTGAACGAAATCCCGAAGAGGTCTTTGAGAGTGTTGATGCGGTGTTAAGCAATAAGTAATATTGGTATATTTACTTATCCGTGTTATAATTTCAAAGTATGACTGTTTAAAGGCGGAGGAACGACTTTGGCAAAAGATGATGTCATTGAGGTAAAGGGTAAGGTTATTGATACCTTACCTAATGCTATGTTTAAAGTTGAATTGGAAAATGGAGCGGAGATTTTAGCACACGTTTCCGGTAAGATTAGAATGCACTATATTCGTATTTTACCTGGAGACCGGGTTACTGTTGAACTTTCTCCTTATGATTTAACAAAAGGTAGAATTACTTATCGGTATATAAAGTAATAACGGAGGGAAACATGAAGGTTAGACCATCTGTTAAACCAATGTGTGAACATTGTAAGATTATTAAAAGACATGGTCGTGTAATGGTTATTTGCCCTGCAAATCCAAAGCACAAGCAGCGTCAAGGTTAAAATAAATAGGAGGTGCAATTTATGGCACGTATTGCTGGTGTTGACTTACCAAGAGATAAAAGAATAGTTGTTGCATTAACATATATTTATGGTATTGGTGAACCAACAGCACAGAAGATTTGTGCGGATGCTGGTGTTTCTGAAGACATCCGGTCAAAAGATTTGACTCCAGATGATCAAGAGAAGCTGCGTACAGAAGTTGATAAATACCGTGTTGAAGGTGACTTGCGTCGTCAAGTTAGCATGAACATTAAACGGTTGATTGACATTGGCTCATACCGTGGTATGCGTCACCGCCGTGGACTCCCAGTTCGCGGACAAAATACCAAAAATAATGCCCGCACTCGTAAGGGTAGTAAGAAAAAATAAATAAAAATTATAAGGAGGTTTATTGATGCCGAAAACAGCACGCAAGCGTCGTGTGAAGAAGCACGTTGAAAAAGGCGTTGCGCACATCCACTCTACGTTTAATAATACTTTAATCATGATTACTGACGTTCAAGGCAATGCAATTGCTTGGTCTTCAGCCGGTGCATTAGGCTTTAAAGGTAGTCGTAAGTCTACCCCATTTGCAGCCCAAATGGCAGCCGAAGCAGCAGCTAAGAGCGCCATGGATCAAGGCATGAAACATGTTGAAGTTTCTGTTAAAGGCCCTGGTTCTGGTCGTGAATCTGCAATCAGAGCACTTCAAGCTACAGGACTTGAAATCACTGCAATTCGTGATGTTACTCCAGTTCCTCACAACGGTTCTAGGCCACCAAAACGTCGTCGTGTTTAATTTTGTTCTCAAAGAAGGACGTTACGTTTTGAAAGGGGCCAAGTAATGATTGAATTTGAAAAACCAAATATTACCGTAGTAGACCAAGAAAAGTCTTATGGTAAATTTGTTATTGAACCACTTGAACGAGGCTTTGGTACTACTTTAGGTAATTCATTACGTAGAGTTTTACTTACATCTATCCCAGGCACAGGACTCGTCTATGTTCAGATTGATGATGTTTTGCACGAATTTTCAACCGTTCCAGGCGTGAGAGAAGACGTCGCCAAGATGATCTTAAACTTGAAAAAGCTTGAATTAAAGTCTTTTTCAGATGAACAAAAGACGATTGAAGTTGATGTGGAAGGCCCGGCGACTGTTACAGCCGATGACCTTAAAGCAGATGCCGATATTCAGGTTTTGAACCCCGACCAATATATATGTACTATTGCTGACGGCGGCCACTTGCACATGCAGATTGCGGTTAAGAACGGCCGTGGTTATGTTGCTGCGGGTGACAACAAGAGTGAGGATATGCCGATTGGTGTTATTCCGGTCGATTCACTTTTTTCACCGATCAAAAAGGTGAATTATCAAGTTGAGTCAACTCGTGTTGGTAAAAGAGACGACTTTGACAAACTCACTTTAGAGATTTGGACAGATGGTTCAATCAAACCTAATGACGCCCTTAGTTTTGCTGCTAAAATTTTGGTAGAGCACTTCAAAGTGTTTGAAACTGCTGATGCAAATGCCAAGTTCAGTGATGTGATGGTTGAAAAAGAAGACGATACAGCCGAGAAGAAGCTCGAAATGACGATTGAAGAGCTTGATTTGTCTGTTCGTTCATACAACTGCCTCAAACGGGCTGGCATTAATACTTTGCAGGAGTTAACTGATAAGACTGAAGCTGATATGATGCGGGTACGTAACTTGGGCCGAAAATCATTAGAAGAAGTTAAGAACAAATTAGCTGACTTGGGACTTTCACTTCGTCAAGAAGATTAACAAAAATAAAAGGAGGTAAACTGATGGCATACCGTAAATTAGGTCGCGATAGTGCGCACAGAAAAGCAATGCTGAGAGAAATGACCACTCAATTGATCATGAAGGAACGCATTGTTACTACTGAAACACGCGCTAAAGAAGTACGCAAAACTGCCGAAAGAATGATTACTTTAGGTAAGCGTGGAGATTTAGCTGCTAGAAGAAAAGCCGCTGCTTATGTACGCAATGAAATCGCTGATATTCACGAAGAAGATGACGCAGTTGTAGTTAAGTCTGCATTGCAAAAACTTTTTATTGATGTTGCACCGCGTTACAAAGACCGTAATGGTGGTTACACTAGAATTATGAAGCTGGCAAATGCCCGTAAAGGTGATGCAGCTCCAATGGTTATTCTTGAATTAGTTTAATATCGAATAACCCAACTTAATAGCTATTAAGAATTATCCATGAAAGTGAGAATAAGCGCTAAGATGATGACGAAAGTTTAGTCTAGCTTAGATAATTATTCATTATCCCTCTTCATGGGTGATTTTTTTTGCCTTTTTTTGGTACAATTGAGTCAGACTGTTTAGGATGGTGATAGTATGGCAGATCAGATTATAAAAATTCGCAACGTGAGTTTTACCTATCCAGAAGCAAAGACGCCAGCGATTGACAATCTTAGTTTTGATATTGAACATGGCTCTTGGACCTCTATTATCGGACATAATGGAAGTGGCAAGTCGACGATTATTAGGCTACTTAATGGCTTACTGGTTCCAGATGAGACAAGCAAAGCAAAGATCGAAATCGATGGCACTGTGCTGAACGATGATACTGTCTGGAATATCCGTGATAAGATTGGCGTGGTTTTTCAAAATCCCGATAACCAGTTTGTTGGTGCTACGGTTGCTGATGACGTCGCCTTTGGGTTGGAAAACCGCGGGGTACCACGGTCTGAAATGGTTAAGCTGGTGCCAGCGGCAATAGCAGCAGTGGGCATGACTGATTATACCAATGCTGAGCCAGCTAGCCTTTCGGGCGGACAGAAGCAACGGGTCGCTATTGCGGGAATACTGGCCATCAGGCCGCAAATAATTGTTTTGGATGAGGCTACTGCAATGCTCGACCCAGAGGGTCGGGATCAGATTTTGGGCATAGTTCGAGAGATGAAGGAAGAGTATGACCTTACCGTCATTTCGATTACGCATGATATTGACGAAGCTAATTTAGCTGATCAAGTACTAGTAATGAATGATGGACAACTAATCACCCAAGGCAGGACAACAGAAATCTTTACTCAAACCAAATTACTTAAGGAGTTAGGCTTGGACGTTCCGTTTTTTACCCAAGTTAAAGCTGCCCTGGTAACTGCTGGCGTCCCCATTCCGCCGATTGTTAATTCAGAAAAAGAGTTGATCAAGTTTTTATGTCAATTAAATTCGAACAGGTAAGTTATCTTTATGCCGCTGATTCTCCACTTGAGAAAAAGGGTCTAGATAATGTCAGTTTTGAACTGCAAGATGGTTCCTTTACAGCTATTATTGGCCATACGGGCAGTGGTAAGTCGACGCTAATGCAGCACTTTAATGCCTTGCTTAAACCGAGTACAGGTCAAATTGAAATTGCGGGGACTAAAATTACGCCTGAAACAACCAATAAAGGCTTAAAGGAGCTACGCAAGCAGGTAAGTTTAGTCTTTCAATTTCCAGAAGCACAATTATTTGAAAATACGGTGCTAGATGATATAGCTTTCGGTCCTAAAAATTTTGGTTTTGATGACGAAGAGGCCAAAAAGCGTGCTCAGATTTGGCTTAAGCGAGTTGGGTTACCTGCTGCTATCGCAACTCGGTCACCGTTTGAATTGTCTGGCGGGCAGATGCGCCGAGTGGCAATTGCTGGAGTTTTGGCCTATGAACCTAGTATTCTTTGTTTAGATGAACCAACTGCCGGACTGGATCCAGCGGCACGCAAACAAATGATGCACTTGTTTGCTGACTATCAAAAAGAAGGACATACGGTTATTTTAGTTACCCATAATATGGACGATGTGGCGAACTATGCAGAAGATGTTTTGGTGATGGAGCAAGGTAAACTAATTAAGCATGCCACTCCAGTTGAAATTTTCCGTGATCAGTCTTGGTTACACAATCATCATTTGAATCAGCCACAAGCTTCTTTACTAGCTGGACAACTACCGGGTTTTACCTTTGCTAATCCGCCATTAACGGTTAAAGAATTGGTTCAAGGAATTGAACAAAATCTAAAGGGGTGATAACTTGTGAGTAAAATTTTAATTGGTCGCTATGTTGCTGGGAATTCCTTAGTCTACAAGATGGATCCGCGGGGCAAGTTACTGGCAACGATTTTTTTTATTTTGCTGATTTTTTTGGCTAATAATCCGTTGACCTATGTGATTATTACACTATTCAGCCTGCTTGCTGTGGCCGCTACTAAGTTAAAGCCTAAGGTTTTTTGGAATGGGATTAAGCCCTTAATTTGGTTAATTCTCTTCACCTCTTTTTTGCAGCTGTTCTTTACTGTCGGCGGAAAAGTATACTGGCAGTGGACGATTTTTGCCATTTCAAGTTATGGGATCACCAATGCAATTTTTATCTTTATTCGTTTTACCGTTATTATTTTGATTTCAACCGTTATGACGGTTACCACGATGCCGTTAGAAATTGCCGACGCTATTGAGTGGTTATTGGCACCGCTAAGGCTGGTTAGAGTTCCGGTTGATCAAATTGCCTTGGTGATGTCGATCGCTCTGCGCTTTGTTCCGACTTTGTTTGACCAGACCTTTAAAATCATGAATGCGCAACGATCACGTGGTGCAGACTTCAATAGTGGTGGTTTAATTAAGCGTGCCAAAGCAATCACACCGCTTCTGGTTCCCCTGTTTATCAACTCACTACAAACTGCAGTTGACCTTTCTACAGCAATGGAATCACGTGGTTACAAGGGTGGCCAGGGTAGGACAAAGTTTCGTGTATTGCACTGGTCTGTTTACGATTTGTGCAACTTGGGTTACTTTTTGGCTTTAATCGCTTTATTACTTATTTTTAGGACACACTAATGACGACAAGATATAAAATGACCCTTGCGTATGACGGTCATCTTTTTCATGGCTTTCAGTCCCAGCCAGGACAACGAACGGTTCAGGGAACAATTGAGGCAGCACTGACTAAGATGACTAAGGGGAAAGTTGTTCTGGTCGAAGGATCTGGGCGTACCGATGCTGGTGTACATGCTTTGGGGCAGGTTATTCACTTTGATTATCCGGGCGCAAAAATCCCTCCAGAACGAATGCTTTTTGCGCTTAATTCGATCATGCCACTAGATATTGCTTTTAGGCAAAGTGAGATTGTAGATGAATCCTTCCATGTGCGTTATAACGCTAAGGGAAAGTGGTATCGCTACCGCGTAAGTCTTGATCACTTTGTTGATCCGTTTAAACGTTTTTATAGCGGGCATTATCCTTACCCAGTAGACCTAGTTAAGATGCAGATTGCGGCGCGCGACCTGGTGGGCACACATGACTTTACCAGTTTCACCGCTAGTGGCGGTCAGATCAAAAACAAAGTGCGGACAATGTACTACGTCAACGTAAAAAAAGACGATACAGCTAATGAGTTGATTTTTGATTTTATTTGCTCAGGCTTTTTGTATAACATGGTCCGTATTCTGGTTGCAATGTTGCTTGAAATTGGTAATGGGAAGCGCCCGCGAGATGATATTCCCCGGGTAATTGCCGCGTGTGACCGCGAGCAGGTAAGGGAGACGGCGCAAGCTAGCGGCTTATTTCTATACCATGTTTTTTATGGTGAAATCCCCCAAAAATATCGTCAAGATCTTGAATAATGTTGACAATCAATCAAAAACGACGTATCCTAGATAAGTATGTTTGTCCACGATAAGCCCCGGAATCTTATTGTTACAAGCAACGTATAAACGGAGGAAATTAAATTGCGTACTACACAGTTAGCAAAACCTAATGAAATTAACCGTAAATGGTATGTTATTGACGCAACAGATGTGCCTTTGGGTCGTCTGTCTACCGCAGTAGCAACTATTTTAAGGGGCAAAAACAAGCCTCAATACACCCCAAATGTTGACACCGGTGATAATGTGATTGTTATTAACGCTGGTAAAGTTAAGTTAACTGGTAAAAAGGCTACCGACAAGATTTACTACCACCACTCTGGTACTCTTGGCGGAATCAAGGCTACGCCAGCTGGTAAATTACTTGCTAACAACCCAGTTAGATTGGTTGAATTGTCAGTTAAGGGAATGCTTCCAAAGAATACTCTTGGTCACCAAGAATTTTTGAAGATGCATGTTTATGCAGATGCTGATCATAAGCATGAAGCACAAAAACCCGAAAATTTAGACATTAACAAGTTGATCTAGGAGGTTAAATAATGGCACAACAAGTTGCATATGCAGGTACTGGTCGGCGTAAAAATTCGGTTGCGCGTGTCCGTTTAGTACCAGGCAGTGGAAAAATTACGGTTAACAGCAAGGATGTAGATCAATACATTCCATTCCCTAACTTAGTTAAGGATTTGAAACAACCATTGACTTTGACTGAAACTGAAAATCAGTATGATGTTAAAGTTAATGTTAATGGTGGTGGCTTTGCAGGTCAGGCTGGAGCGATTCGTCTTGGCATTGCACGTGCCCTGTTGGAAATTGATCCAGATTTTCGTGGTCCACTGAAGAAGGCTGGATTCTTAACTCGTGACCCAAGAATGGTTGAGCGTAAGAAGCCTGGTTTGAAGAAGGCTCGTAAAGCTTCACAATTTAGTAAGCGTTAATTATATTGGGATTATGTCCCAAAGGTCTTACACTTATGTGCAAGGTAATACAAAAGCATCAGCAATAAGCTGGTGTTTTTTGTATGCTTAAAAGTGCTAAAAGAAACCTGAGTAGGACTAATTGTCATTTTTAGTTAAATAGCGAGTTGATTAGTATGACTCTAAAAAGTTTTTTGAAGGTTATCTGTGAGAAGTTTTTGTAAGAACATGTTTTGGCACTTGGCGTTTTAATAATCAGCTATTTACTACAGGTAATTTGATATTTATCAGTCATAAAAACTATGTAAGACGTTAAGGGGGATAGGATAATACAAAGATAATTAATATTCTTGGTCCAAGTTTAAAAAACTAATATTATTTATATTAGCTGATTAAAAGCAACGTGATGTAAAAAAGCGTATGGATCCTGTATCTATACTAGGGTTTGTTTTATATTGCAAAAACATAATATTTATTTTATTGTTTTATATCTAATTAATTATGTAAAGATTTTATGGAAAGAATGTAATGTTTATGATATTATTTTAATATCAGAGTAGTATATTAAATACAAGTAATATAGAGGGTGAAAAAGTTTTGAACAGATTTAAAATGATTGAAGAAATAAAAAATACTAACTATAAGATGCACAAAAGTAAAAAGGGTTGGCTAGTTAGCTATTCTCTTTTGACTTTTATGCTAGGGGGAGGAGCAGCCCTCTCTCAATCGGCTAGTTCAGTAAGTGCCCAAGAAGTAAAAACGTCTGATACTGATAATCAGAACAATCAAGTTGGAGTTGATAAGTCGGTCCAACAAAAGGTTGACGACCAAGCAGTAAGCGAAGCTAAACAAACTGGGTTAAACACTTTGGAGACGTTGGCTACTAGTACTAAGCAGAAGATCAATGGAGATCGGAACTTAACCAGTGCTACTAAGGCTAAACAGATAAAAGCGGTTGATGCTCTACTTAATGACTCTAAAGCTAAAGTTAATGCGGCGACTGATTTAGCTGGTATTAAGACAGTATTGGACAAGGCTAGTGCTGATATTACAGCTACTTATCAAGCAGGTGTTGATCGAGCTAGTTTGCTCAGAAAAACAGACAAGCCTGCCAAAACTAAGGCAGTTAAAGCTAAGAAAGCCAAAGCCCGTTCTAAAAAGACAGGCTCCAAGACCAAGAAGCTTAAGGCTAAGAAGTCGAAAGCTGCTGCTCAAGGTAGTTTAGCAACTTTTTCTGGCCTCAATTCATTTTTGAAGTCTAGTTCAAGTGCTGCTAGTGCTAAGAGTTCTACTAGCACAAAGCAGAGTAGTCGATCCGCTGACTTGTTGAAGAGCGCTTCAAAGCCTGCCAGCACTTCCGTTAACATTCCCACAGCTGAAATTCCAACTGACGTAATGGATACGAGTTTATCAGATGATGCGGCCACTAAGCCTAATAATTCAAATGAAGCCAACTCGGAACTTGAAGCTAAGCCAAGGGACATCGGAGTTGCTGGTTATGATAGCTCAAAGGGTGTAACGGTTGGCGCTGACCCAGACAGCGCGCGTGATGACTTTAACAAGGATGTTGACAAGCCAGCAGGTTCAACCCCAACTTCGATGAATATTGCCACCCCTGATCAAATCACGAATCCGGATAAGTATAAACAAAAGGTAGTAAATGTAGCGGATTTTAATAGTTTAGCAGCGGCCTGGACTGATGCTAGTGTAACCTACATTAATATTACTAGTGACATCAGTTATACGGGGGGAACTATTGGCAACCGTGCTGCTGGGGCCAGTGTAGTTGTTAATGGTAACGGCCATACGATTGATTTGAATAGGCAGACTTTCTCCTATGTTGGTGTGCCATATTCTAACCTGACAACGGTGACGATTACTAACGGAAAATTCCAACAAGGGTTCCCGGGTAATGACGGGGACTCTAGCTCGCTGGTATATTCATCAAATGGTGCAGGGCTTAAAGTAAACATTGATAATGTAACTTTGTCCAGCAGTACGTCTAATGGTTATAACCCAATTCACGTTTTAATGGCTAATGGTTCTAAGATTACCTTTTCGGGCAACAATGTCTTTAACATCTCAAACGAGGTTACACGTGGCGTTGGGATGATTGACTTTGCCAACAATGGGCATGTGACTATGAATAGAACCAGTAACGATATTCGGTTCTCTGAATTTTATATGTCATATGTGGCACCGCAAGCCAGTGTTGGTTACGGTAACCAGATCACCATGGGTGATGGCTCTTCTAACACCGCCTATACTTATAACGGGACGCCAGCTAACTACCCAGCGATGTATAACAACATTAATGGGGTAACCGTTGGTGACAACGTTAAGTGGACGCAGACTGGTTTCCAGTACTTCTTAAACGGAACGCAGGGTGGTAATTCGGTTGCGCAGTATAAGTTTGGACAAAACTTCAACTTGTCCGCTCCTGTTACGACCCAACCTAATGCAATTCGGCTCTATGGAACGCAGCAGGCAGTATTCAATGCAGGCACCACCTTCGATATTAACCAAAGATATAACGATTCGGTAATTCGGGTTAATGACTCGTCCAGTGTTACCTTTATTTCACCCAAGCAGTTGCACCTGGCCATTCAAGATGGTAATGGTAACCCAGTCGCAACTGGTGCAGGGATTATTTCTGGTTCAGGGACAGTTTCCTTAAACAACTCCAACATTAAGACGTGGTTAGGAAATAATTCACAAACCAACAGTACTGCGGGAGACAATACAGCTAAGTTCGCTAGGATGGTGGTTAGAAATGGCCAAGCCACGGTCACGGACTTAAATGGGACCACGGCGGTTTCCAACATTGTTACGCCAACTACACGTGAATTGCAGACGATTGCGATTCCAGTTGGTAAGGTTAATGTGCAATACGTTGACCAGAATGGTAAGAATGTTGGTGGACTAGTAGAAGTTCCGCTCGATAAAGATGCCTACATTGGTCAATACCTGCCCCTGATTACCAGTGATATTGTTGTCAAGAATATGCCTAAGAACTACATGTGGGCGCTCGGAAATCAAATCTTCTCTGGAGCTAAGTCTGATGCTCAAAGTGGTGGAGACCCGACTAACGATAACGATAATGGTGACACATATGGACAGGCGTCGGTTGGACTTACCCCAATGGAAGGTACAACTTATACCTATAAGATTTATGTCTACGGGATTAAGCAGAACGTTACCTACCAATACGTTGATGTTAACCATAAAGATCGGATTCTGACTTCACCGCTATCAGGTCAAACCGGTACAGAAGCAGCTGGTGGTGTGACACCGGCCAACTATGGCAACACGATTGACTGGACAAACAAGTACTATACTGAAGACAATGTGCCAGCTGGTTATCACTACGCAGCTAGTGCCCCTAATCAGGCAAAGACGACGGTCGTATCCGATAATAACCCAACCGTAACGATTTATGTTGAGGGTAATCCGCAAACGATTAATCCAACTTTTGTAGATACTAATGGCAAGCAGGTTGTTCCTAATTCACCATTTGTAATTCAAGGAGCAACGGGGCAAACAATTAAGTTGCCAACAGCGCCAGATGCCAATAACTGGGCCTTAGACCATGTGATAGTGAATGGACAGACGGTGGCAGTAGGTTCAGCCTTTGAATTTGCCAACGGAACAGATGAAATCACCTATGTATACCACCCCTTAGACGTAGAGAAGCAGGCCGCTAATACGGCCATTGATGCCGAAGCGACTAAGGTTAAGGGCGAGATAGATGCGGATCCAACGCTTGATAGTGCAACTAAGGCAAAACAAAAGGGTGATGTGGACAAGGCGGCCACAACTGCCAAAGATAATATCAACAAGGCAGTATTGCCAGCCCAGGTTGATCAGGCTAAGGCAGATGGGATTGCAGCGATTGACGCCGCCCACGTAGCCGGGATTGCGCTTGATCAACAAAAGAAAGATTACAGCAAGCAAATCGATGATGAAGCCACTAAGATTAAGGGTGAAATCGATGCCGATGAAACTTTGGATGATGAAACCAAGGTAAAACAAAAGGGAGACGTTGATAAAGACGCAGCGGATGCCAAGGCAGCCATCAATAGTGCCACTAATATCCAAGCAGTTAAAGACGCAACGGCAGCCGGGATTATTAAGATTGATGGTGACCACATTCCAGGTAGTGTTTCCTTGCCTGACCAAAAGAAGGCAGCGATTGCGGCGATTGATGCCGAAGCCACCAAGGTCAAGGGTGAGATCGATGCCGATTCAACCTTAGATGACGCCACCAAGAAGAAACAAAAGGGTGACGTTGACAAAGACGCAGCGGATGCGAAGACGGCAATTAATAATGCCCTTAACGCTCAACAAGTCAAGAATGCCAAGGAAGCGGGGATCATCAAGATTGATGGTGACCACGTTCCAGGTAACATTTCGCTGCCTGACCGCAAGACAAATGCGATTGCGGCGATTGATGCCGAAGCGACTAAGGTCAAGGGCGAGATTGATGCGGATGTCACTTTAGACACGGCCACTAAGAACAAGCAAAAGGCTGATGTCGATCGTGACGCGGCCGCTGCTAAAGACAAGATCAACAGTGCAACTACGGCTCAAGGAGTAATCGATGCCAAGGATGAAGGGATCGTCAAGATTGATGGTGACCACGTTCCAGGCAGCATTTCCTTGCCAGTGCAGAAGACGAATGCGATTGCGGCGATTGATGCCGAAGCTACTAAGGTTAAGGCCGAGATTGATGCGGATGTGACCTTAGACACGGCGACTAAGAATGAGCAAAAGGCTAACGTTGATACTGATGCGGCAATTGCCAAAGCAAACATTAACAGCGCCACTAATGCTCAAGGGGTTAACGATGCCAAGGAAGCGGGAATCATCAAGATTGATGGCGACCACATTCCAGGTAGTATCTCCCTGCCAGTACAGAAGACTGACGCGATTGCAGCGATTGATGCCGAGGCTACTAAGGTTAAGGGTGAAATCGATGCCGATCCAACGCTAGACACGGCCACTAAGAACCAACAAAAGGCTAATGTGGATAAAGATGCGGCCGCTGCCAAAACCAACATCACTAATGCCAAGGATGCCCAAGGGGTGAAGGATGCCAAGGAAGCGGGGATTATCGCAATTGATGCGGACCATATTCCAGGCAATGTTTCCCTGCCAGTGCAGAAGGCTGATGCGATCGCGGCGATCGAGAATGAAGCCACTAAGATTAAGGCTGATATCGATGCGGATGTCACGCTTAATAGTAAAGAAAAGGCAGCGCAAAAGGCCAACGTGGACAAGGACGCAGCTGATGCCAAGACAGCGATTAATGCCGCCACTAATGCCCAAGGGGTGAAGGATGCCAAGGATGCCGGGATCATCAAGATTGATGGTGACCACATTCCAGGTAGTGTTTCCCTGCCAGATCAAAAGGATGCCGCTAAGGCAGCGATTGATGCGGAAGCCACTAAGGTCAAAGGCGAAATTGATGCGGATGTCACGCTAGACACGGCTACTAAGGCCAAGCAAAAGGGTGACGTGGACAAGGATGCGGCTGATGCGAAGGCAGCGATTAATACCGCTAAGGATGCCCAAGCTGTCCTAGACGCTAAGGAAGCCGGCATCATCAAGATTGATGGTGACCACGTTTCGGGCAACATGACGTTGCCAGACCAAAAGAAGGCGGCAAATGCAGCAATTGATGCGGAAGCCACTAAGGTTAAGAATGAAATCGATGCCGATGTGACCTTAGACACAGCTGCTAAAAACAAGCAAAAGGCTAATGTTGATAATGACGCCGCTGCAGCTAAAGTAAACATTAATAATGCCACTAATGCTCAAGGGGTAAATGATGCCAAGGATGCCGGGATTATTAAGATCGATGGTGATCACATTCCAGGTAGTGTTTCCTTGCCAGTGCAAAAGGCCAATGCTCAAGCAGCCATTGACGCCGAAGCCACTAAGATCAAGGCCGAAATTGATGCGGATGCGACCTTAGACACGGCTACTAAGAATAAGCAGAAGGGTGACGTTGATACCGACGCAACGATTGCCAAGGCAAACATTAACAAGGCAACTGATGCTCAAGGAGTTAATGATGCCAGAGATGCCGGAATCGCTAAGATTGATAGCGATCACGTCCCAGGCAACATTTCTCTACCAGATCAGAAGACCAATGCCCAAGCAGCCATTGATGCGGAAGCTGCCAAAATCAAAGCCGAAATTGAAGCCGATCCAACGCTTGATAACGCAGAAAAAGTAGTTCAAAAGGGCAATGTTGATAAAGATGCCGCAATTGCTAAGAATAATATTAGTCAGGCAACCAACGCCCAAGGTGTTAATGATGCCAAGAATGCCGGCATTATCAAGATTGATGGTGACCACATCCCAGGTAGTGTTTCTCTACCAGATCAAAAGGATGCGGCTAAAGCAGCCATTGATGCGGAAGCCACCAAGGTTAAGGGTGAGATCGATGCGGATCCAACTCTAGATGATTCTACTAAGGCAAAACAAAAGACTAACGTTGATGTCGATGCGGCCGCTGCCAAGACAGCAATAAATAATGCTACTAATGCCCAAGGCGTGAAGGATGCCAAGGAAGCCGGAATCATCAAGATTGATGGTGACCATATTCCTAGTAATGTTTCCCTGCCAGATCAGAAGGATGCGGCTAAAGCGGCCATTGATGCGGAAGCTACCAAGATCAAGAATGAGATTGAGGCCGACCCAACGCTGGATGACGCAGCTAAGAAGACCCAAAAAGCTAATGTTGATACGGATGCTGCTGCTGCTAAGGCTAATATTAGTCAGGCAACTAATGCCCAAGGTGTGAAGGAAGCCAAAGAAGCTGGGATCATCAAGATTGACGGTGATCACATTCCGGGTAATATTTCCTTACCAGATCAGAAGAAGAATGCGATAGCAGCCATTGATGCGGAAGCTACCAAGATCAAGAATGAGATTGATGCCGATCCAACTCTAGACAATGCAACTAAGACTAAGCAAAAAGCTAATGTTGATACGGATGCAGCCGCTGCTAAAGCAAACATTACTCAAGCAACTAATGCCCAAGGTGTGAAGGATGCCAAGGAAGCGGGGATCATCAAGATTGATGGCGACCACATTCCAGGTAGTGTTTCTTTGCCAGATCAAAAGGCCAATGCGCAAGCAGCCATTGATGCCGAAGCTGCTAAGATCAAGGGTGAGATTGACGCGGATCCAACTTTAGATACAGCCGCTAAGAATAAGCAAAAGGGTCAAGTTGATACTGATGCCACGATTGCTAAAGCAAACATCAATAAAGCTAGTGATGCACAAGGCGTAAATAATGCAAGAGATGCCGGTATTGTCAAGATTGATGGCGACCACATTCCAGGCAGTGTTTCCCTGCCAGATCAAAAGAAGAATGCGCAAGCAGCGATTGATGCCGAAGCAGCTAAGATCAAGGGTGAGATTGATGCCGATGAGACTTTAGATACAGCCGCTAAGAATAAGCAAAAGGGTCAAGTTGATACTGATGCCACGATTGCTAAGAATAATATTAGTCAAGCAACTGATGCACAAGGCGTGAAGGATGCCAAGGATGCCGGAATCATCAAGATTGATGGTGACCACATTCCAAACAGTGTGTCCTTACCTGATCAAAAGAATTCTGCTAAAGCAGCCATTGACCAGGAAGCAGCCAAGATCAAGGGCGAGATTGATGCGGATCCAACTTTAGATACAGCAGCTAAGACTGTACAAAAGGGTAATGTTGATAAAGACGCCGCAACTGCTAAGACTAATATCGATCAAGCTGTAGATGCACAGAGTGTGAAGGATGCCAAGGATGCCGGAATCATCAAGATTGATGGCGATCACATTCCAAATAGCATTTCTCTGCCGGATCAAAAGACTAATGCGAAAGCCGCAATTGATGATGAAGCAACCAAGGTTAAGGGACAAATTGATGCCGATAAAACCTTAGACAATGAAACGAAGGCTAAGCAGAAGGCTAATGTTGATGCTGAAGCTAAGAAAGCTAAGACAAATATTGATAACGCAACGAGTGCACAAGAGATTAAGGTAGCAGTCGATAACGGGATAATAGCTATTGATGCTCAATATGTACCAGGTCAAAATGGTAGTTTGGCAAGTCAAAAGGCCAAAGCGCAGGCGATTATTGACCAAGAAGCTGCTAAAATTAAGAATGAAATTGATGTTGATCCAACTCTTGATAATGCAGCTAAGTCAGCTCAAAAGGCTCAGGTAGATAAGGATGCTGCCGCAGCTAAGACAAACATTAGTCAAGCAACTGATGCACAAGGCATAAATGACGCAAGAGATGCGGGCATTATTAAGATTGATGGCGATCACATTCCAAACAGTATTTCCTTGCCAGATCAAAAGACCAATGCCCAAGCAGCCATTGATGCAGAAGCTGCAAAGATTAAGGCTGAAATTGATAATGATTCAACTTTAGATAATGCAGCTAAGACTATTCAAAAGAATAATGTTGATGTCGATGCTGCCGCTGCCAAGGCTAATATTAGTCAAGCAAATGATGCGCAGAGTATTAAAGATGCTACAAACGCTGGTATCGTTAAGATTGATAGCGATCATGTGCCGGGCAGTATGTCATTACCTGATCAAAAGAAAAATGCCCAAAAGGCAATTGATGATGAAGCTACTAAGATTAAGGCTGAAATTGATGCGGATCCAACGCTCGACGACACTGCCAAAACTGCTCAAAAGGGACAAGTTGATAAGGATGCAGCAGTTGCCAAGAACAATATTGATCAAGCAACCAATGCGCAAGGCGTAAAGGATGCTAAGGAAGCCGGGATTATCAAGATTGATGGTGACCACATTCCAAATAGCACTTCACTGCCAGACCAGAAGACTAGTGCGAAAGCTTCAATTGATGCCGAAGCCGCTAAGATCAAGGGCGAAATCGATGCGGATCCAACGCTCGATACCGCAACCAAGGCAGTTCAAAAAGGAAATGTTGATGCCGATGCTGTTATTGCCAAAGGCAGGATTGATCAAGCAGTTAATGCCCAAGGTGTCAAGGATGCTACAGCGGCAGGAATTGCCAAGATTGATAGTGACCATGTACCAAATAGCACCTCATTAGCAGATCAAAAGAAGAATGCCCAGGCAACAATTGACGCTGAAGCCAATAAAGTTAAGGCTGAAATCGATGCTGATGTAACCTTAGATGATATTGCTAAGGCAGCACAAAAGGGTCAGGTAGATACTGACGCGGCTGCTGCAAAAGTTAATATTAGCCAGGCAACTGATGCTCAAGGTGTCAAGGACGCTACAGCAGCAGGAATTGCCAAGATTGATGCCGATCACATTCCAGGAAGTGTTTCTCTGCCAGAACAGAAGAAGAACGCGCAAGCTTCAATTGATGCCGAAGCAGCTAAGATCAAGGGTGAAATTGATGCCGATCCTACTTTAGAGAGCGCTGAAAAAGCAGCTCAAAAAGCTAATGTGGATCGTGATGCCGCTGATGCTAAGAACAAGATTGACCAGGCGCTTAATGCTCAAGGTGTAAAAGACGCTACAGCAGCAGGAATTGCCAAGATTGATAGTGATCACATCCCAAGTAGTATCTCGCTGCCAGACCAGAAGAAGAATGCTCAAAAGGCGATTGACGATGAAGCTACTAAGATTAAGGGTGAAATCGATGCTGACGACAGCTTAGATGACGTTGCTAAGGCTAAGCAAAAAGCCAATGTCGACAAAGATGCCACTGATGCTAAGAACAAGATTGATCAGGCTACCAACGTCACAGATATTAAAGATGCTAAGAATGCTGGTATTGCTAAGATTGATGCCGATCATGTTCCAAATAATGTTCCACTAGCTGATCAAAAGAAAAATGCGAAACTGGAAATCGATGATGAAGCAGCCAGAGTAAAAGCCGAAATTGATGCTGACGACGCGTTAGATGATGCCACTAAATATAAGCAAAAAGGTGCTGTCGACCGGGATGCAGTAGCTGCTAAGGCTTCAATTGACCGGGCTGTAAATGCTCAAGGAGTTAAAGAAGCTAAAGATGCTGGAATTGCTAAGATCAATGCTGATCATGCAATTGTGACATTGGCAAATCAAAAGGATGCAGCAAAAGCAGCCCTTGATAATGAAGCTACTAGAATTAAAGCTGAAATTGATGCTGATGATAGTCTAGATGATGCAACTAAGACGAAGCAAAAGGCTAATGTTGACAATGAAGTAGTTAAGGGCAAGGCAGCCATTGACAATGCAACTGATGCTCAAGCTGTTAAAGTTAAGCGTTACGATGGAATAACTGCCATTGATGCTCAACATGTTTCCGATGCAATTGGTAGCTTGGAGAGTCAAAAAATTAAGGCTCAAACAACAGTCGCAGACAAAGCGGCTAAAGTTAAGGCCCAAATCGATGCTGATCCAACTCTAGACAATGAAGCGAAGACTAAACAAAAAGCAAAAGTCGATTTGGATGCTACTACAGCTAAGACGCAGATAGCTCAAGCAACTAATGCTCAAAGTGTTAAGGATATTACTGATACAAGTATCAATACAATTGTTGGTGATTATGTAACGAATGGATTATCATTGTCAGAGCAAAAGAAGAATGCTCAAACAGCAATTGACGAAGAAGCTACTAAAGTCAAGGCACAAATTGATGCCGACCAGAATTTAGATGATGTGACTAAGATTGAGCAGAAAGCTAATGTTGATAGAGATGCTATTGCAGCTAAGGATAGAATTACACAATCACTTAATGCACAAGATATCAAAACGGCAATGACTGCTGGTATAAGCAAGATTGATAGCGATTATGTAGCAAGTAGCACTTCGATGTCTGATCAAAAAACAGCTGCACAAAAAGAAATTGATGCCGAAGCAGCAAAAGTCAAAGCAAAGATTGATGCAGACAAGGGCTTAGACGATGAGGCGAAGGCAGCTCAAAAAGCTAACGTTGATCAAGATGTTGCTACAGCTAAGACCCAGATAGCCCAAGCAGTTAACGCTCAAGCTATTAAGGATGCTCAAGCTGCTGGAATTGCGAAGCTTGCTGGTGATTATGTTCCAAGTAGTTCGATAAGTGATCAGCAGGCGGATGCTCAAGCTAAGATTGAAGCTGAAATCAAAAAGATTAAGGCTGACATTGATAGCGATGAGACCTTGGATGATACAACTAAGGCAGCTCAAAAGGCCAATGTTGATACTGCTGCACTGAAAGGCAAGGTAGCAATCGAACAAGCAACTTCTGCTCAGGCAATTAAGCTTGCGTTAACTAGTGGAATTGCTGATATTGATGCTCAACATGTACCAGGCAGCAGTTTGGATAGTCAAAAGACGAAAGCAAATGCAGCAATTGATGAAGAAGCTACTAAAGTTAAAAACAATATAAATAATGACGCATCACTGGATGATATTGTAAAAGCAGCTCAAAGTGCAGCTGTGGATAGCGCAGTAGCAACTGCTAAGACTAACATCCAAAATGCTACAAACGCTCAGGCAATTAGTGACTCACTTGCTAAGGGTATTACGAATATTGATGCACAATATGTTACCAACTCAATAACGTTAGATGCGCAAAAAGAGCGAGCTAAGCAATTAGTTAGCGATGAAGCAGATATTGTGAAGGAAGCTATTAACAATGATGATTCCTTAGATCAAGCAACTAAGACTAAGCAGCTTCAAGCGGTAGATGTACAGAAACAAAAAGCTGTAGATAAAATTGCTCAAGCGGCAAACGTTGAAGCCGTACAGAAGGAATATAGCGACGGCATACTTGCAATTCATTCACAACATGTTCCAAACGATTTAACTGCGCAAAAACAAGCAGCTAAAGATGAATTGGTAAAAGAAGCAAACACAATTAAGGCTGCCATTAATAATGATGTAACATTATCAGCTAATGAAAAAGTAGCGCAGATTAGTAAAGTCGATCTTGAATTAGGAAAGACTCAAAATGCAATTGATCGTGCAAAGAATGCTCAGGCTGTCAGCGACTTAGAGGATGCCGGGATTAAGGCAATTACTGCCCAGTATGTTCCAGGCAAGTCGCTTGAAGAACAAAAAGCTAGTGCGAATGCGGCGATAGATCAAGCGGCTCAAGCAGCTAAAGACAAGGTTGATAAAGACCAGAGCAAGACTGATGCTGAAAAGCAAAAAGATAAAGATGCGATTGACGCAGCGGCTGCAGCAGCTAAAGATGAAGTCAATAAGGCCACGGATATAGATTCAATTAACCAGGCTAAAGAAAACGGAACGTCTGCAATTGATAAGGTCGCTGCAAATAATGGTTCCAATGGTTCCAATGGTTCCAATGGTTCCAATGGCTCCAACGGTTCTAATGGCTCTAATGGCTCTAATGGCTCTAACAGTTCTAACGGTTCCAATGGCTCCAACAGTTCTAACGGTTCCAATGGCTCCAACGGTTCTAACGGTTCCAATGGCTCTAACAGTTCTAACGGTTCCAATGGCTCTAACAGTTCTAACGGTTCCAACGGTTCCAATGGTTCTAACGGTTCCAATGGTTCTAACGGTTCCAATGGCTCCAATGGTTCAACTGGCTCCAATGGTTCAACTGGCTCCAATGGTTCAACTGGCTCCAATGGTTCAACTGGCTCCAATGGTTCAACTGGCTCAACTGGCTCAACTGGCTCAACTGGCTCAACTGGCTCAACTGGCTCAACTGGCTCAACTGGCTCCAATGGTTCAACTGGCCCAACTGGCTCAACTGGCTCAACTGGCCCAACTGGCTCTAACGGTTCTGATGGAGTACAAACCAAGAAAGGAAAAGCTGTTCAAAAGAAGCTTTACCACAACGCCTACTTCTATAACAAAGAAGGTAAACGGGCAAACTTGTTAGTTGCTAAAAGAGGTTCTGCAATTACAACTTACGGAATTGAAAGCATTAATGGACGCCAGTTCTACCTAACTGATAATGATTTATACATCGCTGTTAATAACACTACGCAACAAAGACGTCTCCTGTTACACAATGCATTTGTCTACAATAATAAGGGTAAACGCGTTGGTAAGAAGATACTTAAGAAGATGTCAGAAGTTGGTACATACGGTGATCCAGTCAAAATTAAAGGTAAGTCATATTACATTATTAGTAGTAATCGCTATGTTAAAGCCAAGAACTTTGGCAAAGTCTCAATTGAAGCCAATAATGAACTTGCTAAGGGTGTGACTTCCAATGCGGAGATTACACAAGACTCATACGTATATGATAGTGAGGGGAAGCGCATCGGAGATAGTGTCTTAAAGGCAGGCTCTAAGGTTACTGCTGGTGAAAGTAAAACAGTAAATGGTCGTCAAATGATTGCAATTTCTGATGGAAATTACGTTGATAGTGAAAATATTACTAAATTGTCCTAAAATATGTATCTAATGGTTTACCAATAACCTTGATTGGGTAAAAGTAAAACCATTATTAAAATTATAAGATGGTTTAGGTAAGAAATCACTTTAAAAAATCCCACTTAAATGAACAACGCAAATGAATAAAATTTACGTTTTCCTGAGGGTGGGATTTTTGCTGCCCAAAAATGGGAAAATTCATCAGATAACATTTCACAAGAAACACTAATAGCGCAGTGCTGCCCCTTTTAGATGTATTTAACTGAACATGCAATTTAATTAGTTTACTGAAATGATGTGAACCTCGAAGTTAAGACAACTTTGGGCTTTGATGACCAAATTATTTAGGTAAGATTGACCAACACGATGCTTACCGGTTCGCGCCACCTCGCCAATTTAACAGCAGTCAGCACGGATCGTCGCTGTATCGCACCCTAGCCTGGTCCAGCAGACCGGACAGCAAGCAATAGCAGCGGTGGTATGTGTAGGACACCAACCAAGACCGCTAAAACGCTTGCATAGTTTAGCAGTACTCTCAGCCCTCACTGTTGCCAATACGGCCTATGAAATTGAAGAGGCAGCTTACTATGCCGACCTCCTGCTTAGACTTGATGTCCAGCGCAAGCAAGTAATTGTTAAGATGGCTTCCTGGCAAACCAATTGCCGCACCACAACGACCTTATTCTAGATAGCATTCCTGGCATTTCGCTGGTAACGGCACTAAGTCTTTTAGGTGAACTGGACGACACCAGACGCTTCCGCAATGCTAATGACTTTGTGGGCGTTGACTTACGTCACTATGAATTCGGCAAACTGGTAATGTCTGATCATATTGGTAAACGAGGTGCCGCAGTCGTCCTCAAGCTGTTGTATCACGCATAGGCCAGATTGAAACAGATAGCCGCACGCAGCTTTAAGAAGATCGCAACAGTCCATAAATTGCTTCGTACTATCTACCACTTAATCAAGTTTGATCAAACTTATGATTATTACAACGTAGTAAGTTAACAAATGGGCTTTAGTCGTAATAATTTGATCAATCTCGTTATAACAGTTTAACTGTAAAATTAAACCAAGAGATTAAACTCTTTTTGTACGGCATTAAAAAGGGCAGCTAAGCTAAAATAGCCAAAGCTCGGGATAATCCGCCACTGCTTTGAGAATAAAAGTAAATTAATCATTGATAGTACTTGATTTTGCGTAGAAAAAGGACTAATCCCACTATTGAGTATCAGGAGTTAGTCTTCAGCTAAAATTTATTAAATTGTCCTAATTTTTGGGTTCACATCAAAATTGTATTTTTCATAAAAATTCTAGCTGAGAAAGTTACATGGCTAGTATACAGCAGTGCACTTAATGATGAACATAAGTGATAAATTAAATGTTATAATTATGCAGCTTATTTTATATGTTTTATTACATAAATATATTAACTATAAAAATATAAGTATAATCGCATAAGTATTATTTTTATATTAACAAAAAAATCTATCTTGTTATAAGATATATGTGATTAGGGTATATACATTAGAATAAAAAATATTTAAAAGCCTATTAAATCAGTACTTTTAATGAAACGAAGAACAAAATATACTTTTTGTGCATCTTAATTAAATATATTTCGATAAATGTATTTATTTTTTAATAACTGTGATACTATTTATAACCAAATGGAATATATTAATTATAATAATATAAAGATGGGAGTAAGAAACTTTTGAATAGATTTAAAATGATTGAAGAAATCAAAAATACTAACTATAAGATGCACAAAAGTAAAAAGGGTTGGCTAGTTAGCTACTCTCTTTTGACTTTTATGCTAGGGGGAGGAGCAGCCCTCTCTCAATCGGCTAGTTCAGTAAGTGCCCAAGAAGTAAAAACGTCTGATACTGATAATCAGAACAATCAAGTTGGAGTTGATAAGTCAGCCCAACAAAAGGTTGACGACCAAGCAGTAAGCGAAGCTAAACAAACTGGGTTAAACACTTTGGAAACGTTGGCTACTAGTACTAAGCAGAAGATCAATGGAGATCGGAACTTAACCAGTGCTACTAAGGCTAAACAGATAAAAGCGGTTGATGCTCTACTTAATGACTCTAAAGCTAAAGTTAATGCGGTGACTGATTTAGCTGGTATTAAGACAGTATTGGACAAGGCTAGTGCTGATATTACAGCTACTTATCAAGCAGGTGTTGATCGAGCTAGTTTGCTAAGAAAAGCAGACAAACCTGCCAAAACTAAGGCAGTTAAAGCTAAGAAAGCCAAAGCCCGTTCTAAAAAGACAGGCTCCAAGACCAAGAAGCTTAAGGCTAAGAAGTCGAAAGCTGCTGCTCAAGGCAGTTTAGCAACTTATTCTGGCCTCAATTCATTTTTGAAATCTGGTTCAGATGACACTGCTTCAAAGAAATCTTCTACTAAGGCTAAAGATTATGGCTCATTGATTGATGCTTCCAAGCCTTCCAACACTTCCGTTAACATTCCCACAGCTGAAATTCCAACAGATGTTTCGGGGAGTAAATTGGCTGATGACTCGGCCGCTAAGCCTAATAATTCAAATGATGCTAATTCAGAGCTTGCGGCTAACCCAAGATCTATTGGAGTTGCTGGTTATGATAGCTCAAAGAGTGTAACGGTTGGCGCTGACCCAGACAGCGAACGTGATGACTTTAACAAGGATGTTGACAAACCAGCAGGAAAAACTCCTACTTCAATGAATATTGCCACTCCTGATCAGATAGTGAATCCAGATATGTATAAGAAAAAAGTAGCAAACGTAAGTGATTTTAATAGTTTAGCAGCGGCCTGGACTGATGCTAGTGTAACCTACATTAATATTACTAGTGACATCAGTTATACGGGGGGAACTATTGGCAACCGTGCTGCTGGGGCCAGTGTAGTTGTTAACGGTAACGGCCATACGATTGATTTGGATAGGCAGACTTTCTCCTATGTCGGTGTGCCATATTCTAACCTGACAACGGTGACGATTACTAACGGAAAATTCCAACAAGGGTTCCCGGGTAATAATGGGAACTCTAGCTCGCTGGTATATTCATCAAATGGTGCAGGGCTTAAAGTAAACATTGATAATGTAACTTTGTCCAGCAGTACGTCTAATGGTTATAACCCAATTCACGTTTTAATGGCTAATGGTTCTAAGATTACCTTCTCAGGCAACAATGTCTTTAACATCTCAAACGAGGTTACACGTGGCGTTGGGATGATTGACTTTGCCAACAATGGGCATGTTACTATGAATAGAACTAGTAACGATATTCGTTATTCTGAATTTTATATGTCATATGTGGCACCGCAGGACAGTGTTGGTTACGGTAATCAGATCACCATGGGTGATGGCTCTTCTAACACCGCCTATACTTATAACGGGACACCAGCTAACTACCCAGCGATGTACAACAACATTAATGGGGTAACCGTTGGTGACAACGTTAAGTGGACGCAGACTGGTTTCCAGTACTTCTTAAACGGAACGCAGGGTGGTAATTCGGTTGCGCAGTATAAGTTTGGACAAAACTTCAACTTGTCGGCCCCTGTTACGACCCAACCTAATGCAATTCGGCTCTATGGAACGCAGCAGGCAGTATTCAATGCAGGCACCACCTTTGATATTAACCAAAGATATAACGATTCGGTAATTCGGGTTAATGACTCGTCCAGTGTTACCTTTATTTCACCCAAGCAGTTGCACCTGGCCATTCAAGATGGTAATGGTAACCCAGTCGCAACTGGTGCAGGGATTATTTCTGGTGCAGGGACAGTTTCCTTAAACAACTCCAACATTAAGACGTGGTTAGGAAATAATTCACAAACCAACAGTACTGCGGGAGACAATACAGCTAAGTTCGCTAGGATGGTGGTTAGAAATGGCCAAGCCACGGTCACGGACTTAAATGGGACCACGGCGGTTTCCAACATTGTTACGCCAACTACACGTGAATTGCAGACGATTGCGATTCCAGTTGGTAAGGTTAATGTGCAATACGTTGACCAGAATGGTAAGAATGTTGGTGGACTAGTAGAAGTTCCGCTCGATAAAGATGCCTACATTGGTCAATACCTGCCCCTGATTACAGAAGATAATGTTGTCAAGAATATGCCTAAGGGCTACATGTGGGCTATTGGTAAGCAAGTATATGCTGGTGCCAAGTCTGATGCTCAAAGTGGTGGAGACCCGACTAACGATAACGATAATGGTGACACATATGGACAGGCGTCGGTTGGACTTACCCCAATGGAAGGTACAACTTATACCTATAAGATTTATGTCTACGGGATTAAGCAGAACGTTACCTACCAATACGTTGATGTTAACCATAAAGATCGGATTCTGACTTCACCGCTATCAGGTCAAACCGGTACAGAAGCAGCTGGTGGTGTGACACCGGCCAACTATGGCAACACGATTGACTGGACAAACAAGTACTATACTGAAGACAATGTGCCAGCTGGTTATCACTACGCAGCTAGTGCCCCTAATCAGGCAAAGACGACGGTCGTATCCGATAATAACCCAACCGTAACGATTTATGTTGAGGGTAATCCGCAAACGATTAATCCAACTTTTGTAGATACTAATGGCAAGCAGGTTGTTCCTAATTCACCATTTGTAATTCAAGGAGCAACGGGGCAAACAATTAAGTTGCCAACAGCGCCAGATGCCAATAACTGGGCCTTAGACCATGTGATAGTGAATGGACAGACGGTGGCAGTAGGTTCAGCCTTTGAATTTGCCAACGGAACAGATGAAATCACCTATGTATACCACCCCTTAGACGTAGAGAAGCAGGCCGCTAATACGGCCATTGATGCCGAAGCGACTAAGGTTAAGGGCGAGATAGATGCGGATCCAACGCTTGATAGTGCAACTAAGGCAAAACAAAAGGGTGATGTGGACAAGGCGGCCACAACTGCCAAAGATAATATCAACAAGGCAGTATTGCCAGCCCAGGTTGATCAGGCTAAGGCAGATGGGATTGCAGCGATTGACGCCGCCCACGTAGCCGGGATTGCGCTTGATCAACAAAAGAAAGATTACAGCAAGCAAATCGATGATGAAGCCACTAAGATTAAGGGTGAAATCGATGCCGATGAAACTTTGGATGATGAAACCAAGGTAAAACAAAAGGGAGACGTTGATAAAGACGCAGCGGATGCCAAGGCAGCCATCAATAGTGCCACTAATATCCAAGCAGTTAAAGACGCAACGGCAGCCGGGATTATTAAGATTGACGGTGACCACATTCCAGGTAGTGTTTCCTTGCCAGATCAAAAGAAGGCAGCGATTGCGGCGATTGATGCGGAAGCCACCAAGGTTAAGGGTGAGATCGATGCCGATACAACCCTAGACGCAGCGGCTAAGGCAAAACAAAAGGGAGACGTTGACAAAGACGCAGCGGATGCGAAGACGGCGATTAATAACGCAACTAACGCTCAACAAGTCAAGAATGCCAAGGAAGCGGGGATCATCAAGATTGATGGTGACCACGTTCCAGGTAACATTTCGCTGCCCGACCGCAAGACGAGTGCGATTGCGGCGATTGATGCCGAAGCTACTAAGGTTAAGGGCGAAATTGATGCGGATGTCACTTTAGACACGGCCACTAAGAACAAGCAAAAGGGCGATGTTGATCGTGATGCGGCAGCTGCTAAGGACAAGATCAACAGTGCAACTACGGCTCAAGGAGTAATCGATGCCAAGGATGAAGGGATCGTCAAGATTGATGGTGACCACGTTCCAGGCAGTATCTCCCTGCCAGTGCAGAAGACGAATGCGATTGCGGCGATTGATGCCGAAGCCACTAAGGTTAAGGCCGAGATTGATGCGGATGTGACCTTAGACACGGCGACTAAGAATGAGCAAAAGGCTAACGTTGATACTGATGCGGCAATTGCCAAAGCAAACATTAACAGCGCCACTAATGCTCAAGGGGTTAACGATGCCAAGGAAGCGGGGATCATCAAGATTGATGGCGACCACATTCCAGGTAGTATCTCCCTGCCAGTACAGAAGACTGACGCGATTGCAGCGATTGATGCCGAGGCCGCTAAGGTTAAGGGTGAAATCGATGCCGATGTCACTTTAGATACGGCCACTAAGAATGAGCAAAAGGCTAATGTGGATAAGGATGCAACCATCGCTAAGAACAACATCACTAATGCCAAGGATGCCCAAGGGGTGAAGGATGCCAAGGAAGCGGGGATTATCGCAATTGATGCGGACCATATTCCAGGCAATGTTTCCCTGCCAGTGCAGAAGGCTGATGCGATCGCGGCGATCGAGAATGAAGCCACTAAGATTAAGGCTGATATCGATGCGGATGTCACGCTTAATAGTAAAGAAAAGGCAGCGCAAAAGGCCAACGTGGACAAGGACGCAGCTGATGCCAAGACAGCGATTAATGCCGCCACTAATGCTCAAGGGGTGAAGGACGCCAAGGATGCTGGGATCATCAAGATTGATGGTGACCACATTCCAGGTAGTGTTTCCCTGCCAGATCAAAAGGATGCCGCGAAGGCAGCGATTGATGCGGAAGCTACCAAGATCAAGAATGAGATTGATGCCGATGAAACCTTAGACACGGCCACTAAGGCTAAGCAAAAGGGTGACGTGGACAAGGATGCGGCTGATGCGAAGGCAGCGATTAATACCGCCAAGGATGCCCAAGGGGTCAAGGATGCTAAGGAAGCCGGCATCATCAAGATTGATGGTGACCACGTTCCGGGCAATATTTCCCTGCCAGATCAAAAGAAAGATGCTATTAAAGCTATTGATGCGGAAGCAACTAAGGTTAAAGCTGAGATTGATGCCGATGTGACTCTGGATGCAGCTACTAAGGCTAAGCAGAAGGACAATGTTGATAATGACGCCGCTGCAGCTAAAGCAAACATTAACAGCGCCACTAATGCCCAAGGGGTAAAAGATGCGAAAGAAGCTGGTATTATTAAGATAGATGGTGATCACATTCCAGGCAGTGTTTCCTTGCCGGATCAAAAGGCCAATGCTCAAGCAGCCATTGACGCCGAAGCTACTAAGATCAAGGCCGAAATTGATGCGGATCCGACCTTAGACACGGCTACTAAGAAGAAGCAGAAGGGTGACGTTGATACTGACGCAACTACTGCCAAAGCTAATATTAGTCAAGCAACTGATGCTCAAGGAGTTAATGATGCTAGAGATGCCGGGATCGCTAAGATTGATAGCGACCACATCCCAGGCAACATGACATTACCTGAGCAAAAAGCGGATGCAATTAAAGCAATTGATAATGAAGCCACCAAGATTAAGGGTGAGATCGATGCCGATCCAACGCTTGACGACGCAACTAAGACCAAGCAAAAGGCTAATGTTGATAAGGATGCCACAGCGGCTAAAAATAATATTAACAGTGCTACTAATGCTCAAGGGGTCAAGGATGCTAAAGATGCTGGTATTATAGCTATTGATGGTGACCACATTCCAGGTAATGTTTCTCTACCAGATCAAAAGAAGGATGCTATTAAGGCAATCGATCAAGAAGCAACCAAGATCAAAGGTGAGATTGATGCGGATCCAACTTTAGATAGTAAAGAAAAGACAGCTCAAAAGGCTAACGTGGACAAGGACGCGGCTGATGCCAAGACAGCAATTAATGCCGCCACTAATGCCCAAGGGGTGAAGGATGCCAAGGAAGCCGGGATCATCAAGATTGATGGTGACCACATTCCAAATAGTGTATCTCTGCCAGATCAAAAGAGAGATGCTGTAGCAGCCATTGATGCGGAAGCCACCAAGATCAAGAATGAAATTGATGCCGACCCAACGCTGGATGCTGCAACCAAGAAAATTCAAAAAGACAATGTTGACACGGATGCGGCTGCTGCCAAGAATAAGATTAACCAGGCAACTACTTCTCAAGCAGTTAAAGATGCTAGAGATGATGGTATTGTCAAGATCGATGGTGATCACATTCCGGGTAATATTTCCTTACCAGATCAGAAGAAGAATGCGATAGCTGCCATTGATGCAGAAGCCACCAAGGTTAAGAATGAGATTGATGCAGATCCAACTCTGGATGATGCAGCCAAAACCACCCAAAAGGGTAATGTCGATAAAGATGCCACTGCTGCTAAAGCTGCAATTAACAATGCAACTGATGCCCAAGGCGTGAAGGATGCCAAGAGTGATGGGATCATCAAGATTGATGGCGATCACATTCCAGGTAGTGTTTCTTTGCCAGATCAAAAGACCAATGCCCAGGCAGCCATTGATGCCGAAGCTGCTAAGATCAAGGCTGAAATTGATGCGGATCCAACTTTGGATAGTAAAGAAAAGACAGCGCAAAAGACTAATGTTGATGTTGATGCCGCCGCTGCTAAAGCTAATATCAGTCATGCGACTAACGCTCAAGGTGTGAAAGACGCCACTACTGCTGGTATTGCCAAGATCGATGGTGATCACATTCCAGGCAATGTTTCACTGCCAGATCAAAAGAAGAATGCACAAGCAGCCATTGATGCCGAAGCTGCTAAGGTTAAGAATGAAATTGATGCGGATCCAACTTTAGATACAGCCGCTAAGAATAAGCAAAAGGGTCAAGTTGATACTGATGCCACGATTGCTAAGAATAACATTATTCAGGCAACCAATGCGCAAGGCGTGAAGGATGCCAAGGATGCCGGAATCATCAAGATTGATGGTGACCATATTCCAGGTAGTGTTTCCCTGCCGGATCAAAAGAAGAATGCCCAAAAGGCAATTGATGATGAAGCAGCCAAGATCAAGGGCGAAATTGATGCGGATTCAACGTTAGATACAGCCGCAAAAACTGCGCAAAAAGGTCAGGTAGATAAGGATGCCGCAGCAGCTAAGGATGCGATTAACAACGCAACTGACGCTCAAGGTGTTAAGGATGCCAAGGATGCTGGGATTATCAAGATTGATGGTGACCACATTCCAGGTAGCATTTCCCTGCCAGATCAAAAGAAGAATGCCCAAAAGGCCATTGATGATGAAGCCACCAAGGTTAAGGGACAAATTGATGCCGATTCAACCTTAGACGCAGCCACTAAAACTAAGCAAAAGGCTAATGTTGATAAGGATGCAGCGGATGCCAAGACGGCAATTAACAATGCTACTGATGCTCAAGGTGTCAAGGATGCAACCGATACTGGAATTGCTAAGATTGATGCGGATTACGTCCCTGGGACTGTGTCACTGCCAGATCAAAAGACTAATGCCCAAAAGGCAATTGATCAAGAAGCGGCCAAGATCAAGGGTGAGATTGATGCAGATCCAACCTTAGATGATGCAGCTAAAACTGCGCAAAAGGGTCAGGTAGATAAGGATGCTGCCGCAGCTAAGGATGCGATTAACAACGCAACTGACGCTCAAGGTGTCAAGGATGCAACCAATACAGGTATTTCGAAGATTGATGCAGATCACATTCCAAACAGTACATCACTGCCAGATCAAAAGACCAATGCGCAAAAGGCCATTGATGCGGAAGCCGCAAAGATTAAGGCTGAAATTGATAATGATTCAACTTTAGATGATGCAACTAAGAAGATTCAAAAGGGTAACGTAGATAAAGATGCTGCCGCTGCCAAGGCTAATATTAGTCAGGCAACCAATGCTCAAGGTGTCAAGGACGCAACTACAGCAGGTATTGCTCAAATTGATGCGGATCACATTCCAGGTAACATCTCATTACCAGATCAAAAGAAGAATGCGCAAGCAGCCATTGATGCGGAAGCAGCTAAGATTAAGTCTGAGATTGATGCGGATTCAACGCTTGATACCACTGCCAAGAATGCGCAAAAGGCTCAGGTTGACAAAGATGCCACTGCCGCTAAGAACAACATCAGCCAGGCAACTGATGCGCAAGGCGTAAAGGATGCCAAGGATGCCGGGATTATCAAGATTGATGGCGACCACATTCCAAATAGCATTTCATTACCTGATCAGAAAAAGAATGCCAAAGCAACAATTGATGCCGAAGCCACTAAGATTAAGGGTGAAATTGACGCAGATTCAACGTTAGATGATGCAACCAAGAAGGTACAGAAAGATAACGTTGATAAAGATGCAGTAGCAGCTAAGACCAAGATTGATCAAGCTGTCGATGCGCAGGCTGTCAAGGATGCTACTGATGCTGGAATTATTAAGATTGATGGCGATCATATTCCAGGTAGTGTTTCTCTGCCAGAACAGAAGAAGAATGCGCAAGCTGCCATTGACGCCGAAGCCAATAAGGTTAAGGCTGAAATCGATGCTGATGTCACTTTAGATAATGCAGCTAAGACTGCTCAAAAAGCTCAGGTTGACAAAGATGCCACAGCCGCTAAGAACAACATTAGCCAGGCAACTGATGCCCAAGGGGTAAGTGACGCTAAAGATGCGGGTATTAATAAGATTGATGCCGATCACATTCCAGGAAGTGTTTCTCTGCCGGACCAGAAGAAGAACGCGCAAGCAGCCATTGATGCCGAAGCAGCTAAGATCAAGGGTGAGATTGAAACTGATCCAACTCTGGATGATGCAGCTAAGACTACTCAAAAAGCTCAGGTTGACAAAGATGCCACAGCCGCTAAGAACAATATTAGCCAAGCAACTGATGCACAAGGCGTAAGTAATGCGAAGGACGCCGGGATTGTCAAGATTGATGGTGACCACGTACCAAATAGCACTTCATTACCAGATCAGAAGAAGAGTGCTCAGGCGATTATCGATCAAGAAGCAGCTAAGATTAAGGCCGAAATTGACGCTGATCCAACTTTAGATACAACAGCTAAGAATGCCCAGAAGACTAACGTTGATGTTGATGCCGCTGCTGCCAAGGCTAACATTAGCCAGGCAACCAATGCTCAAGGCATTAAAGACGCCACTAATGCAGGTATTATCAAGATTGATGGCGATCACGTGCCAGGCAGCACTTCCTTACCTGATCAAAAGAAGGCGGCTCAAGCAACAATTGATGCTGAAGCTACCAAGGTCAAAGGTGAGATTGATGCGGATCCAACCTTAGATAATACAGCCAAAGCAGCCCAGAAAGCGCAAGTCGATAAAGATGCTGCTGCAGCTAAGACTAACATCAACAACGCAACTGATGCTCAAGGAGTTAAAGATGCAACAAATGCTGGTGTAGCTAAGATTGATAGTGACCACGTACCAAACAGTGTTTCCTTACCTGATCAAAAGAAGAGTGCTAAGGCCACGATTGACCAAGAAGCAGCTAAGATTAAGGGTGAGATTGATGCCGATCCAACTCTAGATAGTGCAGCAAAAACAACGCAAAAGGCCAATGTTGATAAGGATGCTGCTGCAGCTAAGGCTAACATTGATCAAGCAGTTGATGCTCAAGGTGTTAAGGATGCCACTGATGCTGGTATTGTCAAAATTGACGGTGACCATGTACCAAACAGCATTTCCTTACCTGACCAAAAGACCAATGCTAAGGCCACGATTGACCAAGAAGCAACTAAGGTCAAAGGTCAAATTGATGCGGATCCAACCTTAGATAATGCAACTAAGGATAAGCAAAAGGCCAACGTTGATACTGAAGCTAAGAAGGCTAAGACTGCTATTGATAATGCAACTAATGCACAAGAAGTGAAGGTTGCAGTTGATAATGGAATAATTGCGATTGACGCTCAATATGTACCAGGTCAAAATGGTAGTTTGGACAGTCAAAAGGCTAAGGCTCAAGCAGCTATTGAACAAGAAGCAGCTAAGATTAAGGCCGAAATTGATGCGGATCCAACTTTAGATAATGCAGCTAAGACCATTCAGAAGGCTAATGTTGATAGAGATGCTACTGCAGCTAAGGCTAACATTACTCAAGCAACTGATGCCCAAGGTGTGAATGATGCTAGGGACGCTGGTGTTATTAAGATTGATAACGACCACGTACCGAACAGTGTTTCCCTGTCAGATCAAAAGAAGAATGCCCAGGCAGCTATTGATGCTGAAGCAGCTAAGATTAAGGCGGCCATTGATGCCGACCCAACCTTAGACAATGTAACTAAGACTGCACAAAAGGGTAATGTTGATGTTGATGCTGCTGCAGCTAAAGTTAACATTAATAATGCAGTTGATGCTCAAGGTATCAAGGACGCAACCAATGCGGGTATTGTTAAGATTGATAACGATCATGTCCCAGGCAGCGTATCATTACCTGATCAAAAGAAGAATGCTCAAAAGGCTATTGATGACGAAGCAACTAAGATTAAATCTGAAATTGATGCCGATGAGACTTTGGATGATGTAACTAAGGCAGCTCAAAAAGCTAACGTTGATAAAGATGCAGCTGCTGCAAAGAATAACATCGATAAAGCAACTGATGCTCAAGGTGTTAAGGATGCAACCAATGCAGGTATCAACAAGATTGATAGTGATCATGTACCAAATGCAACTTCGCTTCCAGATCAGAAGACTAATGCCAAGGCAACGATTGATCGTGAAGCCTCAAAGGTTAAGGCCGAAATTGATGCCGACCCAACCTTAGACACTATAACTAAGGAAGCCCAAAAGGCTCAGGTTGATAAGGATGCCGCTGCAGCCAAGACTAATATTGACCAAGCACTCAATGCTCAAGGTGTCAAAGATGCAACTAATGCTGGAATTGCGAAGATTAATAGCGATCACGTGCCAAATAGTACGTCGTTAGTAGATCAGAAGAAGAATGCTCAAGCTACAATTGATGCTGAAGCAACTAAGATTAAGGCCGAAATTGACGCTGATGAAACTTTAGATGATGCAACTAAGGCAACTCAAAAGGCTCAGGTTGATAAAGATGCAGCCGCAGCTAAAGTTAATATTAGTCAAGCAACTGATGCCCAAGGTGTGAAAGACGCCACTGCAGCTGGTATTGCGAAGATTGATAGTGATCACATTGCAGGTAGCGTTTCACTAGCTGATCAAAAGACTAATGCGCAAAAAGTAATCGAGAACGAAGCAGCTAAGATTAAAGCAGAAATCGACGCTGATCCAACTTTGGAGAATTCTGAAAAGGATGCGCAAAAAGCCCAGGTTGACAAAGATGCCGCTGATGCGAAGAACAAGATTGATCAAGCAATCAATGCTCAAGGCGTGAAGGATGCAACAAGTGCAGGTGTAGCTAAGATTGACAGCGACCATGTACCAAGCAACATTTCAATCCCAGAGCAAAAGAAGAACGCTCAAAAGGCAATTGATGATGAAGCAACTAAGATTAAAGCAGAAATTGATGCTGACGAAACTTTAGATGATGCAACTAAGGCTAAGCAAAAAGCTCAGGTTGATAAAGACGCCGCTGATGCGAAGAACAAGATCGATCAAGCAACCAATATCACTGATATCAAGGAAGCCAAGAATGCTGGAATTGCAAAGGTTGATAGCGATCACGTTCCAAGTAATCTGCCGCTAGCTGACCAAAAGAAGAATGCTCAAAAGGCAATCGATGATGAAGCAGCTAGAGTCAAGGACGCAATTGATGCTGATAAGACTTTGAATGATGCAGCTAAGAGTGAGCAAAAAGCCACTGTTGACAAGGATGCTGCTGCTGCCAAGAGCAAGATTGACCAAGCGCTTAATGCACAAGGTGTCAATGATGCTAAGGCTGCAGGAATCGCTAAGATTAACAGTGATCACTTGACTAATAGCAAGTCATTATCAGATCAAAAGCTTGATGCTAAAGCAACAATTGACGCCGAGGCAGCTAGAATTAAGGCTGAAATTGATTCAGATCCAACTTTGGATGATGCAACTAGGGCTAAGCAAAAGGCTAATGTAAATAAAGAAGCAACCAAGGCTAAGGCTGCAATTGACAATGCAACTAGTGCCCAAGAAATCAAGGTTGAAGTATACAATGGCGTAACAGCTATCGATGCACAACATGTTTCAGGTGAAATGGGTAGCTTAGAAAGTCAAAAAGCCAAGGCTCAAGCGGCAGTCGATGAAGAAGCAGCCAAGATTAAGGCTGAAATTGACGCCGATCCAACTTTAGATAGTGAAACAAAGGCAGCTCAAAAAGCTAACGTTGACAAAGATGCGGATTCTGCTAAGAAGCAGATTGACCAAGCACTTAATGCTCAGAGCGTCAAAGATATTGCCAATGCGGCGCTTGTTGTAATTGATAATGATCACGTGACAAACGGTACATCATTATCAGATCAAAAGAAGAACGCACAACTGGCAATTGATGATGAAGCAGCTAAGGTTAAGGCTAAGATTGATGCTGATCAAGGCTTAGATGATGCTGCTAAGATTGAGCAAAAGGCTAACGTTGATAAAGATGCTGCTGCTGCTAAGGCTAGAATTGATCAAGCAATCAATGCTCAAGGCGTTAAAGAAGCGCTTAATGCTGGAATTGCTAAGATTGATGGCGATTACGTTTCAACTGGAACTTCAATTTCAGATCAAAAATTAGCTGCCCAAGCTAAGATTGAAGCTGAAGCTAAGAAGATTAAGGCTGAAATCGACGCAGACACAACTATTGATCGTGCAACTAAAGATAAGCAAAAGGCTAATGTTGATGATGCTGCTACGAAAGCTAAGACAGCAATTGACAAGGCAACTTCTGCTCAAACAATTAAGGTTGCATTGAATAGTGGAATTGCAGATATTGATGCGCAACATATTCCAAATGGTAACTTAGATAGCCAAAAAGCTATGGCTGTAGCAGAAATTGACCAAGAAGCTGCCAAGACTAAGAAGCAAATCGCTAATGATACTTCAATAGACGATAAGACTAAACTTGCTCAAACTGCTGCTGTAGATAATGAAGCTGCGATTGCAAAAGCAAACATTCAAAATGCTACGGATGCACAAGCAGTTAGTGATGCCCTTACCAACGGAATTACAAACATTGATGCACAATATGTAACAAATCCAATGTCACTGGCAAATCAGAAAGATTATGCTAAGCAATTAATCAATGATGAAGCCGACATTGTGAAGGAAGCCATTAATGCTGACTCTTCATTAGATCAGGCAACTAAGGACAAACAGCTTAAAGCTGTAGATGCGCAAAAGCAAAAGGCTTTAGACAAGATTGATGCAGCATTAGATGCTCAGACTGTTCAAAAAGAATACAATGATGGTATCCTTGCAATTCATGCACAGTATGTAACAAAAGACTTAACTGCTCAAAAACAAGCAGCTAAGGATGCACTTCTGCAAGAAGCTAATACCATTAAGGCAGCAATTGCGAGTGATGTAACTTTAACGGCTACTGCTAAGGCAACTCAAACGGCTAATGTCCAGACTGAATTAGAAAAAGCTCAGAATGCAATTGATCGTGCTAAGACTGCTCAAGATATAAATGATCTTGAGGATGCTGGTATTAAAGCGATTGATGCTCAGTATATTCCAGGTAAACCACTGGATGAACAAAAGGCTGATGCAATTGCCGCAATAGATCAAGCTGCCCAAGCTGCCAAAGACAAAGTTGATAAAGACCAGAGCAAGACAGATGCTGAAAAGCAAAAGGATAAGGATGCGATTGACGCAGCTGCTTCCGCTGCCAAAGACGAAATCAATAAAGGTACCGATGCTGATTCTATCAACCATGCCAAAGATAACGGGATAGCAGCAATTGATAAGATTACTGCTAATAACGGCTCGAATGGCTCTAACGGTTCAGGTTCCAATGGCTCCAACGGTTCGAATGGCTCCAATGGCTCAAATGGCTCGAATGGTTCCAACGGCTCGAATGATTCCAATGGCTCGAATGGCTCGAATGATTCCAATGGATCAAATGGTTCTAACGGTTCGAATGGCTCGAATGATTCCAATGGCTCGAATGGCTCCAACGGTTCGAATGGCTCCAATGGCTCAAATGGCTCGAATGGCTCAAATGGCTCGAATGGCTCCAACGGCTCAAATGGATCGAATGGCTCCAACGGCTCAAATGGATCGAATGGCTCCAACGGCTCCAATAACTCTGGGTCAGGAAACAATGGCGGCTCAGGTAATAATGGCTCGAATGGCTCAAATGGATCGAATGGCTCGAACGGCTCAAATGGCTCGAATGGCTCGAATGGCTCGAATGGCTCCAACGGCTCAAATGGTGATGCCACTAAGCCAGGTAATGCAGTTCAGAAACAGCTTTATCACAATGCATACTTCTATAATAAAGATGGTAAGCGGGCTAACCTGTTAATCGCCCAAAAGGGTTCTTCAGTTGCCACTTATGGAACTGAAAAGATCAATGGCCGTGAATTCTACTTAACTGATAATGGACTCTACATTGCTGTTAATAATACTATTCAGCAGAGACGTGTCTTAATGCACAATTCGTTTGTTTACAACCAAAATGGTAAACGAGTTGGAAAGAAGATACTGAGAAAGACCAGTGAAGTTGACACCTACGGTGATCCAGTGATGATTCATGGTAAGGCTTACTACATTATTAGTAACAATCGCTATGTCAAAGCTAAGAACTTCGGACCAATTTCGATCGAGTCTAATAATGTGTTAGCTGATGGCGTGACTGCAAATGCTGAAATCTTACACAATTCATACGTTTATGACGCTGAAGGGAAACGATTAGGAAACGTAGTTCTTAAAGCCGGCTCTAAGATTACAACTGGAGCAAGCAAAGAAGTTAACGGGCGCAAGCTTATTGCGATTTCTGATGGACAATACGTTGATAGTGAAAATATTACGGGAACTAGTCGTCAGTTAAGAACAAAAGCATATGTTTACAATCAATATGGTAACCGTGCTGGTAGAAAGGCTTTGAAGAAGAACAAGACAATCCAAACTTATGGTAGTGCTGTTACAATTCAGGGTGAAAAGTATTACACAGTTGGTTACAATAAATTTGTTAAACATTCAGCAGTAAAATAAAGGTAAGTTAATTATTCAAAAACAAAATTTCGAATAATAAAACTTGAGTAACAAAAGAAGCTCTCATCTCGTTAAAGATGGGAGCTTTTTTTATTTGCAAAATCAACAGAGAATAAACTGTCCTTATTTTAAAAAACATAGTAATAATATATCTTAGTATAACTTATCGTAGCTAATAAGTTTGTTGATTTTTAATATAAATAAGTGAAATGTATATTATATTAGCAATAAAAAAACAAAACACATCAAGTAGCGGCTATTTCTTTATTCCTGAATTGGTAAAAATATAATCATGATAGACATGGAAAGAGCTTTCTAATCATGATAAAATATTAGAGTAATGAAATTAAATTTAATATAACTATGTTAAATCTTTGAAAAAGAATGGTGATTGCATTTTGGATGATTTAAGAATGATTGAAGAAATAAAAAATAAAAACTATAAAATGCATAAAAGTAAAAAGGGCTGGTTGATTAGTTATTCTGTCTTAACCTTCATGTTGGGAAGTGGGGCAGTGGCTTTAATTAATAATACTTCAGCGGTAGAAGCTGCTGAAGTTGAAAGTCAACCTGGTGAAAGTGAAGCTGCGTCGACTGGGAGTGATACGCAAGCGGTTAATGATGCTAAGCTAGCAGCAATTAACACTTTATTAACAACTACTAATTCCGCTGAACAGAGAATCAATTCTGATCGCAGCCTAACTCATCTTGAAAAAGCAAAGCAAGTTAAAAATGCTAGTGCTTTATTTGATGAGGCTAAGAGTAGAATTAATGCTGCAACAGATATAACTAGCGTCAAAACATTGCTGGATAGTACCGTAAGCAGTATTAATTCCAGCTATCAGCCAGTTCCCCTTGAATTTAAAGCAGCTGCGAGAAAAACTAATGTCCCAAAAGTTAATAAGCCAAAGGGCAATAGCTTAAAGTCCTTTTCAGCTAAAAGGTTGTCAACCTACTCTGGTCTAAATAATTTTTTAAAGTCAGGTTCAACTACTAAAAGTTCTAAGCGGACTGTCAATAAATTGAAAGACTACGGCTCTTTAATAGATACCTCGATGCCTTCTAGCACTTCAGTTGACATACCTGCTAATGAAATTACAACAGATATTTTAGGAGCAAAGTTGGCAGATAATTCTATTAGCAAAAACAGCGCGAACGAATCTAACTCAGAAGTAGAAGTTACGCCAAGAGCCATCGTGGCAGCCGGTTATGATGCTACTAAGAATGTAACGGTTGGTGCCGACCCAGATAGCAATCGTGACGACTTTAATAAAGATGTTGATAAGCCAGCAGGTTCAACCCCAACCTCGATGAATATTGCCACTCCTGATCAAATCACGAATCCGGATAAGTATAAACAAAAGGTAGTAAATGTAGCTGATTTCAATGGACTAGCAGCGGCCTGGACTGATGCTAGTGTAACCTACATTAATATTACTAGTGACATCAGTTATACGGGGGGAACTATTGGCAACCGTGCTGCTGGGGCCAGTGTAGTTGTTAACGGTAACGGCCATACGATTGATTTGAATAGGCAGACTTTCTCCTATGTCGGTGTGCCATATTCTAACCTAACAACGGTGACGATTACTAACGGAAAATTCCAACAAGGGTTCCCGGGTAATGACGGGGACTCTAGCTCGCTGGTATATTCATCAAATGGTGCAGGGCTTAAAGTAAACATTGATAATGTAACTTTGTCCAGCAGTACGTCTAATGGTTATAACCCAATTCACGTTTTAATGGCTAATGGTTCTAAGATTACCTTTTCGGGCAACAATGTCTTTAACATCTCAAACGAGGTTACACGTGGCGTTGGGATGATTGACTTTGCCAACAATGGGCATGTTACTATGAATAGAACTAGTAACGATATTCGGTTCTCTGAATTTTATATGTCATATGTGGCACCGCAAGCCAGTGTAGGTTACGGTAATCAGATCACCATGGGTGATGGCTCGTCTAACACCGCCTACACTTATAACGGGACACCAGCTAACTACCCAGCGATGTATAACAACATTAATGGGGTAACCGTTGGTGACAACGTTAAGTGGACGCAGACTGGTTTCCAGTACTTCTTAAACGGAACGCAGGGTGGTAATTCGGTTGCGCAGTATAAGTTTGGACAAAACTTCAACTTGTCCGCTCCTGTTACGACCCAACCAAATGCGATACGGCTGTGGGGTACACAACGGGCAGTATTCAATGCAGGCACTACCTTTGATATTAACCAAAGATATAACGATTCGGTAATTCGGGTTAATGACTCGTCCAGTGTTACCTTTATTTCACCCAAGCAGTTGCACCTGGCCATTCAAGATGGTAATGGTAACCCAGTCGCAACTGGTGCAGGGATTATTTCTGGTGCAGGGACAGTTTCCTTAAACAACTCCAACATTAAGACGTGGTTAGGAAATAATTCACAAACCAACAGTACTGCGGGAGACAATACAGCTAAGTTCGCTCAGATGGTGGTTAGAAATGGTCAGGCCACGGTCACGGACTTAAATGGGACCACGGC
This sequence comes from Lactobacillus xylocopicola, assembly GCF_033096005.1. NCBI lineage: Bacteria > Bacillati > Bacillota > Bacilli > Lactobacillales > Lactobacillaceae > Lactobacillus > Lactobacillus xylocopicola. Next base: position 1,205,257 of record NZ_AP026803.1, on the reverse strand, counting down.
GGTTTCCAACATTGTTACGCCAACTACACGTGAATTGCAGACGATTGCGATTCCAGTTGGTAAGGTTAATGTGCAATACGTTGACCAGAATGGTAAGAATGTTGGCTTGCCAGTTGAGCTGAATTTAGGTAGTGATGCTTATATTGGTAAATATCTGCCCCTAATTACCAGTGATGTTGTTGTCAAGAATATGCCTAGAGGTTATATGTGGGCGCTCGGAAATCAAATTTTCCCTGGAGCTAAAGCAGACGCTCAAAGTGGTGGAGACCCGACCACAGAAGACGATAACGGTGATTCATTTGGCCAAGCTGCTGTAGGACTTACCCCAATGGAGGGTGACACTTATACTTATAAGGTCTATGTCTACGGGACTAAGCAGAACGTTACTTACCAATACGTTGATGTTAACCATAAAGATCGGATTCTGACTTCACCGCTATCAGGCCAGACAGGTAAAGAAGCAATTGGTAACCTTGTTCCGGCCAACTATGGTAACACGATTGACTGGACTGACAAATACTATACTGAAGACAACGTTCCCGCTGGTTACCACTATGCAAAGGGAGCAGCTAGTCAGCCAACGACTACAAAGGTATCCGAAATCAACCCAGTAGTTACTATCTATGTAGAAGGTAACCCGCAAAAGATCAGCCCGACATACGTTGACATGCAAGGGAATACCCTTAATCCAGATAATTTGATTGAGATCAACGGTGTAACTGGACAAAGTATTAAGGTTCCAACTGCACCAGATGTTAAAAATTGGGCGCCAGATCACGTTGAGATCAATGGTCAATCAGTACCACTGGGCTCAGTGTTTGAGATAGGCAATGGAACAGATACCATCGTATATCGATATCACTCACTAGCGATCGAAAAGGAAGCAGCAATCCAAGCAATTGATGCCGAAGCGACTAAGGTTAAGGGTGAGATTGAGGCAGATCCAACTCTAAATAATAATGCTAAGCAAGAACAAAAGACTGCTGTTGATAAGGCTGCAACGGATGCCAAAGCTAATATCAATCAGGCTGAATATCCTAGTGGAGTGGAAAAGGCCAAGCAAGATGGGATTACAGCGATTGACGCCGCTCACGTAGCCGGGATTGCGCTTGATCAACAAAAGAAAGATTACAGCAAGCAAATCGATGATGAAGCCACTAAGATTAAGGGTGAAATCGATGCTGACGTAACTTTGGATGATGAAACCAAGGTAAAACAAAAGGGAGACGTTGATAAAGACGCAACTGCTGCCAAGGATGCAATTAAGCAAGCAACTGATGTGCAGACTGCTGAGAATGCGATGAATGATGGAATCGTTAAGATTGACGGTGACCACATTCCAGGTAGTGTTTCCTTGCCCGACCAAAAGAAGGCTGCGCTGGCGGCCATTGAAGCCGAAGCCACCAAGGTCAAGGGTGAGATCGATGCCGATTCAACCTTAGATGATGACACCAAGAAGAAACAAAAGGGTGACGTTGACAAAGACGCAGCGGATGCGAAGACGGCAATTAATAATGCCCTTAACGCTCAACAAGTCAAGAATGCCAAGGAAGAGGGGATCATCAAGATTGATGGTGACCACGTTTCAGGTAATATTTCTCTACCTGATCAAAAGAATAATGCTCAAAAGGCAATTGATGATGAAGCCGCTAAGGTCAAGGGCGAGATTGATGCGGATGTCACTTTAGACACGGCCACTAAGAACAAGCAAAAGGCTGATGTCGATCGTGATGCGGCGGCTGCTAAGGACAAGATCAACAGTGCGACTACGGCCCAAGGGGTAATTGACGCTAAGAATGAAGGAATCGCTAAGATTGATGCGGATCACGTTCCAGGCAGCATTTCCTTGCCTGATCAGAAGACGAATGCCATTGCGGCGATTGAAGCCGAAGCCACTAAGGTTAAGGCCGAGATTGAGGCGGATCCAACTTTAGATGACCAAGCCAAAAAGGCGCAGAAAAATGCTGTTGACATTGATGCCGCCGCAGCTAAAGTAAACATTAACAAGGCCACTAATGCTCAAGGAGTTAACGATGCTAGAGATGCAGGGATAGTCCAGATCGATAGTGACCACATTCCAGGCAATATTTCCCTGCCAGACCAAAAAGCTAATGCTGTTGCGGCAATTAACAATGAAGCAACCAAGGTCAAAGGTGAAATTGATGCCGATCCAACCTTAGATAGTACTGAAAAAGCAGCTCAAAAAGCTAAGGTTGATAAAGATGCGACCATCGCTAAGAATAATATCAACCAAGCAAGTGATGCTCAAAGTGTAAAAGAAGCAGAACAAGCTGGTATTATCGCGATTGATGCGGATCACATTCCAGGTAATATTTCATTGCCAGACCAGAAGAAGAACGCACAAAAAGCAATTGATGATGAAGCCGCTAAGATTAAAGGCGAAATTGATGCTGATCCAACTTTAGATAGTACAGAAAAAGCGGCCCAAAAGGCCAACGTGGACAAGGATGCGGCTGATGCGAAGACGGCGATTAAGAATGCCAATGATGCACAAGGGGTTAAGGATGCTACCGATGACGGCATAAAGAAAATTGATGCGGATCACATTCCAGGTAATATTTCATTGCCAGACCAGAAGAAGAACGCACAAAAAGCAATTGATGATGAAGCCGCTAAGATTAAAGGTGAAATCGATGCCGATCCAACTTTAGATAGTACAGAAAAAGCGGTCCAAAAGGCTAATGTTGACAAAGATGCGGCCGCTGCTAAGGAAGCAATTAAAAACGCTACTGATGCACAAGGGGTTAAGGATGCCACCGATGATGGTATAAAGAAGATTGATGCGGACCACATTCCAGGTAATATTCCATTGCCAGACCAAAAGAAGAATGCTAAGGCCGCAATTGATGCGGAAGCAACTAAGGTCAAGGGTGAAATCGATGCCGATCCAACCTTAGATGATGCGACTAAGGCTAAGCAAAAAACCAACGTCGATACGGAAGCAACAATTGCCAAAACGGCAATTGATAATGCAACGGATTCTCAAGGTGTTAAGAATGCTCGAGATGAAGGAATTATCAAAATTGATGCGCAACATGTATCAAACGGCAATTTAGCTAATCAAAAAGCTAAAGCGGTTGCGGATATTGATGAAGAAGTACTAAAAGTTAAAAAGCAAATTGCTAATGATACCTCATTAGATAGTAAAGCTAAAAATGCTCAAAATGCTGATGTAGATGCAGCAGCAGATATTGCTAAAACAAATATTCAAAATGCTACGGAAGTTCAAAATGTTCTCGATGCACGTGATCGTGGCATTACCAATATTGATGCCCAGTACGTGACTAACCCAATAACTTTGGAGCAACAAAAAGAACATGCTAAGCAATTAGTGACAGATGAAGCAAAAATTGTCAGCACAAGCATTAACAATGATCCTGTTCTTGATCAAACAGCTAAAGCTCAGCAAATCCAAACTGTAGAAGATCAAAAGCAAAAAGCGCTTGATAAGATTGACCAAGCAGCTAATGCAGATGCTGTTCAAATTGCGTACAACGAAGGAATTAGTGCAATTCATGCTCAGCATGTTGGGGGGACAGATTTAACGACCCAGAAGCAGACGGCTAAGGATGAACTTGTTCAAGAAGCAACTACAACTAAAGCTGCAATAAATAAAGATGTCCGGCTGAACAAAGTGGCCAAGGCGCAACAGCTTCTTAACATTGATCACGAGCTTGAAAAGGCTCAAAACGCCGTTGACCGAGCAACAACAGCTCAAGAAATCAATGATCAAGAAACAGCTGGACTTAAAGCAATTAATGCTCAATATGTCCCGGGTAAGCCACTCGATGAGCAAAAAGCCGACGCAAATAAAGCAATCGATGATGCGGTAAGTGCGGCCAAGGATAAGATTGATCAGGATAAAAGTAAAACTGATGCTGAAAAGCAAAAGGATAAGCAGGCGGTTGATAATGCTGCTAATGCAGCTAAAGATGCTATTAATAATGCCCAAACTGCTGATGAGATTGATGATGCCAAGAATAACGGCATAAACCAAATTAATAAAATAGTTGCTGATGGTAGCGGCAAGGGTACAAATAATTCTGGCGGTTCTAGCGGCTGGAATGGTGGATCGGGCAGTAATGGAACTAATGGTAGCAACGGCGCTAACGGTTCGAATGGCTCGAATGCTGCAGATACCACGAACGGGTCCAACGGCTCCAATGCTGCTGACAAGCCGCTTGACAAGTCTAAGGCCAGTCCGAAAGTGCTGCTACATAATGCTTACTTCTACAACAAAGAAGGTAAGCGTGCTAACTTATTGATTGCTAAAAAAGGCTCAACAATTACAACTTACGGAACTGAAAAGATTAATGATCGGCAATTCTACCGAATAGATGAAGATCTCTACATTGCCGTTAATAATACGGTTGAACAAAGACGCAGTCTACAAAAGAATGCCTTTGTTTATAACCGTCAAGGAAAACGGATTGGGAAAAATGCGCTGAAGAAAAATTTAGTAGTCAGCACGTACGGTGATCCGGTTAAGATTCATGGTAAGGCTTACTACATGACTAGCGACAACCACTATGTTAAGGCTCGGAACTTTGGTTCTGTTTTGAAAGAAGCACGTAATGTGCTGGCTGAAAATGTAAATCCTAATGCTGATATCTTACATGATTCATATGTTTATGACGCTACTGGAAAACGCGTTGGTGAGTATGTTCTCTTAGCTGGTTCTAGGGCCACTACTGGCGAAACAAAGACAATTAATGGGAAGAACTACATTGCGATTGGCGACGGTCACTATGTTGCAAGTGGAAATATTACTGGAACTGCTCGTAGATTAAAGACCACCTCATTCGTTTATAGTGAGTATGGGCACCGTCTAGGTAGAAAGGTTCTTAGGAAGAACAAGACAATTCAAACCTATGGTAGTGTAGTGAAGATTCACGGCAAGTCATACTTTACAGTTGGTCACAATGAGTTTGTGAAAAAAGCGAATTTTTAGTCAAGAAGTTACTAGTTGAAACTTAATAAGAAAGGTCTAGCGTTTTGAAAAAAATAGAAATGATTGAAGAAATAAAAAACACGAATTATAAGATGCATAAGAGTAAGAAGGGCTGGCTAGTAAGCTATTCCGTTCTGACCTTCATGCTGGGTGGTAGTGCACTAGTTTTGGCGAATAACACCTCAACCGTCAAGGCGGCAGAGATTGGGAGCCAGACAAGTGAAGCTAGTGTAAATAAGGCCGCGCTACTAAGAACCGAGACCGATGTCGTTAAGCAGGCTAGAACAACAGCAGTTACTACTTTAGAAACTGCTGCTAACAGCACTAAACAAAAAATCACAGCTGATCAAAATCTAACTAGTGAGGTAAAAGCTGAACAAACTAAAAATGTCGATGCTGCACTCAGTGCTGCCAAGTTAAAGGTGGCAGCAGTCACTGACCTTGCTGAGATTGAACCGGTTGTGAACACTGCTACAGCTAACATTAAGGCTAGTTATCAGGCTGCTATTAAAGGTAAAGTAGCAACAAGTAATGCTCAAACTTTAAAATCTACAGCTAAGTTGTCAACCTACCAAGGGCTTAATGCATACTTGAAGACAAAGTCAGCCGGTGCTGCTGCTAAAGCTACCTTGGAGAAGAGTCCCAGCTTTAGTGCTCTGACCGCTGGTGTTAAGACTTCAAGCACTTCAGTTAATATTCCCGTGAGTGAAATTAATACTGATGTACCAGAGTCTACTTTGTCTGAAACTAAGTCAACTGTAGCTAATCGTGATGAGAGTTCTTCGCTTGATGATCAAAAGAAGGACGCCCAAGCCGCACTTGATACAGCAGCAACTAAGGTTAAGGGAGAAATCGATACCGATGTAACCTTGACTAATGCTGATAAGAATAAGGAAAAGACAGACGTTGATAATTATGTCAGCCAATATCAGGCAGCTATTGATAGTGCACTTGATGAAACCGCTGTTGAAAGTAACAAGACTTCTGGCGTTAGCGCAATTAATGCTGCTCATGTAGCCGGTGCTGATTTGGCCACTCAAAAAGCCATGTCTATCAGTAACGTTAATGATGAAGCTGAAGCCGTTAAGGGTGAAATTGACGACGATTTAACTTTAGACGACACTGAGAAAGCTGCACAGAAAAACAAGGTTGATGCCGATCTTGCTGCTGTCAAAGAAGCTATTAATAATGCCAGTGATGCTCAAAGTATCAAGGATGCTGAAACTGCAGGAATTGACCAAATTGATGACGATCACGTTTCTAATGATGTTTCTTTGCCAGATCAAAAGATGGAGGCAATTAACGCTGTCGAAGACGAAGCGACTAAGATTAAAGCTGCTATCGATGCTGACAGTACTTTAACTGATTCAGAAAAGACCAGCCAAAAAACGGCTGTTGACACCGAATTTGCTGCTGCTAGAGATGCAATTAATCAGTCCACTGATTCTAAGGGTGTAAAAGATGCTAAAGCTGCAGGAATTGCCAAGATTGATGCGGCCCATGTCTCAAATACTGTCTCTTTACCTGACCAAAAAACAGCAGCTGTCCAGGCAATCGACGATGAGGCAAGCAAGATTAAGGATGCTATCGACGCTGACAGTACTTTAACTGATTCAGAAAAGACCAGCCAAAAGGCGGTTGTTGATACTGAAGTTGCGGCAGCTAAGGATGCGATTAATCAGGCAACTGATATCCAAGTTGTCAAAGACGCTAAAGCTGCGGGAATTGCCAAGATTGATGCAGCCCATGTCTCAAATACTGTCTCCTTACCTGACCAAAAAACAGCAGCTGTCCAGGCAATCGATGATGAGGCAAGCAAGGTAAAGGATGCTATCGATGCCGATACCACTCTTGATGCTGCCACTAAGACCAGCCAAAAAGCGGCTGTTGATACCGCTGCAGCAGCGGCTAAAGATGCGATTAACCAAGCCAATGACGCCCAGGGTATCAATTCTGCTAAGAGTGCAGGTATTGTCACGGTTGATGGTAATCACGTTTCTGGAATACCATTAGTAGATCAAAAAACAACAGCTGTCCAAGCAATCGACGATGAAGCAACTAAAGTTAAGGGCGACATTGATGCCGATAGCACCCTTGATGCTGCCACTAAGGCCAGCCAGAAGGCTAATGTTGATACCGCTGCAGCAGCGGCTAAGGATGCGATTAATCAGGCCATTGACGCCCAAGCTGTGAAAGATGCTAAGGATAATGGCATTACTAAGCTTAATAATACTCATGTTCCGAATAATGTTTCGATAGCAGATCAAAAAGCGGATGCTGTCAAAGCAATTGACGCTGAAGCAACTAAAGTTAAGAGTGACATTGATGCCGATAGTACTTTAACTGCTACTGAAAAAAATGCTCAAAAAGCGGCTGTTGATACCACTGCAGCAGTGGCTAAGGATGCGATTAACCAGGCCGTTGATGCCCAGGAGATCAGTGCTGCTAAGATTGCTGGTATTGACCAAATCAAGGGTAATCACGTTCCAGGGACACCATTAGCAAATCAAAAGGCGGATGCTGTCAAAGCAATCGACGATGAAGCAGCTAAGATTAAAGCGGCAATTGATGGGGACAGCACGCTTGACTATCTCGCTCAAAAAACCCAGAAAGCCAAAGTTGATGCTGATGTAGTCGCTGCTAAGAATGCCATTAATAGTGCGGTCGATATTCAAGGCGTAATTGATGCTAAAAATGCTGGAATCACTACGATTGATGGCGATCATGTTGCTGGTAATGATTCGCTGGTAGACCAAAAGAAGCAGGCCCAGGCAGCAATCGATGATGAAGCTAATAGGGTTAAGGCCGAGATTGACCTTGATACTAGTTTAGATGGTCAAACTAAAGCTGCTCAAAAGGCCAATGTTGATCGGGATGCTGATGTAGCTAAAACTAATATTGGTCAGGCAACTGCTGTTCAAGATATTAATAATGCTAAAGATAACGGTATTGCAAAAATCGGTAAAAATCACCTATCAAGCAATAAATCGATATCAGATCAAAAACTGGATGCCAAAGCAGCCCTTGATGCTCAAGCTAAGCAGGTCAAAGACGCAATTGATGCCGATAGTACCCTCGATGATGATACTAAAGCTAATCAAAAGGCTAATGTTAATAAAGAAATAACCAAGGCTAAACAAGCGATTGATCAAGCAGTTAACGCGCAAGAGATTAGTGCTGCAAAAATCAGTGGTATAACTGCGATCAATGCACAATATGTTGAAAACGTAAATGGCAGCCTGGAAAGTCAAAAAACGGCGGCGCAAGCTGTAATCGATGCCGAAGCAAGCAAAATCAAGAATGAAATTGATGCTGATGCAACTTTAGACAATGAAACAAAATCCGTTCAAAAAGCTCGTGTTGACTTAGATGCAAATTCTGCTAAGAAAAAGATTGACCAGGCAGCTAATGCCCAGGCTGTGAAAGATGCTACGCATACAGGAACAAATAAGATTGACAGTGATCACGTGAAGAACGGTACATCATTGCCAGAACAAAAGAAGAGTGCTCAATCAGCAATCGAGATCGAAGCTGACCGGGTTAAGGCCCAAATCAAGGCTGATCAAGGCTTAGACGATGCTACTAAGATTGCACAAATAGCTAACGTAGATCGGGATGCAACTGCTGCCAAGGCGCAGATTGACCAGGCCCTCAATGCTCAAGACGTAAAAGATGCCAAGACGGCCGGTATTGCTAAGATCACTAGTGATTACGTGCCAATGGGCTCAGTTTCAGATCAGCGGGCAGCTGCACAGGCTAAGCTTGATGCTGAAGCTAAGCAGGTCAAAGACGCAATTGATGCTGACGATAGCTTGACTAGCGCAGATAAGGCGCAGCAGACGGCTAATGTTGATCGAGCTGTAAGTAATGCCAGAGCAGCAATTGACTTTGCAACTACTGCCCAAGCAATCAAGATCGCTCTGACCAATGGAATTGCTGACGTTGATGCACAGCAAGTAGCAGGTGACAGCGTAGAAAGCCAAAAAGCTAAGGCGGTTGCCGCAATTGAGCAAGAAGCAACTAGAATTAAGAATAAGATCACTAATGATTCAACTCTTGATGATAATGCTAAAACAGCCCAAATTGCAGCGGTTGATCAAGAAGTAGCAACGGCAAAAGCTAATGTTCAGAATGCTACAGATGCACAAGTAATTAAAGATGCGCGTGATCGCGGGATTAGCAGTATTGATGCACAATACGTAACTAATACCCTGTCTCTAGCTGCCCAAAAAGATAATGCTAACCAGTTGCTTAACGCTGAAGCTAATGTGGTGAAGGAAGCAATCAATAGTGATGATTCTATTGACCAGGCGACCAAGAATGCGCAGCTTAAAGCTGTTGATATGCAGCTACAAAAGGCACTAAACCTAGTTAGTCAAGCTGCCAATGCGTCTGCTGTCCAAAAAGCTTATACAGACGGAATTGCTGCCATCAATGCGCAACATGTAGCGGGAATTCCATTAGATACCCAGAAACAGACTGCAAAGGATGAATTAGCTAAAGAAGCTGAAACGATTAAGGCAGCAATCAATAATGATATAACTTTGACCACTAATGCTAGGAATCAACAGATTCTCAATGTCAACTTGGAATTAGCAAAAGCTCAAAATGCAGTTGATCGTGCTAGGACAGTTGAAGATGTTAATGCCAAGCAAAATGCTGGTATTGTTGCCATTGATGCTCAACACATCCCAGGCAAACCACTTGATCAGCAGAAGGCTGAAGCCATCAAAGAAATTGATCAAGCCGCTCAAATTGCCAAGGACAAGGTTGATAAAGATACCACCAAGACGGATGCTGAAAAGCAAAAAGAAAAAGAGGCAATTGATGCCGCTGCTGCCGCCGCTAAAGATGAAGTCAACAAAGGCCAGGATGCAGATGCAATCAGCCATGCTAAAGAAAATGGGACAGCAACCATTGATAAAATTGTAATCGACAATAGCCTTGAGCATCAAAAAGAAGAGGCTAACAAAGAAATTGATCAAGCCGCCCAAGATGCTAAAGATAAGGTTGATAAGGATACTAGCAAGACCGATAGCGAAAAGCAAAAAGACAAAGACGCAATCGATGCTGCCGCCGCTGCCTCCAAAGATAAAGTTAATGATTCTAAGAACAAGGATGAAATTGACAAGGCTAAGGAAGACGGAATCAATACCATTGGCGAAATTGTCACCGGTCTTACTCAACAGAAGACTGATGCCAATAAGGAAATTGATCAGGCTGCCCAGGCTGCTAAGGATAAGGTAGATCGGGATACAAGTAAGACTGCTGCGGAGAAGCAAAGAGATAAGTTAGCAATTGATGCAGCCGCAACCGCAGCCAAAGATAAAGTTAATAACTCTAAGAGTAAGGCTGAAGTAGACCAAGCTAAACAAGCCGGGATTAATTCAATTAATACTATTGCAAATAGCAGTGGTTCGAATGGTTCTTGGAATGGTGGCTCTGTCAATCCTGGCACTGATGGTTCCAATGGTGCAAATGGTTCTAACGGCGCAAACGGTTCGAATGGTTCAAATGGGTCAAACGGCTCCAATGGTTCCGATGCTGCCGACAATTCGGCTACTAAGGTTGATAAGTCTAAAGCAGCTTCTAAGGTGCTTAAACATAATGCTTACTTCTACAATAAAGATGGCAAGCGGGCCAACCTGTTGATTGCTAAGAAGAACTCAACGATAACTACCTACGGGACCAAGAGTATTAACGGCCGTCAATTCTACCAAATTGACGATGATCTCTACATTGCTGTAAATAATGTGGTTGGTCAAAAGAGGAGCTTGAAGAAGAATTCCTTCGTATACAACCGAAAAGGTAAGCGTGTTGGCAAGAAGCTCTTAAAGAAGAGAACTAAGGTTAATACGTTTGGCGATCCAGTGAAGATTCATGGAAAAGCTTATTATGTCATTAGTAATAAGCGCTATGTTAAGGCGAAGAACTTCGGTTCAATCACCATTGAAGCTACTAGTGCTCTTGCTGCTACCGTAACTTCAAATGCCGAGATTTTCCATAACTCGTACGTCTATAACGGAGAGGGCAAGCGGGTAGAGAGTTATGTTCTACTGGCGGGTTCGAAGGTTACAACTGGTGAGACCAAGCAGATTAACAATCAAAGTTTCGTTTCTATTGGTGACGGCCGTTACGTCGCAAGTGAAAATGTTGTAGGAACTACTCGTAAGCTCAAGACCCAGGCTTATGTCTACAATAAGTCTGGCCGCCGGGTGGCTAAGCAAGTGATGAAGAAGAATCAAACTGTCAGAACTTACGGCAGTCCAGTGAAGATTCATGGCGAAGCATACTACGCAGTAGGTCACAATAAGTTTGTTAAAGCAACGAACTTTTAGTTAATTAGGCAACCGAATAAGTAAACTTAAATAACAAAGAAGCTCCTATCTTCAATGAGATAGGAGCTTCTTTTCTTTTTAGTAAAATTATGATACTATTTAGATAATCATCTAAATAGAAAGGAGAAAATGTGAGGTTCGAGGTTAGTTTTAAGGCGCTGGCCGACCCAGCCAGACGGAAGATTTTACAGCTGCTAAAGCATGGTTCAATGTCTGCTGGTGAAATTGCCAGTCATTTTGAGATGACGCAAGCCACTGTTTCATACCACCTTAATGTATTGAAAAAGGCTGATTTAATCTGTGAAGAACGCCAAAAAAATTTCATTTATTATTCCTTGAATACTTCTATTCTAGAAGAAATAATGGCATGGTTAGTTGACTTGAAAGGTAATCAGGATGAAGAAAAATAATTATCGTAAAACAGTTGTTGTTACTAGTTTATTGACCGTCTTGCCGCTATTAGTGGGATTGCTCTTGTATCAAAGGCTACCAGCAAAAATGGCAACGCATTTCGGATTGAATAATGTGCCTAACGGTTTTAGCAATAAGTTTTTGGTGGTAGTGGGAATGCCCTTGCTGCTTTTGTTGTTACAGCTGATAGTACTCTTTGTCTGGACTCATGAAGCTAAAGGTCAGGATTTTAACTTTAAGCTAGTTGAAATTACACTTTGGCTGGTCCCGGTGATGAGTAACGTACTTGGCTTTACGCTTTATCTGGTGGCACTCGGCCAGCGCTTAAGAATGTCGGTGATCGCTAACTTATTATTTGGTCTTTTGCTACTGATTTTTGGTAATTATTTACCTAAAACAAGGCCTAACCGCGTCGTAGGGATTAGATTACCATGGACATTAGCCAGTTCGACTAATTGGCAAAAAACTCATCGCCTAACTGGTTGGTTATTTATGGTTGGCGGATTGGTTTTACTATGCACGTCATTTCTCCCAAACAACTGGCTGTTTGTCATCATTCTACTGGTCGTGATTATTGTACCCATTGTTTATGCATATAGCCTAAGTAGAGCTGGTAGATAGGTATTTAAAGGTGAAATTACCAAGAGCTGATAACTTCATAGTTTATCAGCTTTTTTGGTGGCAAAAAACAGATTTAACCACATTTTATTTTAAGTGCGCTTGAGGAAGTAATTAGACCTGTCAAGATTGAGGCAGGCTCTAGTTAAAGTTAAAATGCGATAACATATTTTGCCAGTAAAAGTAAAAAGGGATAAAAGATTAATGGTAATAGTCATAGAAAGTACCTAAAAACCATGATAAAATATTAAAATGTCTAAAGATAATTAATATGACTATTGTAGATTTATGGAAAAGAAATGGTGAATTGTATTGAATAAGAAGATGATTGAAGAAATTAAGAATACCAACTACAAAATGCATAAAAGTAAAAAAGGGTGGCTAGTTAGCTACTCGGTTTTGACATTTATGTTAGGCGGGGGTTCCTTGATTTTGGCTGACAAGACTTCAGTTGTTAAAGCTGCTGAGTTTGAGCGTAAGACTGAAGAAACAGCTAAACTAGCATTGCCAAAAGCAGAAACAACTTCGCTTAAGCAGGCCCAAGCAAGTGGTAATCAGGTATTATTAGCAGCAGCTAATACCACAAAGCAAAAGATTTCGGCTAGTCAGAGTCTGTCTGCTGCTGAAAAAACTAAGCAACTTAAGGCGGTCGATAAACTACTTAATAACGCCCAAGTTAAAATTAGTGGCGCTACAGATCCAGCAAGTATACAAACACTGGTTGAAAAAACAACGGAGAGTATTAATGCTTGCTATCATCTTCCTACACCTAAGGTTAAATTGGTAAAGAGTAAGTTCAAGTTATCAACATATTCGGGCCTTAATTCATACTTGGAGACCAGGTCAAAAGCTGCTTCGAAGGGGGCTCTATACAAGTCGCAATCCTCTGACTCATTAAGCACTGATTCAAAAGTCAGTACATCAGTTGATATTCCCGTTGATAAGATTGCGACTGATGTATCAGATACTAGTCTGGTGGACAATAAGCTAGTAATTGCTGGCCGGGATGATTCGCTTGAGCAATTACGGCAAGAAGCTTTAACGGCACTTTCCGCAGAAAATTCCAAGATCTATCAAGATATATCACAAGATCCGACATTGGACATGAATGTTCAAAATGAGCAATTGCAACAAATGGGGCAAGTTTTTTCTGATGCTTATGCAAAGGTTACCCAAGCAACCGATGAGCAAGCTATTATAGCGGCAAGGGATGACGGTATTATCAAGATTAACGCATCTCATATTCCTAATCCCGTATCTTTAGAAGAGCAAAAGAAACAAGCTTTAATGAAATATAATGAGGCAGTAGATAAGGTTAAAGCAGATATTGATGATGATTTGTCTTTAACCGCTGAAGAAAAGCAACAAGAATTATCTAATCTTGTTATTTCATCGGATCAGGTAAGGGAAAAAATCAATTTGTTATTGTCGGCCTCGTATTTGAAGCAGACTTTAGATGAAGGTATCGAGAGTTTAAAATATGTTCATTTGCATCCTGGATCAGGTAGTGTTCCGGTAACAGAACAAAGAGCAAAAGCAAGTAAGTCGGTTGATGATGCGGCAACTAAAGTCAAAGGCGAAATTGATGGCGATATCACTTTAACGGCCACCGAAAAAGCTGCTCAAAAGGCCGTCGTTGACACTGACGCTGCGGCTGCAAAAGATGCCATTAATCAGGCACCTTATATGCAGCCTATCAAGGATGCGCGAGACGCTGGCATTGTTAAAATCAAGGCTGACCACGTTTCAAATACCGTGTCTTTAGATGATACCAAAAAAGCAGCTAAAGCCGCTCTTGAGGCTGAAGCTACTAAGGTTAAGGATGAAATCGATGCTGATACCACCCTTTTGGCAGCGACCAAGCAGTCTCAAAAAGAACAAATTGACCAACTTGTTACTACTTATCAAACTACAATCGATAGTGCAGTTGACGCGCAGGCGGTTATTGACAGCCGGGATCAAGGCTTAGCCCTTATTGCGCAGACCCACATTGCTGGTGCTTCATTGGCTGACCAGAAGTCAGCTGCAAATCAGACTATTGAAACTGAAGCGACTATGGTTAAGGGTGAGATTGACGCAGATAGCACTTTGACTACCATTGAGAAGGCTACGCAGAAGGGTAACGTTGACACTGATGCTGCGGCTGCTAAGGCTGCTATTAATAGTGCCAGTGATGCTCAAGCGGTCAAAGATGCAAAAGAAGCCGGGATCATCAAGATTGATGGTGACCACCTGCAAAGCACTTTAGCTGCCATTAAGGCTGCTGCCATTGCAGCTATTGAAACTGAAGCAACTAAAGTTAAGGGTGAGATTGATATCGATGTGAACCTAGATAATTCTGGCAAGCAGTCTCAAAAAGACAAAGTTGACCAAATAGTTTTGTTTTACACTTCCTCTACCAGTGAAATTCAGAAGGCTACTGATGCGCAAAGTGTTCAAGAAATAAAGGATAAAGCCATTGCGCAAATTAAAGCTGCTCACTATTATGTCCTTACTCTAGAGGAGCAAAAGAGCAACGGAATTAAAGATATTAGCAATGCAGCATATAATTATAAGCAATTAATTGATAGTGATTTAGGCTTAAACGCTGCTGATAAAGCTGCGCAAAAGGCAAATATTGACGCTGATGCCGCGGCTGCTAAGACTGCTATCACTAATGCCGTTGATGCGCAAGGCGTTAAGGATGCCCATGATGAAGGTCTTGCCAAATTGAAGGCGGACTATCTTCCTGGCTCGCTTGATGCCTGGAAGGCTGAGGCCCTCAAGCGGATTAATGATACTGCTATCAGGGTCAAGAGTGAAATTGCTTCCGATATTACCTTGACTGATGCAGAGAAGATCACGCAAAAGGCCAATGTGGATGACGCTGCAAATTACGCCATTAATGCTATTAACCAAGCGCCTGGTATTAATTGGATAAATTATCCAATGAATTCTGGTATTAACCAAATCGAAAAATGTCATGTTTCCGGTAAGTTAATAGTGGATCAGAAGTCAGCTGCAAATCAGACTATTGAAACTGAATCAACTAAGGTTAAGGGTGAGATTGACGCAGATAGCACTTTGACTACCATTGAGAAAACTAATCAAAAGACTATCGTTGATTCAGCAGCTGATGCGGCTAAAGCTGCTATTAATCAAGCAAGCGATGCCCAAGGGGTGAAAGATGCCAAGGATAGTGGCACTATCAAGATTAATGCAGCTCATGTGCCTAACACTGTCTCCTTGCCAGACCAGAAAATCAATGCAGTTCAAGCAATTGATCAAGTAGCAGCTAAAGTTAAGGATGAGATTGATGCAGATAGTGCTTTGACAGATATTGTGAAGGCCACGCAAAAAGTCAACGTTGATCAAGCAGCAGTAGCAGCAAAAGCTGACATCAATCAGGCAAGCGATGCCCAAAGCGTGCAGAATGCTCAAAATAATGGCATTGCTAAAATTAATGCCTGCCACGTTCCGGCTGGTATCTCTTTGCCAGACCATAAGCTTAATGCAAGTACAATCATTGATAATGAAGCTAACAAGGTTAAGGACATCATCAATGCCGATAATAATTTAACCGTAGCCGAGAAGACTGCTCAAACAGCTAACGTTAATGCTGATGCTGCGGCTGCTAAAGTTGCCATTAACCAAGCCGTTAATGCTGACGGGGTAATTATTGCCCAAGCAGCTGGCATTGCTAAAATCACCGCTGACTATCTTCCGGGTGTTGCCCTTTCAACTCAGAAAGCTAATGCTAATCAGGCCATTGAGACTGAAGCAACTAAAGTTAAGGGGGAGATTGATGCCGATAGCACCTTGACTGCGGTTGAAAAGACTACGCAGAAGGGTAACGTTGACACTGATGCTGCGGCTGCCAAGGCTGCTGTTAATAGTGCCAGTGATGCCCAAGCGGTCAAAGATGCCAAGGAAGCCGGTATTGTCAAGATTAACGGCGACCATGTTTCAAATTCTGAGTCTCTAGATGAACAAAAAAATAAGGCTCAAGCTGCAATCGATGATGAAGCTGCTAAGGTTAAGGCTGAGATTACAGCTGATGCAACTCTTAATGACGCTGCTAAGGCTGCACAGCAAAATGCGGTTACTCAAGCAGCAGCTACTGCCAAAACTAACATTAACCAGGCAACTAATGCCAATGAAGTGGTCACAGCCAAGCTTGATGGGATTACCGCAATTAATGCTGCTCATCAATCAGGACCGTCACTTGACAATCAAAAACCATCTTTTGTAAATAAAATAAATGAAGCGGCCAATAGCGTTAAGGCCGAAATTGCTGCTGATGTAACTCTAGATGATACTGCTAAGGCGGTGCAGAAGGCTAATGTCGATAATGATGTTACAACAATTCTGGCTGCCATTGCCCAGGCTACTGATCTTCAGACCCTAGAAGACACAACTTCTGCTGGTATAGCTAAGATTACAGCCGACCATGTTCTAGGCACCCCACTGCCAGATCAAAAAGCTGATGCCATTAAAGAAATTGATGCACAAGCAAGCAAGGTTAAAGGTGAAATCGCTGCAGATGAGACGTTGACCGATGCAGAAAAGGAAACCCAAAAGACTAACGTTGATATTGATGTTGCAGCAGCTATGGCAGGCATTAACAATGCAAGTAACGCCCAAGCGGTCAAGGATGCTAAACAGGCTGGCATTGCCCAAATTGCCGGTGATCACATTTCGAATAATGCTTCTCTGCCCACTCAAAAGGCTGAGGCCATTAAGGAAATTGACGCAGCAGCAGCTAAGATTAAAGACGAGATCGCTGCTGATTCGTCCTTGGACGATGCTACTAAAGATAAACAAAAAGCTAATGTTGATCGGGATTCAGCCGCAGCTAAAAACGACATCAACCAGGCAACCACTGCTAAGGGTGTTCAGGAAGCAAAAGAAGTTGGCATTGCCGAGATCAATAGTGACCATGTGTCCAATCAAAAGTCATTGTCTGATCAAAGGTTAGAGGCCAAGCAGGTAATTGATGCTGAGGCAACTCGAATTAAGGCAGAAATTGACACCGATCCAACTTTAGATGATGCCACTAAGGCAAGACAAAAGATGAATGTTAATAGTGAGGTAACAAAAGCTAAAGTTGCAATTGATGATGCTGCCACAGCTCAAACTATTAAAACCGCTAAAAACAATGGGATAGCAGCAATTACTGCTCAACATATTACTGGCGAAAATGGCAGCTTAGACAGTCTCAAGACTACAGCCCAAAATGCAATTGACCAAGAAGCAATTAAGATCAAGGGTGAAATCGCTGCTGATGTAACTTTAGATGATGATACAAAGGCGATTCAGCAGGCTAATGTTGACCGTGATGCTTCCGCCGCCAAAAAGCAGATTAATCAGGCAATCAATGCTCAGGCGGTCAAAGATGCTATTGCATTAGGCATTATCAAGATTGATAATGACCACGTGAAGAATGCAATTTCATTGTTGGAACAAAAGGACAAGGCTAAAGCGGCGATTGCTGCTGAAGCTGTAAAAGTCAAGGAGCAGATTGAGGCTGATCAGGGTCTAGACGATGCTGCTAAGTCTGAGCAAAAGGCTAACGTAGACCGTGATGCAGCCACTGCTCAGGAACAGATTGAGCAGGCAGTTGACGCGCAAGGTGTGAAAGATACCAAGACTGCCGGTATTGCTAAGATTGCTAGCGATTATGTGCCAAATGGCACGGTGTCAGATCAAAAGGTCGCTGCGCAAACCAAGATTGAAGCTGAAGCCAAAAAGGTTAAGGCAGCGATTGAGACAGATATAACTTTAACTAATGCAGAAAAGTTAAAGCAAAAGGCCGATGTTGATATGGCTGCCAGCAATGCGAAGGCAGCGATTGACCGGGCCATTACTGCCCAGGAAGTCAAGGTTGCTCTGCATAATGGCATTGCTGCTATAAACGCCCAATATGTAACAGGTAACAGCCTAGATAAACAAAAAGCCAAGGCTAATGCACTAATTGATCAGGAAGCAACCAAAGTCAAGAATCAGATTACTAATGATGTAACGCTGGACGACAAGACTAAAGCAGCTCAGATTGCGGCTGTTGATCAAGAAGTGATGACCGCAAAGAGTAATATTCAAGTCGCAGCAACTGCCCAGGAAATTAGTGCTGCACTGACCAATGGGCTTACCAATATTGCTGCCCAATACGTGACAAACTCGATGTCCTTAGATGAACAAAAAGAACGTGCCAAGCAGTTGATTAATGATGAAGCTAATATAGTAAAAGAAGCCATTAATAGCGATAATTCTCTTGATCAAGCTACTAAGAATAAGCAGGTAAAAGCTGTCGGAGCACAGAGACAAAAAGCTTTAGATCAACTCAGTCAAGCAGCCAATGCAGCAGCCGTTCAAAAGGAATATAGTGCTGGAATCGCTGCGATCAATGCTCAACATGTACCGGGTACTGCTTTGAATATTCAAAAGCAAGCTGCTAAGAATGCATTGATCCAAGAAGCAAACACGATTAAAGCCGCGATTAATAATGATTCGACTTTGACTACCAATGCCAAAAAGCAACAGTCCCACAACGTTGACCTTGAATTAGAAAAAGCGCAAAATGCGCTTGACCGCGCTAAAAATATTCAAGAAGTTACTGACTGTGAAGCTGCTGGTATTAAGGCAATTGATGCTCAATATATTCCGGGCAAGCCGCTTGATGAACAAAAGGCCGCTGCCAAGCGGGAAATAGACCAGGCTGCCCAAGTTGCTAAAGACCAGGTTGATAAAGATACCAGCAAGACTGATCAAGAGAAGCAAAAAGAAAAGGACGCAATTGCTGCCGTCGCTTCAACAGCTAAGGCCGAAATCAATCAAAGTAAGAATGCTGATGCAGTCAACCAGGCCAAAGAAAATGGCCTGGCGGCTATCAACCAGCTTGTAGTAAACAATAGCCTTGAACATCAAAAAGAAGCGGCCAAGCAGGAAATAGACCAGGCTGCGCAAGCTGCCAAGGACAAGATTGATCAAGATAAGAATAAGACTGACACTGAAAAGGAAAAGGACAAAGTTGCAATTGATAGTGCCGCTTCAGCTGCCAAGGACAAAGTTGATAAAGCTAAGAACAAGGGTGAAGTTGATCAGGCTAAGCAGGATGGTATTAATGAAATAAATAATATCGTGAATGGCAATGGTAATGGTTCCAATGGTTCCAATGGCTCAAACGGGTCCGGCAATACAGGCGGAAGTTCTGGTAGCACTGGTTCTAATGGATCTAATAATAGTAGTGATGCAGGCAATACTGGCTCGAATGGTTCTAGCGCTTCAACCAGCTCAACCGGTGCGAATGGGACAAATAGCTCGAATAATGCAAGTAGTACTGGGTCTGACAGTTCTGAAACTAAGCCTAAGCAGTCTAAATCAGCATCTAAGGTCCTTAAGCATAATGCGTATTTCTACAACAAGCAGGGCAAGCGGGCCAATCTGTTGATTGCTAAGCGGGGTTCTACCATAACAACCTATGGTAGCAAGACTATTAATGGACGTGAATTTTACCATATTGGTAAGGAGCTTTACATTGCTGTTGGTAATGTTGTCGGCCGCAAACGAAGCTTAAAGAAGAATTCCTTTGTGTACAACCACAATGGTAAACGGGTCGGTAAGCAAATCTTGAAAAAGAGAACTAAGGTTAATGTATATGGCGATCCGGTAAGGATTCACGGTAAGTCATATTACATTATTAATAGTAAGCATTATGTTAAGGCCAAGAATTTTGGTTCAATTCAAAGTGAAGCTAGAAAAACACTAGCACCTGGCGTAAGCTCTAATGCTGAACTTTCTCACAATTCCTATCTTTATAATGAAAACGGTAAGCGCATAGATAAGTATACGCTAAAGGCCGGTTCTAAAATTAATGCTGGCCAGGCCAAAACGATTAACGGGGAAAGCTTTATTGAAATTGGTAATGGATACTACGTTGTCAAAGCTAATGTAATAAATTTTGCGCGTAAAACTCTCAAATAAAGAAGATGGCTACTTGACCCAAGTAATTGCTTAAGCTAGCTCAAATGATAAAAGAAGCCTCTGCTTCAAATAAACTAGTGAAGTTAACCCTCTAGATTGGACCAAAATCCATCTGGAGGGTTTTACTATGGTTAAATTTACCGTCGAACAAAAATTACAGGCACTCAAATTGCTTAAAGAAGGCTATGGCAGCCATGATGTGGCCCAAATAATTGGTGCTGGCTCACATCAAACAATTGATACTTGGGCAGGGCAATACCAGCACTTTGGCGTGCAGGGTTTAGAAATTTAGCGCACACCGCAAAATTATCGTGGTCAATTCAAGCTCCAGGTCTTAAGCTGGTATTTTTCATGTGATCAGAAGCAAATTTTTATTCAAATGATATAGGGAGAAAATAAATAGCACAATGTTACCGCAATTTATAGGTTAGTCAGTAGGTTGCTGATTGTATAGTATTTTAAATAATTTGAGATTCGATTATAAATAAAAGCTACATTAAGCATTATAAGGAATACTATAGAATAAGGAGTATAAAAATTTAATTAGTCAATTTAAAATCTTTAATAGCATATATAAGCGTAATGTACATACCAAGATCACGTGTGTGATATAAGGCTTTTTTACGATTTTTATTTATAATTAGAATAATTATGGAAAGAATTTAATGTTTATGATATTATTTTAATGTCGGAGTAATATGATAAATGCAAACAATATAGAGGGTGAAATATTTTGAACAGATTTAAAATGATTGAAGAAGTCAAAAATACCAACTATAAGATGCATAAAAGTAAAAAGGGCTGGCTAGTCAGCTACTCCCTCTTGACTTTTATGCTAGGTGGAGGAGCGGTGCTCTCTCAATCGACTAGTTCGGTAAGTGCTCAAGAAGTAAAAGCTACTGAAATTGAAAGCCAAAGTAATCAGGCTGGAGTTGATAAGTCGGCCCAACAAAAGGTTGACGATCAAGCAGTAGATGAAGCTAAACAAAATGCTTTAAATGCCTTGGGCACTGCAGCTACTAGTACTAAGCAGAGGATCAATGGAGATCAGAACTTAAGCACTGCTACTAAGGCTAAGCAGGTAAAAGCGGTTGAGGCTTTACTTAGTGATGCTAAGGATAAAGTTAATGCAGCGACTGATTTAGCTGGTATTAAGACAGTATTGGACAAGGCTAGTGCTGGTATTACAGCCAGTTATCAAGCAGGTGTTGATCGGGCTAGTTTGCTCAGAAAAGCGGACAAATCTGCCAAAACTAAAGCAGCCAAGCCTAGAAAGTTAAAAGTGAGCTCCAAGAAGCTTAAGGCTAAGAAGTCGAAAGCTGCTGCTCAAGGTAGTTTAGCAACTTTTTCTGGCCTCAATTCATTTTTGAAGTCTAGTTCAAGTGCTGCTAGTGCTAAGAGTTCTACTAGCACAAAGCAGAGTAGTCGATCCGCTGACTTGTTGAAGAGCGCTTCAAAGCCTGCCAGCACTTCAGTTAACATTCCTGCAGCTGAAATTCCAACTGACGTAATGGATACGAGTTTATCAGATGATGCGGCCACTAAGCCTAATAATTCAAATGAAGTCAACTCGGAACTTGAAGCTAAGCCAAGGGACATCGGAGTTGCTGGTTATGATGCTACTAAGAATGTAACGGTTGGCGCTGACCCAGACAGCGCGCGTGATGACTTTAACAAGGATGTTGACAAGCCAGCAGGTTCAACCCCAACTTCGATGAATATTGCCACTCCTGATCAAATCACGAATCCGGATAAGTATAAACAAAAGGTAGTAAATGTAGCGGATTTTAATAGTTTAGCAGCGGCCTGGACTGATGCTAGTGTAACCTACATTAATATTACTAGTGACATCAGTTATACGGGGGGAACTATTGGCAACCGTGCTGCTGGGGCCAGTGTAGTTGTTAATGGTAACGGCCATACGATTGATTTGAATAGGCAGACTTTCTCCTATGTTGGTGTGCCATATTCTAACCTGACAACGGTGACGATTACTAACGGAAAATTCCAACAAGGGTTCCCGGGTAATGACGGGGACTCTAGCTCGCTGGTATATTCATCAAATGGTGCAGGGCTTAAAGTAAACATTGATAATGTAACTTTGTCCAGCAGTACGTCTAATGGTTATAACCCAATTCACGTTTTAATGGCTAATGGTTCTAAGATTACCTTCTCAGGCAACAATGTCTTTAACATCTCAAACGAGGTTACACGTGGCGTTGGGATGATTGACTTTGCCAACAATGGGCATGTTACTATGAATAGAACTAGTAACGATATTCGGTTCTCTGAATTTTATATGTCATATGTGGCACCGCAAGCCAGTGTAGGTTACGGTAATCAGATAACCATGGGTGATGGCTCTTCTAACACCGCCTATACTTATAACGGGACACCAGCTAACTACCCAGCGATGTATAACAACATTAATGGGGTAACCGTTGGTGACAACGTTAAGTGGACGCAGACTGGTTTCCAGTACTTCTTAAACGGAACGCAGGGTGGTAATTCAGTTGCGCAGTATAAGTTTGGACAAAACTTCAACTTGTCCGCTCCTGTTACGACCCAACCTAATGCAATTCGTCTGTGGGGTACACAACGGGCAGTATTCAATGCAGGCACCACCTTTGATATTAACCAAAGATATAACGATTCGGTAATTCGGGTTAATGACTCGTCCAGTGTTACCTTTATTTCACCCAAGCAGTTGCACCTGGCCATTCAAGATGGTAATGGTAACCCAGTCGCAACTGGTGCAGGGATTATTTCTGGTGCAGGGACAGTTTCCTTAAACAACTCCAACATTAAGACGTGGTTAGGAAATAATTCACAAACCAACAGTACTGCGGGAGACAATACAGCTAAGTTCGCTCAGATGGTGGTTAGAAATGGTCAGGCCACGGTCACGGACTTAAATGGGACCACGGCGGTTTCCAATATTGTTACGCCAACTACACGTGAATTGCAGACGATTGCGATTCCAGTTGGTAAGGTTAATGTGCAATACGTTGACCAGAATGGTAAGAATGTTGGTGGACCAGTAGAAGTTCCGCTCGATAAAGATGCCTACATTGGTCAATACCTGCCCCTGATTACCAGTGATATTGTTGTCAAGAATATGCCTAAGAACTACATGTGGGCGCTCGGAAATCAAATTTTCCCTGGAGCTAAAGCAGATGCTCAAAGTGGTGGTGACCCGACTAACGACAATGACAATGGTGACACATATGGACAGGCGTCGGTTGGACTTACCCCAATGGAAGGTACTACTTATACTTATAAGGTCTATGTCTACGGGACTAAGCAGAACGTTACTTACCAATACGTTGATGTTAACCATAAAGATCGGATTCTGACTTCACCGCTATCAGGTCAAACCGGTAAAGAAGCAGTTGGTGGTGTAACACCGGCTAACTATGGCAACACGATTGACTGGACAAACAAGTACTATACTGAAGACAATGTGCCAGCTGGTTATCATTATGCGATAGGAGCAGCTAACCAACCTAAGACCACTTTAGTATCAGAAAATAATCCAATCGTAACGATTTATGTAGAAGGTAACAATCAAAAGATTAATCCGACCCTGCAAGATACCAATGGCAACCGGATTGTTCCTAATTCACCATTTGAAATTGACGGTATTACCGGCCAAATAATTAAGCTACCAGCAGCTCCAGATGCCAATAACTGGGCCTTAGACCATGTGATTGTGAACGGTCAGCGGAAAGAAGTTGGCTCAGAGTTTGAATTCGGCAACGGAACAGATGAAATCACTTATGTTTACCACCCCTTAGACGTAGAGAAGCAGGCCGCTAATACGGCCATTGATGCCGAAGCGACTAAGGTTAAGGGCGAGATAGATGCAGATCCAACGCTTGATAGTGCAGCTAAGGCCAAGCAAAAGGGTGATGTGGACAAGGCGGCCACAACTGCCAAAGATAATATCAATAAGGCAGTATTGCCAGCCCAAGTTGATCAGGCCAAGCAAGCTGGGATTGCAGCGATTGACGCCGCCCACGTAGCTGGGATTGCGCTTGATCAACAAAAGAAAGATTACAGCAAGCAAATCGATGATGAAGCCACTAAGATTAAGGGTGAAATCGATGCCGATGAAACTTTGGATGATGAAACCAAGGTAAAACAAAAGGGAGACGTTGATAAAGACGCAGCGGATGCTAAGGCAGCCATCAATAGTGCCACTAATATCCAAGCGATTAAAGACGCAACGGCAGCCGGGATTATTAAGATTGATGGTGACCACATTCCAGGTAGTGTTTCCTTGCCTGACCAAAAGAAGGCAGCGATTGCGGCGATTGATGCCGAAGCCACCAAGGTCAAGGGTGAGATCGATGCCGATTCAACCTTAGATGACGCCACCAAGAAGAAACAAAAGGGTGACGTTGACAAAGACGCAGCGGATGCGAAGACGGCAATTAATAATGCCCTTAACGCTCAACAAGTCAAGAATGCCAAGGAAGCGGGGATCATCAAGATTGATGGTGACCACGTTCCAGGTAACATTTCGCTGCCTGACCGCAAGACAAATGCGATTGCGGCGATTGATGCCGAAGCGACTAAGGTCAAGGGCGAGATTGATGCGGATGTCACTTTAGACACGGCCACTAAGAACAAGCAAAAGGCTGATGTCGATCGTGACGCGGCCGCTGCTAAAGACAAGATCAACAGTGCAACTACGGCTCAAGGAGTAATCGATGCCAAGGATGAAGGGATCGTCAAGATTGATGGTGACCACGTTCCAGGCAGCATTTCCTTGCCAGTGCAGAAGACGAATGCGATTGCGGCGATTGATGCCGAAGCTACTAAGGTTAAGGCCGAGATTGATGCGGATGTGACCTTAGACACGGCGACTAAGAATGAGCAAAAGGCTAACGTTGATACTGATGCGGCAATTGCCAAAGCAAACATTAACAGCGCCACTAATGCTCAAGGGGTTAACGATGCCAAGGAAGCGGGGATCATCAAGATTGATGGCGACCACATTCCAGGTAGTATCTCCCTGCCAGTACAGAAGACTGACGCGATTGCAGCGATTGATGCCGAGGCTACTAAGGTTAAGGGTGAAATCGATGCCGATGTCACTTTAGATACGGCCACTAAGAATGAGCAAAAGGCTAATGTGGATAAAGATGCGGCCGCTGCCAAAACCAACATCACTAATGCCAAGGATGCCCAAGGGGTGAAGGATGCCAAGGAAGCGGGGATTATCGCAATTGATGCGGACCATATTCCAGGCAATGTTTCCCTGCCAGTGCAGAAGGCTGATGCGATCGCGGCGATCGAGAATGAAGCCACTAAGGTTAAGGGTCAGATTGATGCGGATGTCACGCTTAATAGTAAAGAAAAGACCGCGCAAAAGGCCAACGTGGACAAGGACGCAGCTGATGCCAAGACAGCGATTAATGCCGCCACTAATGCCCAAGGGGTGAAGGATGCCAAGGATGCCGGGATCATCAAGATTGATGGTGACCACATTCCAGGTAGTGTTTCCCTGCCAGATCAAAAGGATGCCGCTAAGGCAGCGATTGATGCGGAAGCCACTAAGGTCAAAGGCGAAATTGATGCCGATGAAACGTTAGACACGGCTACTAAGGCCAAGCAAAAGGGTGACGTGGACAAGGATGCGGCTGATGCGAAGGCAGCGATTAATACCGCTAAGGATGCCCAAGCTGTCCTAGACGCTAAGGAAGCCGGCATCATCAAGATTGATGGTGACCACGTTTCAGGCAATATTTCCCTGCCAGATCAAAAGACTAATGCAATCGCCGCCATTGATGCGGAAGCAACTAAGGTTAAGGGTGAGATTGAAGCCGATGTGACCTTAGACACGGCGGCTAAAGACAAGCAGAAGGCTAACGTTGACATTGATGCGGCCGCTGCTAAAACTAACATTATGAACGCCACTAATGCCCAAGGGGTGAAGGATGCCAAGGATGCCGGGATTATTAAGATCGATGGTGATCACATTCCAGGTAGTGTTTCCTTGCCAGTGCAAAAGGCCAATGCGCAAGCAGCCATTGACGCCGAAGCCACTAAGATCAAGGCCGAAATTGATGCGGATGCGACCTTAGACACGGCTACTAAGAATAAGCAGAAGGGTGACGTTGATACCGACGCAACGATTGCCAAGGCAAACATTAACAAGGCAACTGATGCTCAAGGAGTTAATGATGCCAGAGATGCCGGAATCGCTAAGATTGATAGCGATCACGTCCCAGGCAACATTTCTCTACCAGATCAAAAGACCAATGCCCAAGCAGCCATTGATGCGGAAGCTGCCAAGATCAAGGCCGAAATTGAAGCCGATCCAACGCTTGATAACGCAGAAAAAGTAGTTCAAAAGGGCAATGTTGATAAAGATGCCGCAATTGCTAAGAATAATATTAGTCAGGCAACCAACGCCCAGGGTGTTAATGACGCCAAGAATGCCGGCATTATCAAGATCGATGGTGACCACATTCCAGGCAGTATTTCCCTACCAGATCAAAAGGATGCGGCTAAAGCAGCGATTGATGCGGAAGCAGCTAAGATTAAGAAAGAAATCGATGCCGATCCAACGCTTGATAATGTAGAAAAGGCAACGCAAAAGACTAACGTTGATGCGGATGCCGCTGACGCTAAGATTAAGATTGAGCAAGCAGTTAATGCCCAAGGGGTGAAGGATGCCAAGAGTGCCGGGATCATCAAGATTGATGGTGACCACATTCCAAATGGTACTTCACTATTAGCGCAAAAGACTAACGCTCAAGCAATTATTGATGCCGAAGCTGCTAAGATTAAGGCAGAAATCGAAGCGGATGTTACCCTTGATAATGCTGAAAAAGCAACGCAAAAGAACAATGTTGATAAAGACGCTTCAGCAGCCAAGCTTAATATTAGTCAGGCAACTGATGCGCAAGGCGTAAAAGATGCCACTAACGCGGGAATTGCCAAGATTGACAGTGATCACGTACCTAATAGCATCTCCTTACCAGATCAGAAGAAGGCAGCTCAGGCAGCCATTGATGCGGAAGCTACCAAGGTTAAGGGTGAGATCGATGCCGATGATACCCTTGATGGAACTTCTAAGGCAGCACAAAAGGCTAACGTCGATAAAGACGCTACAGATGCCAAAAACAAGATTGAGCAAGCAATTAATGCCCAAGGGGTGAAGGATGCCAAGGAAGCGGGGATCATCAAGATCAATGGTGACCACATTCCAAATACAGTTTCACTCCCTGAACAAAAGGCTAATGCACAAAAAGCTATCGATGATGAAGCTGAAAGAGTTAAGGCTCAAATCAATGATGATGTGACTTTGGATAATGCAACTAAGGCAGTCCAAAAGGCTAATGTTGACAGAGATGCCACAGCGGCCAAAACAAGCATCAGCCAAGCAACTGACCTTAAGGGCATTACCGATGCAAAAGAATTGGGAATTTCGAGAATTAATAGCGATCATATCCCAGGTAAGGCGTTAGAAGATCAAAAGAAGGCTGCTCAAAAAGCCATTGATACTGAAGCAACTAGAATCAAGGCCGAAATTGATGCCGATGACTCATTAGACGATGCAACTAAATCTAAACAAAAAGGTGCCGTCGATAGAGATGTATTGGGTGCACAAAATGCAATTGACCAAGCAGTTAATGCTCAAGCTGTCATTGATGCTAGAAATGATGGAATTGCCAAGATTGATAGCGAGCATGTTGGAAATAATGTTTCTCTATCAGATCAAAAGTTAGCAGCCTACAAGGCCATTGATCAAGAAGCAACTAAAGTTAAGACTTTAATTGATAATGACCCAAGTTTAGATAGTACAGCTAAGAATAAGCAAAGAACTAATGTTGATACTGAGGTAACTAGAGCCAAGGCAGCAATTGACGATGCAAGTAATGCGCAGGAAGTTAAAGTTGCTCGTTACAATGGTATTACGGCAATTGATGCTCAATATGTATCTAATGCAGTAACTTTACAAGAGCAGAAAGATAATGCTAAGCAATTAATTAATGACGAAGCAGCAATTGTCAAAACTGCTATTAGTAAGGATGCTACGCTGGATGATGCCACTAAGTTGCAACAAACCCGTGCAGTAGACGATGAAAAGCAAAAAGCACTTGACACAATTAGTCAGGCAATTGATGCTCAAGGCATCCAAAAGGCCTACAACGATGGTATAGTTGCAATTCACGCACAATACATTTCTGCTGCTGAATTAGCTAAGCAAAAGGTTGATGCTATTACTGCAATTGTGCAGGAAGCCAATACAATTAAGGATGCAATCAATAATGATGTAACTTTAACTACAAATGCTAAGAAGCAACAAATTGCTAATGTCGAAGTAGAATCTCAAAAAGCCCAAAATGCAATTAATCGTGCAATCCTATCTCAAGAAGTTAGGGATCAACTGAATGCAGGAATCAAAGCAATTGATGCACAATATGTTCCTGGCAAATCACTTGATGAGCAAAAAGCGGATGCCATTGCTGCAATTGATCAGGCTGCCCAAGATGCCAAAGACAAGGTAGACAAGGACAAGAACAAGACTGATGAAGAGAAGCAGAAGGAAAAAGATGAAATTGACAAGGCTGCTTCCAACGCTAAAGATGAAATCAACCATAGTACAACTGCTGATGGAATTGAGCAAGCTAAGGACAAGGGAACATCAAATATTAACCAAATTGTAGTTGATAATAACCTTGATAACCAAAAAGTTAATGCTAATAAGGAAATCGATGCCGCTGCTGCCGCTGCTAAGGATAAGGTTGATAAAGACCCGACCAAGACAGATGCTGAAAAGCAAAGAGATAAAGCAGCCATTGATGCCGCAGCAGCAGCAGCAAAGGATAAAGTCAATAATGCCAAGAACAAGGGTGAAGTTGACAAGGCCAAACAAGATGGTATTGATGCAATCAATGCTATTGCCAATACTCCAGGTCTTGAACAACAAAAGACTGATGCCAATAAAGAAATCGATGATGCCGCTAATGCAGCCAAAGATAAGATAGACAAAGATAAGAATAAGACCGATGAAGAGAAGCAAAAAGAAAAAGATAAGATTGACCAAATTGCTTCTGATGCTAAAGACAAAGTAAATAACTCTAATAGCAAGGATGAGGTTGATAAAGCCAAGCAAGACGCTATTGATGCAATCAATAACGTCGTAAATGGTAATGGTTCTAACGGCTCTAACGGCTCTAACGGCTCTAATGGCTCCGGTGGTTCTAACGGCTCTAACGGTTCTAATGGCTCCGGTGGTTCTAACGGCTCTAATGGTTCTAATGGTTCTAATGGCTCCGGTGGTTCTAACGGTTCTAACGGTTCTAATGGTTCTAACGGTTCTAATGGCTCCGGTGGTTCTAATGGCTCCGGTGGTTCTAACGGCTCTAATGGTTCTAATGGCTCCGGTGGTTCTAACGGTTCTAACGGTTCTAACGGTTCTAATGGCTCCGGTGGTTCTAACGGTTCTAACGGTTCTAATGGCTCTAATGGCTCCGGTGGTTCTAATGGCTCTAACGGAACTAACGGTTCTAATGGCTCTAACGGAACTAACGGTTCCAATGGTAATAATGGAACCAACGGTTCCAATGGTAATAATGGAACCAACGGTTCCAATGGCTCCGGTGGTTCTAACGGTTCTAATGGCTCTAACGGAACTAACGGTTCCAATGGTAACAATGGGACTAACGGAACTAACGGTAAGCTTGATAGAACAAATGCGGCTTCCAAAGTGCTTAAGCACAATGCTTACTTCTACAACAAAGAAGGTAAGCGTGCCAACCTATTAGTAGCTAAGAAGGGTTCGACGATTACAACGTACGGTACCAAGTCTATTAATGGCCGTGATTTCTACCAAGTTGGTGAGAATCTTTACATCGCTGTTCACAATGTTAATAGTCGGAAGCGTACTTTAAAGAAGAATGCATTTGTCTATAACAGTAAGGGCAAACGTGTTGGTAAGAAACTCTTGAAGAAGAAGACCAGAGTTAGCGTTTACGGTGACCCAGTGAAGATTCGTGGTAAGTATTACTACATCACTGCTAATAATCGTTACGTCAAAGCAAGGAATTTTGGTTCAATTTTAATTGAAGCTAATAACGTGATTGCTGCTGGCGTAAGCTCAAATGCTGAACTTTCACAGAACTCATATGTTTATGACGCTGACGGCAAGCGCGTAGACGGCTATGTTATTCTAGCTGGTTCTAAAGTAATCGCCGGTGAAGCTAAGAGCGTTAACGGCCAAGAACTAGTTTCAATTGGTGACGGATACTATGTTGCAAAGAACAATGTGGACAAGTATTAATCACTAATAGGAAATAATAACGATTTATTTCAGATCAATGGAAATGTTCGCCAGTGATGCTGAATAACAAAAAGCTCACATCTCAAACGAGATGTGAGCTTTTTTGTTGCCTATAAAAAATTTGGAGTGGAAAGAATTACCTTAAACTCTTACAAGCTATCTTGGATGTTGTCTTCTAGGTAATCATATAGCATTACATGCTTTAAATCTTGGGTGTCAAGGTCCAGGGCATCCCCGATTGCATAAGCGAAGGCCCAGGCTGTTGCAGGCCCACGACTAGTGATGACCTGGTGAACTTTGTCAGTTACTGTAATGTTCTCCCGATAGTGACCACTGGGGGCATCTTTTTTGGTTTGGCGTTCAAAACCTGGATAGCAAGTGTAGTCGGCACCATTTAAAATACCATAGCGGGCCAAAGCAATTGGCGCAGCACACATGGCGGCAACCCATTGACCAGTTTGATTGCGCTTGACCATCAGCTCTCGCAGCTGCTGGCTGTCCCGTAAGTTTTCAGCTCCCGACTTGCCACCAGGCAAGGCTACTAAATCATAGTCTAGTAGGCTGTTGTCGATTATCTTAGCGCAAGTTAGGCTGATTTGGTGAGCACCAGTAATTTGGGTACTAGCTAATCCAACCATATCGACTTGTACGTCGAGTCGGCGTAAGACATCAACAATACTTAATCCTTCAACTTCTTCACATCCGTCAGCAAAGACAACTGCAACCGTTTTCATATTATTACCTCCATCATCTTTTTTACTTTAGTTTAACTTAAATTTAGATAAAACAATAGGTCACTTAGTTTGCTTAAATGCAATGTAGGACGCGGACTGATTGGCAGTTTGACCTTTTTGGGTGCTAGCCAAAGTGACTGCAAGCCGGCATTCTCAGCCCCTTGAATATCTTCACTTAAATCCGTTCCGATAACCAGGCAAGAGGCGGGGGTGATTTTTTGTTCTTGAACAATTTGATCGAAAACTCGCTTTTCAGGCAGCCTGCCTTGCAGTTCATCCTTGCCATAGCAGGCAGAAAAGTAGCTAAACAGTTCGGTTGCTTGTAAGCGGCTAGCTATCAACTGGCGCGGCTCTTTAGATAGCAAGATAAGCTGAAGCTTGCCTTGAACCTCGTCCAAGAATGGGATAGTTTCCTTATTTAGGCGGTCTTGCTGGCGGAGCTGTTCATCGAAAAAGTGCCGAGCAGTAGTCAGGTCTTGCGGGACTATTGTTTTAAGAAACAGGTCAATTCGCTCGTCCATGCCTAATAGCTTAGTTTGTTGTCCTAAGCTTGCGTATTTCAATCGCTGGGTCGGTCCCATGCCCGTACCAAAATGTTCGAGTGTTATCCGCAGAGCATTTGCTTCTGCAGATTTTTGGTCAAGCAAGCTGCCTTCAGGAATAAAAATTAACGTTTCAAACTTAGCCACGATTGTTTTACCTTCCTTATCTTTCTAGCTGCATTATAACGGTATTGGCCAAGCAAAGAAAGACCAATAGCTCATTTGGTGACTTATTAAGCTAAATGATGATCAATTCCTGGTCAAGCCCCCCAAAAGTCAGTGTTATACCTGGTTTAAAGTTAATTCAGCTTGGTCATAGCGGTTGCGGGTTTGGGAATATTCAAAGGGGGTGCCGTCTTGCAGAAAACAAGTTTGTTCGATTTCGAGTACCGGATCGGTGCTTGCACACTTGAGGTAAAGTTGGTCATAAGCATCGGGCTTGTCGGCCCGGAAGGTGCGGTTGGCCCTGCCAATTTTAAGCTGGAGCTGATTTTCAATGTAGTGGTAAATCGACTGGTCCAAAATATTTACTGTAATTCCAGGAATAATTCTCTGCGGCATCACTGTATATTCCAGTCTTACCGGAAAGTCGCGCAATAGTCTTTGGCGGATGATGTCGTAGACTAGGTCAGTTTTATTAAGTTTGAGCACGATCCGTTCCTTGTCGGTTGGTTCGCGAATATCGAAGGAAATAACCTTGCTGGTCAGAAATTTAGTGTTTTTGATCCGTGAGGTAAAACCAAGGTGCTCGTTAGCATTATCTTTCTTGGAAATCTCACTTTCTTTCGCCGTTAAGATTTGGGTGCCATGACCGCGTACGGGTTTAACAATGTTCTTATATTGTAACAGGCGTAGCGCACTCACAATGGTGACTTTGCTAGTATGATAAATCACCGCCAGTTCATCAATATGGGGTAATTGTTGCTGGTATTTGTGCATGAGAATATCCTGCTCAATCAGGTTAGCAACAGTGAAGTATTTTGGTTTAGTGGTCATCGTGGGTTCTCCTTGGCATAAGTATAGGAAATGCTTTACTTACATGATGACAAATATTTACTAAAAGGGCAAGATGAAATAACATGATAACTGAAAGCGCTTTTAACAATAAAAAGAAAGAGGAAGTATAATGTCTGAATTTTTCTGGGGTAATTCAACCTCCAGTATGCAAACAGAAGGTGGCTGGAACGAGGGTGGTAAGTCCTTGTCCGTCTATGATATTCGTAAGTCAGGAGACCAAGTTAGCGATTGGCACTTTGCTAATGACAATTATCATCATTTTGAAGAAGATTTCGATTACATGCAGGATTTAGGGATGAACATGTATAGGTTCCAAATTTCCTGGTCGCGTGTTATTAAAGATGGTGATGGTGAGATCAATGAGGAGGGCTTACGCTATTACGATAAGCTCATTGCGGCCTTGCGCGAGCGTAACATTGAACCAATGATTTGTCTGTATCACTTTGATATGCCTTTGCATTTGGCGGAGGATTACAACGGTTTTACTAGTAAAAAAGTGTGTGCGGCTTTTATTAGATACAGCCAGGTGGTAATTGATCATTTTGCGGATCGAGTTAAGTATTGGATCACCTTTAATGAGCAAAACCTTTACCATACTCCTGAAGCGTTCAAGATTGCTGGGTATACCAAGGGTGATCAAACACTAACCGAGCTC
Source organism: Lactobacillus xylocopicola (assembly GCF_033096005.1). Taxonomy (NCBI): domain Bacteria; kingdom Bacillati; phylum Bacillota; class Bacilli; order Lactobacillales; family Lactobacillaceae; genus Lactobacillus; species Lactobacillus xylocopicola. Next base: position 1,171,711 of record NZ_AP026803.1, on the reverse strand, counting down.
TACCAGATTGCGCACAATGTGATGTATTGTCATGCCGCAGTTGCCAATTACCTCCATGCTAAAACAACTGCCAAAATTGGTGGCATGTTGGCTTACAGTCAGGTATATCCGGCAACGGCTAATCCCCAGGATGTTTTTGCTGCTCACCAAATTGATGAATTCTTAAATTATGATTTGCTAGATGTTTTCAGTTATGGGAAGTATTCCACGGCCGTAATAAAGTTTGTGCAAACACAAAAATTGCCGGTTGAATACACGGAAGCGGAAATGAAAGAAATTGCTGAGCTGCGGAGTGATTTTCTGAGTTTTAGTTATTATTCATCGAATACGATTGATGCAAGTAAGATTCCGGCGGATACCGCACCTAACTTGTACATGGATTGGGGAGCCACAGCTAATCCGGCTTTGAAGTCGACTGAATGGGGCTGGCAGATTGATCCGTTAGGCTTTCGAGATGTGCTAAACAAGATCTATCAACGATATCATCTCCCAGTCTTCCCAATCGAAAACGGAATCGGTGTCCGCGAAAAATGGGACGGTCAACACGAAATTGAAGATGATTATCGCATTGACTACCACAGAAGTCACATCAAGGCGATGCAGGATGCGATTAACAAGGACGGCGTCAACGTCATTGGTTATCTAGGTTGGGGACTGATTGATATTATGAGTTCACAGGGTGACATGGAGAAGAGGTATGGCGTGGTCTACGTTAACCGGACAAACCATGATCTGCGCGATATGAAACGGATACCCAAGAAAAGTTATCACTGGCTCAAAAAGGTCATTCATTCCAACGGTAAGGATTTAAGTTAGTTTATGGAGGTGTTCTAATTGAACGATTCAACAAGTATCCAAAGTCATCCAAAATTACAGCGATTTTTGGATAAATTTACCGAAGTGTCGGTAAAGGTAGGAAATCAGGTCCACTTACGATCATTGCGGGATGCATTTGCAACCTTGATGCCCATGTTTATTTTGGCTGGTGTGGCCGTTTTATTTAATAATGTTATTTTTACCTGGATTTTTAAGGGGGCAACGTTAGCAAAGTTCCAGGTCTTCGGCACAGCTCTGACCAACGGGACCTTGAATATTGCCAGTATTCTGATTGCTCCGATGATTGCCTATTTCTTGGCTAAAAACAAGTCTTTTGATAATCAAATATCGGCGGTTGCAGTCGCTATTTCGGCAGTCTTCATTATGCTAGCCATTAATGTTAGCATCATTCCCACTGGTGCCAAAAAGGCGGTTGATGTCTCCGGTGCGGTGCTTTACTCACAGGTAGGAACAACTGGGATGTTTTCCGGTATCATTATTGGACTTCTGGCAACTGAAATTTACATGAAGTTATCAAAGGTTAAGGCCCTTAAGATCAATTTGGGTGATCAAGTGCCACCAGCCGTTGGTCAAAGTTTTTCGGTGTTATTGCCTTCACTACTTACCCTGGGTTTGTTTGGTATTTTTGCGGGTATCTTTGCCTACTTCAATACCGACTTAGTAACACTGATCTCGCGGCTCATCCAAGAACCGCTACGATCAGTTAATACCTCGTTGCCGGGTTTCTTGTTAATCTATTCGACCGGTAACTTTCTTTATACACTCGGTATTCATCAGACGGTAATCAATGGTTCTTTACTTGATCCACTGAACTTAGTTAATATGAATGAAAACATGGCGGCGGTTGCTGCAGGCAAACAGCCCACCCACATTATTAATACTGACTTCGTAACGGTCTATTCACAAATGGGTGGTACCGGCTTAACGCTTGCTCTAATTATTGCGGTTTTAATCGTTTCGCATTATCAACCTTACAAAGATGTGGTCAAGTTAGCGACCGTACCTGGAATTTTCGAGATTAATGAACCAATTATTTTTGGTTTTCCCATTGTCTTTAATATTCCGATGATTATTCCGTTCGTGCTCAGTCCGGTTATTGGGTCATTAATTGGCTATTTTGCAACGGCCATTGGCTTTGTTAAACCCTTAAGCGTGTTAGTGCCATGGACCACGCCACCAATTTTGAGTGGTATCTTGGCCAGTGCCGGCGACTGGAAAGTGGTACTTGTTCAGATTGTTATTTTAGTGGTTTGTACCTTGTTCTACATCCCATTCATCAAGATTTCAGAACGTGTTGCACTGAAACAGGCCGAATTGGCTCAAGCATAATTACTTAAGCACAAAGGAGTTCCTAAGAAAGGAACTCCTTTTTTGGTGCCAGTTGCCACATTGGCTCTAGTAGCGGCAAGTTCAATTTAATAAAAAATCGTTCACTATATTGAATATTTAATTAACTAGTAATTAAAATTTGATAAGCTAGATTCATCGAGAGACGCGCATGCAGAATGTTCCTTGATAGAAAAATTATACTTTAAAGTTGTGGTTTATGAAATTATGTTTAATTAATTTAATATAGAAGCTTAAAAATGAAGGTAAATTGTAGAATGAAGATGAACACTTGCCCTGATTAGAAAATGAAAAAAGTCCATTGGACTTCTTTGATAGAATGTAATTACCAAATCAATTCTAGAAAGAAGTTACCAATGAACTCGCTTAATTCTACCATATCTAGTCACCACCAGGGCCAGCATCTTGCTTTGCAAGACCGCGTGATTATCCAAGTCTTGCGCCAGCAGGGCCAGTCCCTGCATCAATTGCCGCTAGTCTCAACTGTTCACCCTCAACCGTGAAATATGAGCTTGAACGGGGCCAAATTTCTTTATCCGGGCAGAAACCGTCTGCACCAAGACGCTCTATCATTATGTGGAACGTGGTTTATTACGGATTAAGGCAACTGACTTGCCCGAATGCTTAAGCCGTAAGACTAAAGCCAAACGGATACGCCAGCATAAACGCAGACTGGGGCGCAGTATTAGTGAGCGGCCTTTACAGCCTTGCGCAGCCAATACCAGGAACACTGGGACGAGGTCTTCAAGATCATTACCACGGACAATGGTTCTGAATTTGCGGATTTGGCCCAGTTAGAAGGAGTATCGCAGACACTGGTTTACTAGGCGCACCCGTACACTTCTTGTGAGAAAGGCGGGGTGGAGCGGTATAACCGGTTAATTCGGCGTTTTATCCCCAAAGGCAAGTACATCAAGGATTATGATATGGTCCAAATCTATGACATTGAAGAATGGTGCAATAACCTGCCGCGCAAGATCTTAGCCTACCACACACCCGATGAATTATATGAAAGAAGATTAGCTTGCATCTATCAAATCAAGTAAGGTGTTCAACTTAAAATTGCAATTTTCGATCATATATTAATTTTTGTTTTTAGGTTAGGATTATAAAGGAGATAATAATGCTTTTTAAGAAGCAAGTTCAGGGAATGAGCCTGTGCTGGCAAACTTGGCTAGCACTAGTGATTGGCTTGGTGCTGGTGATTATTCAGGCTGGCACCATGAGAGTTGGTTGCAGCAGTAACAACGCCTTTATGCACCTTACGGGCTTTAACAGCAGTGGTTGGGGCACTCTCATGTATTATACTCGGTACTGCCTCTCATGTGCGGCTTAGCAGCCAGCAGTACCTTTCAAATTGACCAACACAGTCACCTCTTAGATAGTATCTTAGCCAAGCAAACGCAGCGGGAGTACCTTCTTTCAACTACTGCCAGTTCTTTTGTTGTGGGAGGCACGGTCGGTGTCTTACCGTTATTAGTGGAAGCTGCTTACTTTTTTGCTAAATATGGCCTCGCTAAGAGGTCTATTGGGGCAGGTGTGCAACTGCTTAAGCCCACTGGATGGGGGGACGGTCTATTTGCCCACCACGCGCTCTTATTTTTGCTTTGTGTAATATTGATTACCTTCATTTTTGGAGGGGTGTACGGCCTAACTGGCTTGGTTGCCTCATACTATGACATACCCAATGGGTTCGAAATGGTTGTTCCTTTTGCCCTGTCTTGTGCAACGTGGCTTCTGGCCGGGCTGAGCTTTCCCTGTCCTATCTGCTAACGCCAGTCGATAGTAACAGCCAGCGACACACTATTTGGGTGCTCTTGGCCTGTTTTCTATTGTTCAGCGTGGTAATTGCCATTTTAACAATGAGGAAGAGTAGACAAGATGTTCTCGATTGAGAAGGTACAAATAAAATTTTTAGAACTTAAGAATGTTACCAAGGTCATTAAGCGAGAAGTTGTCCTAAACGATATTAATTTGTCCATTAACACGGGAAAGATTATCGGAATTGTGGGCCCATACAGTTCTGGCAAGACCATGCTCTTGCGGGCAATTGCCGGCCTAGTTGAGATTGACCAGGGTTCAATTGCGCTCAAGGGCGAAGCGGTTGGCCTGAACCGGCAGCGCACCACAAAGGTGGGGGCAACCATTGAGACACCGGGCTTCAATCCGGCCTGCACGGTCTTGGAAAATCTGCGCTTCTTGGCCTCCTTTGATAATGTAGTGGGTGACCAGGAAATTCATTATAGCACTAAAAAAATTCAATCTTGAGCGCTATCAGGATAAAAAGGTTAAGGATGTTTTGTTTGGTAACATCCTGAAGTTGGGAATTGTTCAAGCCTTTATGGAAGGACAAGAATTAGTAGTGCTTGATGAGCTAACTAAAGGATTAGACACCGCCTCACTTGACCAGCTCAAGCTGTTGTTGCAAGACCTGCGGATAAAGAGGCACACAGTCTTGGTTACGGCTTATGATGAGCGCTTCATTGGTGAACTAGCCGATGAGGTCTATCGACTAGACCGTGGCAGGATTGTTGATAGCTGGTCACATCGAGCTACTTAAGCTAGTCAGCAGATTATAAAAATTCAGGCAGGAGTGTGAATTTTTTGTTTAAACATGATTGCAACTAGCATAGTTTACGCTTGTCGCCCAAGGATTCTTTACAACTGATTGTTTATTTTGCTGTTCATTTATGGTATAGTAATTAGACGCTATTAGCTGAAAGGAGGATACAAATTGGCAACAGAAGTCTATCTCGTACGTCACGGCGAAACGATGTTTAATCAATTGGACAAGGTTCAAGGATGGTGCGATTCGCCGTTGACTGTTAAGGGGATTAATGATTTGAAACGGACAGCGCAGGTGCTCAGTCAAGTTTACTTCGACAATATGTATTCTTCTGACCTAAAGCGTGCAATCGATACTGTCCATTTAATGAGGGATGCCAACCAGGTTTCAGAAATTGGTAAGATCAAAAAGCTGCCGGAGTTCCGGGAGGTCTTCTTTGGTTCATTTGAAGGCGACGATATTCGCGATACTTGGAAGCAAGTGGCTCATGCTGCTGGACTTAGCAATGAAGATGATGTTACCAGAATTATCAACCAAGTTGGTATCTATGAGTTCCGGGAAGCGACCAAGCAGGCCGATCCGCGCCACCTAGCCGAGAACAAGGCTGAACTAGATGAGCGCATGATACAAGCAATCTCGGTTTTAGGTGACTTAAGCCGCCAGGAACAACGGGTGTTAATCGTTTCTCACGGTGATTTCATCAAGACGCTAGGAATCAAGTACTGGAATAAGAGTGATGGGTTACATGACATCATTTTCCCTGATAATGGCAGTGTCAGTCGGGGCATACTCCATGAAAACGGCGAGTTTGAAATTGTCGATTACAATGTAGATGCAAAAGATATCTAGAATCCTACTATCAAAGTAGGATTTTTTGTTACAATAATTTTGGAAGGAAAACAAAATGAAAGATCACACGACCAGGCGCTATGCCTTTGTTACAGCGCTAAATGTTCTTATTACGGTTGCTGAATTTATTGGGGGCTTTGTTTCAGGCTCCTTGTCGCTGCTGTCTGATGCAGTTCATAATTTGAGTGATGTCGGAGCCATTATTATTTCATTTGTGGCACACCTGATTAGTAATCGTCGTAGCAATCAAAAGAAAACCTTTGGTTATGACCGGGCGGAGACGCTAGCGGCTTTTACTAACGGGGTTATTTTAATCCTGATTAGTGTTGCGCTCTTTATTGAAGCGCTTGAGCGCTTTTGGGAGCCCACCGAGATTAGTGGTGGCATTATGTTAGTGGTATCCGTTATTGGTCTACTGGCAAATCTGCTTTCAATGTTGGTAATGCACCAAGCGGGCAGCGATAATCTGAATGTTCGGTCTACCTTTATTCACATGTTGAGCGATGCTCTTTCTAGTGTTGCCGTTGTTATTGGGGCCATTTTTATTTATTTTTGGCACATTACCTGGATTGATCCAGTAATGACAATGTTAGTGTCAGTCTTTGTCTTCCGAGAAGCCTGCATTTTAACCGGTAAGGCAGCTGATGTCCTAATGGAGTCTAATCCGGACATCGATCTAGACCAGGTGAATCAACTTGTGCTGTCTTACTCCGAAATCAAGAATATTCACCATGTGCACGTGTGGCGTTATAGTGACCGCTATGTCATGTTAGATGCCCACGTTAACGTGAATGCTGACTTGACTGCAGGCGAATTTGAGGCGTTAACCCAGGCAATCGCACAAAAACTTGAACGCTTCGGCATTAATCACATCAACTTTCAAGTAGAATGCGAGCGGGGCAAGAATGACCAGATGATTACTTCTGAACGGTCGCAAGAATAGGAATAGGAAATGAATCTTAAAATTAATCTGGTTACGGCAATTATCGTCCTTATTGTAGGCCTATATGACCTAGCCTATGGCTATAATCGGCGCAACCACAACCGAGGCAGTAAACCATTTATGCTATTGGGAACATTGTTTACCATTGCTGGCATCGGAATGCTAATTGCCTACTGGTTAGGTTAATAAGATGCCTAAGTTAGTACTAATTAGGCATGGCGAGAGTATCGCCAATTTTTCTAATGTGTATACGGGTTGGAACGATGTCGAATTGACTGCCCGGGGAATTAGGCAAGCTCAAACAGCAGGCGAACTCATTGCCGGCCTCAGTGACTTTGAGCCCACTTGTATCCATACCTCTGTTTTAAAGAGAGCGATTATGACGGCCAATATTGTGGCAGCAGCCAGTGATTTCTTGTACGTGCCCATCATGAAGACTTGGCGACTGAATGAACGCCATTACGGCAAACTACGTGGTCTCAATAAGGAAGCTTCACGTGTGATTTTTGGTGAAGAGCAGGTTTTGGAATGGCGACGGGGCTTTTATGCGATTCCGCCTGCCGGTGAACCAGTCAGTGGACGAGCATATCACAATTATGATATGCCTAGCTTGCCCAGAGCTGAGAGCTTGTACCAGACGCAACAACGCCTCTTACCATATTACCAAGACTGCGTGGCCAATAGATTGTTGCAGGGTGAAGACCAATTAATTGTGGCTCATGGTTCCAGTCTGCGTGCTTTGATCAAAAAGTTAGAAAAAATCAGTGACACCGCCATCGTGCAAGTGGAAGTACCCAATGCAGAGCCGCTTGTTTATACCATGGACCAGCAGTTACGGCTGGTTAACCGGGAAATTCTGCACTAATTTTGCTTTGCATACTATTTCAGGTTAAGGAATTATTCAGATATGTGGTAAAATTTATTACGATATCAATTTAATTTTACATTCTTAGTTTGGAGTAAAGGTATGCGTAAAATATTTTTATTAAGAGGCGCACCCGGCTCCGGAAAATCTTCTTTCATTGCCCGTCATCACTTACAGCCATATGCGATTAGCCGTGATCAGATTAGATTATTGTTGGCCAATTTAACCTATTATTATGAAGAAGAATCCGATAGCCTACACCAAGTTGTGCCCCGTTATGCTAACGAGCAAACGGAACGCTTGGTAGACAGCCTGGTTGAAGCAAAGATGAAGCGAGGTGAAACGGTCATTGTTGACAGCACCCATATTTCCGCGGAGAGTATTGACCATTACCAGCCCTGGGTCGAACAATACCGTTATGAAGCCTTCATTGTTGACCTGATGTACCACAAGACCCTGAATAACTTGCTCAATCGCAATGAAATTCGCCGGCAGTACGATTGGGTCAAGCCAGAAGTGATTAGGGAGATGTACCTAGCTTACCAAGAGAATCAGCAGGTTCCCGAGTGGGCACACGTGATTAATCCCAACCAGTTGAGCCGGGCGTTATCACAGCGGGAAAGTAATTTAGATCACTTTGCCCATGTGTTTGCGGTGCCTGACCAGGTACCGGAGGAAGATTTCCCTCATGTTCATATTTCCAATTTTTACTTTTCTTTTAATGATCAGTTTACGGAAAGGTACGGGACATACCGCAACGTGGTAACAATCGGTAAGACCAGCACGGAAATTATCGACAACTTCCGCTTGCCGTACTTTGTATTTAAGTTTCATCATAAACACTTTCTCATTTCGGCTTATCCGGTGCGCAATGAAGTCTTTGATCCCATTAAGAAGGTCAAGGGTGTGTGGACTTATTCAACTGGATTAGTTAACTTGGCCGACTTTGCCCTGGACTATCCCCAGAGTAGGCCACAACACGTGCATCAATTCAACTTAAGCAAGTTACAACCAGATCGGCTCTTGCACATCTGGTAGCTGCTTAGCAAAATAAGAGCTCAATTCACAACTTTGGTGGATTGAGCTCTTATTGTATTACTGGTAATTTTGGACTAGCGAAAGTCTTTATTGCGCTAATAATGGTAAAAAGTTAGCTGTCGTGCAAGCAAAAAAACGGTATAATTGAGGTGTAATCGCTTTTATTAGTGTTTTTTAAGAAAAAGAGTGATGATAATGCAAATTGCAGATATACAAGCAGGATTTAAGCAAATTTACCAGGAGCTGCCAAGTGGGTATTACTTTGCTCCCGGTCGAATCAACCTAATTGGTGAGCACACGGATTATAACGGCGGTCATGTTTTTCCTTGTGCAATCTCGCTTGGCTTGTATGGTGCCGCTAGTCCGCGTGTAGACCGCAAGTTTAGGCTTTATTCCACCAGTTTTGTCCAAGCTGGGGTAATTGAGGTTGACCTGGACCAGTTACGCTATGTTAAGGAAGACGGTTGGGCCAACTATGCCAAGGGGATGATTCACTTTCTACTTGCAAGTGGCTACCAGCTTGATCATGGATTGAACGTTTATGTTGATGGTAATATCCCGGATGGTGCCGGTTTATCTTCATCGGCTGCTTTAGAAATGTTGGTCGGAACCATGATTGAAGACCAGTTCCACTTGTCGATTGATCACCTTACCATGGTCAAGCTCGGCGTTAAAACCGAAAACGACTTTATCGGGGTTAACTCTGGCGTTATGGATCAATTCGCCGTTGAATTGAGTCAAAAGAATCATGCAATTTTGCTCAATGCAGAGACTCTAGATTATGATCTGGTTCCACTTGACTTGCAGGATAACCTAATTGTCATTATGAACACTAACAAGCGCCGGGAGTTAGCTGACTCTAAGTACAATGAACGCCGCAGTGAGTGTGACCAGGCGCTACATTGGTTGCAGGGGCAGCTTGAGATTAAGTCGCTTGGCGACTTAGACACTACAACGCTGGACGAGTACAGCTACTTGCTGCCGCAAGCAAATTTGCTTAAGCGTAGCCGGCATGCCGTCTGGGAAAACCAACGGACGCTACTTGCTAAAGCGGCCTTGCAAAATGGAGACTTGGTTCGGTTCGGCCACTTGCTCAACGCCTCGCACGTTTCGCTTGAAGCTGACTACGAAGTAACCGGAAAGGAACTTGACACGTTGGTTCACGCGGCCTGGGACCAAGCTGGGACTTTGGGTGCCCGCATGACCGGAGCCGGATTTGGTGGTTGTGCGATTGCTCTAGTTAAGCGAGACCAGGTCGCCGCCTTTAAGGACAATGTAGCTGAACGCTATGAACGTGAAATCGGCTATGCACCGTCGTTTTATCTAGCAGAAACAGCAGATGGAGCGAAAGTTTTACAGTAATTAGGGAATCAAGATGGCTGAGTCAAATTTAGTTGAAAAATTTATTACACAAGTTATTGCCAATAGTGATTACGAGGACCTGGACCGAATTTATCTGCGCAACCGGGTGCTGGCGCTAGTGGGGGATAGTGCTAGAGCGGTGACCACCAGCAGTCAAAAACTACTGGACCTGCAAGTAGAATTGGTTAACGCAACTCAAGACAACGGAAGCTGCCAGCAGGGTAGCGCCGCTCGTGATCGGGTGGCGACCCAGCTAATGGAGCTAATTGTTCCTCGTCCTAGTAAGGTTAACCGCGACTTTTGGCAGACCTACCAGGAATCACCTGAACGAGCAATTGCTGATTTTTACCAACTTAGTATACGCAGTGACTACATCAAGACGCAAGCGATTGCCAAAAACATTTACTTTACTGCAACGACTAAGTATGGTGACTTAGAAATTACGATCAACCTGTCTAAGCCCGAGAAGGACCCTAAGGAAATTGCGGCTGCTCGTGATGCCAAGCAAGCAGGCTATCCACTTTGTCAGCTGTGCATGGAAAATGAGGGTTATTTGGGCCGCCTTAATTATCCAGCCCGGCGCAACCACCGTATTATTCGCTTTCGGCTAAACGACCAAGTTTGGGGCTTTCAATATTCTCCCTACGCCTATTTTAATGAACACTGTATCTTTTTGTCTGCTAAACATGAAAAGATGCACATTGGGCGGCGGACTTTTAGCTCGTTACTGGATATTATTGCACAGTTTCCCGGTTATTTTGCTGGTAGCAATGCTGATTTGCCAATTGTCGGTGGTTCCATTCTGGCTCATGAACACTACCAGGGTGGCCGGCACCAGTTTGCAATGGAACAAGCACCGGTGACCACTAAGCTGCACTTTGCCGGCTTTGATCAAGTGCAGGCGGGGATTGTCGACTGGCCGCTGGCAGTAATTCGGTTGCGTGCGCGTGACCAGGCACAACTAGTAAATTTAGCTACCAAAATCACCACGGTGTGGCGTGAGTATGATGATGAACGAGTTGCTGTCCGGGCCACCACTAATGGCGTGCAGCACCACACAGTAACGCCGATTGCTCGGCGCCGCGGTCATGATTTTGAATTGGACTTGGTACTCCGCGATAACCAGACTTCCCCAGCATACCCGGATGGCATCTTTCATCCGCACCCAGATGTCCAGCACATTAAAAAAGAAAACATTGGTCTGATTGAGGTCATGGGTCTGGCTATTCTTCCGCCGCGCTTGAAACCCGAGCTAGAGGAAGTCAAAAAGTTTTTGCTAGATGAGCCGAATCAGGTGGCACCAATGCATCTGCCCTGGGCGCAGCAAATTAGGGCAAGGCAGCGAATAAATGCAGATAATGTCGATCAGATCTTGCGCGCGGAATTAGGTCAGATCTTTGCGCGGGTACTTGAAGATGCTGGGGTCTTCAAGCGGACGCAAGCGGGGCAGACAGCCTTTATGCGTTTTGTCCAAAAAGTCGGACTAGCTGAGCAGTCCGCATCGCCTAGTGACGACTAGCCAAATTTCAAAAAGAGGATAATAAAAATGGAGAAATTAGTACGAGACAAAATTCCTGAGTTAGCTAAGGCTGCAAGTTTTCGCCAACTAAGCGAGGAAGAGATTGAACCAGCCCTAAAAAAGAAGTTGCTTGAAGAAACTAATGAAGTTCTTGAGGCGCAGACGGAAGACAACTTGCTTGAAGAGTTAGGGGATGTCTATGAGGTACTTGTAGCCTACCTGAACTTCAAGGGGATTAGCCGGGCAGATTTTCTCAAACTGGTTGAAAAAAAGCGCTCATCAAATGGTGGTTTTACTGAATTTTGGTCGATGAAACAGTAAGTACGGGGGCGAGCTAGTTAGTAGGCACCAAAAAAGCGTTGATTTTCTCAACGCTTTTCTTGATTTGTAATTTTTACTTAAAAGCTAAAGCACCCATTGGGTCCCAAGGAAGCAGTTCGATTGGCTGCTTGGCGCCTGCGACAAAGTCCTTCTTCAGGTCTTCAGGCAGGAACTGCTGGTTGATTACGGCTTGATAGACAAAGGCGTCAAACCAGGCATCGCTCATCACGAAGTAGCCCTTAAAACCAGGCTTTTCACCCCAAGAGTTCTCAATCTTCCACTTGGTTGGCTGACCATCAACCAAGTCAACCCCGGTAATGACCATCGCGTGATCCATCATGCTTTCGCCTGAATCAAGTCTTTCGGCCTTGGACATTGAAAAGTCAACATCGAAGAGTTCGTCGCGCTTGTAAATGTTGGTGTCAAGCAATCCAAGTTGCCGCTCGGAATCTTTACCCACGTTTGAACCAAACCAAACCACCTCGCCAGCCCTGAGCTGCTTGATGATTAACTCCTTCATCTCGTCAATCTTCAAGTTGAGGTGGCGTACTTGCCGGCCACCAACCACGTTGCCTAGATATTCAACGGAGAAGACCTTGTGGTACGGCTTGTCTGCAGTTGGTGAATTAATGATAGAAACATGGTCTTCCAAGTTCATGCCCACGTACTTGTCAAAGAAGGCCTTCGGCGTGAGGCCGGCTTCGCGATGGTAGTTGCCATCGTCATCCTTATATTCGAAGTCAAAGTTCTTAGGAGGCACACCAAGAGAAATTGCTAAAATCCGGAAAACATCGTTTAAAAACTCGTTCTTGCGCGCCTCAACTTCATCCTGAGACTTGCCGGAATTAACCAAGTCGCGTAGCACCAGACCAGCTTTGCGCAAAAGCGTATTGAGCGTATCATTTAAGGCGCTGGAATTAGTGGCATTAGCTGTTTCTGGATAAACTGACTTAGGCACAATTCCATATTTTTCAATTAGGCCGCAGAGCATGTCCCACTGGCCACCATCTTGCTGCGGAGTGGCGAACAGGAAGCTGACCTTACGGTCACCCAGTGGCTTGTCTGCAGAAGCAATCACGTTTTCGAAGAACCAATTAGACTTTTCGAACTTGTCCCAGAAGTTGGTGTAGTTCTGCGATAATTCAAAATCTTTCACCTTGTATTCTTTTTGCAGTGGGTGACGCATGGTATTGAGCGCAGAGAACATCCAGCAACGGCCTGATTGTTGCTGGTTGGATGGCTTACCCGTTTCGATTTCAATTGAAAAGGTTGGGGTTAAGTCAATCTTGGCTTGTAAGTTTTGGCTCGCCTTGTAAATGCCGTTTTCTTGGGCAGCATGGCTAGCAATGTTAAAGCCAGCATGCTTAGCCAGGTCGGCAGTATAATTGGCTATTGCATCATTAGTAATTTCTTTAGTCATCTTGTTTCCTCCTTGAGATAATTAACTACTATTTTAGCTTATCAAGGCTTACTAGTCTATCACGCACAACTAACTTTTTTGATCACATGGTGTCTGGAGACAGCCAAAAGTAAAGCAGCACCGCCAAAAACAAGATTAGCATAGTTGCACCTAGATAAGCTAACCAGTTCTTTTGATGGTGGCGGCCCAGAATTAAAAAGGTCAAGCCAATTATTCAAAAGATAAAATAAAAAACTGAAAAGCCCATCGTTGCCCTCCTGAATAGCAATTATTGATTTTAAGTTAGTTATTTTGCGGTCTAGTCAAACTGACCAGCCGGTTTGTGGTACCAAATTTTATCAAATTGGGGATGTTCTTTGAAGTAGTCAATGACCAGGGGATCAAGTGGCCAGACCAACAGGTGAGACTGCTGGGCAATCGTCTGGACAACGTTCAGTTGTTCACTAAGAACTTGCTTGTGGTTGGCACTTGGATTAATGAAAAAGTGATTCATGATCCAAACCGGCCCATCCTGGCGTTCAAGTCGGTCCATTGTCCAGCGGCAAATTAATACTTCATCATCATAAACTTCACAAAATTGGTGGGGATCATCAAGATTAAACATCATTTTTTCCTTTTCGAAATAAATTTAGCTTTTGTCGTAGTTAATTATAGTTGATTTTCTATCAAAGCTGCAATTTAATGTAAAATAATATTAGATAAACTTAAGGGAGAAAAAATGACGAGAATACGCGGCTTTGAAATTGTATCTAAATATCGGGATGAAAATATCACGCTGCCCAGGCGCCAGACCATTGCCAGCGCGGGCTATGATCTCGCAGCAGCTGTGGATATGGAGATTCCGAGTATCTGGCGGCTTAACTTTGTGCGGATTTTTAGGATTATTAGGAATGGCCACCAATTATATGAATCGGACTATCAGCAGGCTGAAGCAATTTTGAAACCATTCTTAGTTCCCACGGGCGTCAAGGCATACATGCCTGAGGATGAAGTCTTAATTTTGGCTAATCGGTCCTCTAATACCTTTAGGCGCAACTTAAGTCTGCCCAATGGCATTGGCGTAGTTGATGCTGACTACTACAATAATCCTGATAACGAGGGCGAACTTTTTGCCCAACTACTGAATTACGGTGTCAGAACAATTAAAATTCATCAGGGTGATCGGATTGCTCAAGGTATCTTTGTGCAATACCGCAAGACTGACGATGACCAGCCAGTTAGCCGGGAACGGCTGAGTGGTTTCGGTTCAACTAACAAGAAGGAGAGTTAAATGGCCAAGCTTAAAACCAAGTACAAGTGCCGCTCATGTGGCTATATCTCGGCCAGCTACCTCGGCCGCTGTCCTAACTGCGGTGCTTGGAACCAGTTTGAAAAAGAGACAGAGGCCGTTGCGAACCGGTCGAGCAAGGGCAGCCCTAGTCGCCTAATTAAGAAGACGGGCGTAAGTGAACCAGTCAAGCTAGAAGATGTGAAAGCAGAAAAAGAAGAACGCATTCAGACCTCGATGGGCGAGCTAAACCGAGTCTTAGGTGGTGGTATCGTGCCCGGCTCGCTGGTTTTGGTGGGCGGAGATCCCGGTATTGGCAAGTCTACCTTGATGCTGCAGATTATGAGTGACTTGTCGACCAAGCACAAAGTGCTATATGTTTCGGGCGAAGAGTCAGCCAATCAGATTAAGCTGCGCGCCAGCCGGCTGGGTCTTGAAGCTAGTGATATGTTGCTCTATCCTGAAACGGACATGGAGGATATTCGGCAACAGATTGAGGAGCTGCAGCCAGATTTTGTGGTAATCGATTCGATTCAAACAATGAATGAGCCTAGTCTGGACTCGATGACGGGCTCGGCTTCGCAGGTACGTGAAGTTACCAGTGAACTGATGAAAATGGCCAAGCTGGATGCCATTACAATCTTTGTCATTGGACACGTCACCAAGGAAGGGGCCATTGCAGGGCCGAAGATTCTAGAACACATGGTGGATACGGTACTCTACTTTGAGGGTGATGAACACCATGCTTATCGTATCCTGCATTCGGTTAAGAATCGTTTTGGGGCGGCCAATGAAATTGGGATGTTTGAGATGGTTCACCAGGGGCTGCAGGAGGTTACCAATCCATCAGCCATCTTTCTAGATGAGCGTTTGCCGCAGTCAACGGGGTCGGCGATTGTTGTTTCTTTAGAAGGGACGCGGCCCATCCTGGCGGAAATCCAAGCGTTAGTTACGCCGACCGCCTTTGGCTATGCCAAGCGTACTACCTCTGGGCTCGACTACAACCGGGCCGCGCTGCTGCTTGCGGTTTTGGAGAAGCGGGGCAATCTCATGCTACAAAACCAAGACGTCTATTTGACCGCTACTGGTGGTATTCGCTTGGGCGAGCCAGCGGTTGATTTGGCGGTGGTGATGGCCATCGCTTCCAGTTATAAAAACCAAGAAATCTCACCGACTGATTGCTTTGTCGGTGAAGTGGGCTTGACCGGTGAGGTTCGCCGTGTCAACCAGGTGGATTCCCGCATTAAGGAGGCCGCTAAGACCGGTTTCAAACGAATTTTCATTCCTAAGCACAACATGCGGGCCAGTCTTACGCAGCTGGGGATCGAGGTAATTCCGGTGGCAAGCATTCCGCAGGCGCTGAAACTGGTTTTGGGCTAAGGATCCATTGAACTTTTCCCGGTTTACGGGTAAACTTATATTGATTTAACGATACTATTTGAAAGAGGCATGAACTTTGGCAAAACAAAAGATTAGGGTAAGGTATGCCCCAAGTCCTACGGGACATTTACACATTGGTAACGCACGGACTGCGCTATTTAATTACTTATTTGCGCGACACAATAAGGGTACTTTTGTCTTAAGAATTGAAGATACCGACCAGAAGCGTAATATTGCAGGTGGTTCTAAGTCACAGATGGATAACCTGCACTGGTTGGGTATTGATTGGGACGAGGGTCCAGACCAGGGCGGCGACTATGGCCCCTACCGGCAATCAGAACGCAAGGATATTTACCAAAAGTATATCCAACAACTGCTCGACGAGGGTAAGGCCTACTATTCCTACAAGACCGAAGAGGAACTAGAGGAACAGCGTGAGGAGCAGCGCATGATGGGGATTGCGCCCCACTATACCTATGAGTATGAAGGCCTAACTGCTGCTGAAATTGCTGAAAAGCAGGCCCAGGCCCAGGCTGCAGGCTTAAAGCCAGTGGTTCGGATTCATATTCCTGAAATGGAGACCTACGCCTGGGAGGATATTGTTAAGGGGCATTTGAGTTTTGAGTCTGACACTATTGGCGGCGACTTTGTCATTCAAAAGCGCGACGGGATGCCGACCTATAACTTTGCGGTCGTAGTAGACGACCACTTGATGGCAATCACGCACGTTTTGCGCGGGGATGATCATGTGTCGAACACGCCTAAGCAATTAGCGGTTTATGAAGCACTTGGCTGGGAGCCACCCAAGTTTGGTCATATGACTTTGATTATCAACGCTGAGACGGGCAAGAAGCTATCCAAGCGCGAACAGGACGAGTCTATCCTCCAGTTTATTGAGCAGTACAGGGCAATGGGCTACCTTCCAGAAGCAATGTTTAACTTCATTACCCTGCTTGGATGGTCACCGGTGGGTGAAAGTGAAATCTATAGTCAGCGCGACTTGATTAAGCAATTTGACCCCGAGCGCCTTTCTAAGTCACCTGCTGCCTTTGACCGTAAAAAGCTGGAATGGATTAACAACCAGTACATCAAGCAGGCTGATCGTGATACCCTACTTGACTTAGCTCTTGGTAACCTACAAGAGGCTGGCCTGATTGAGACTAGTCCAAGCCCAGAAAAAATGGAGTGGGTTCGTCAACTAGTTAACATCTATGCGGTGCAGATGTCTTATACCAAGCAAATTGTTGATTTGGCTCAGATTTTCTTTGCTGCACCAAAAGCTCTAAGTGCTGAAGAAATGGACGAAATCCGCCAGGATGAGGCTAGACCAGTGATTGAAGAATTTAAGCAGCAGATTGACCTGCTGCCGCGTTTCACGTCTGCCCAGATTATGAATGCAGTTCAAGCCACCCGTAAAGTCACAGGCATCAAGGGTAGACGCCTCTTCATGCCGATTAGAATTGCGACTACCAGATCAATGGTTGGACCTGGCATTGGTGAAGCAATGGAACTGCTGGGCAAGGATAGGGTGCACGAGCACTTGGACTTGACCTTGCAGCAAATGAGTGAGAACGGATTATAAACCAAAAAACGTTGAGGAAGTGAATTACTCAACGTTTTTAAATGTTGGCGGGAGTAAAGTAAGAAGGCACAAGGACTGACTTATTGGTAGTGCTTGACTAGAATCTGGGCTGGTTTCTGGTAAAATGAAGATAAAAGTTAAGCTAGAAAGGTTAAAAAGCCGTGAAAATTTACAATACTCTGACCAAGACCAAGGAAGAATTTCGGCCGCTTAAGCCGGGGCAAATAACAATGTACGTCTGCGGCCCTACCGTTTATAACTACATTCACATCGGTAATGCTCGGAGTGCGATTGCCTTTGACACCATTCGGCGCTACTTTGAATACCGGGGGTACCAGGTTAACTATGTGTCCAACTTTACTGATGTTGATGATAAGATGATTAACGCAGCGCGTGCTGAGGGTATTACTGTAGCTGCTCTGGCTGAGCGCTATATTGCGGCCTACAAGGCAGATACGGCCGCCTTGAATGTGAAACCGGCAACTTTGAATCCGCGTGCTACGCATGAGATTTCCGCAATTATTGACTTCATTGCCGAACTGATCAATAAGGGCTACGCCTATGAAGCAGGCGGTGATGTCTATTACCATACTAAAAAATTTGCTCATTATGGTGAATTAAGCAGTCAGAATATTGCCGAACTGGAAGAGGGGGCTTCAGACCACCTGAATGATGACGAGCAGCAACGCAAGGAGGATCCAATTGACTTTGCCTTGTGGAAAGGGCAGAAGCAGTCTGATGAGCTTGCTTGGGATTCACCCTGGGGTAAGGGGCGGCCCGGCTGGCATATTGAGTGTTCCGTGATGTCCACCAAGTATTTAGGTGACACGATTGACATTCATGGCGGCGGACAAGACTTAGAATTTCCTCACCATGAAAACGAAATTGCCCAAAGTGAGGCCGCTACCGGCAAGAAGTTTGTTCATTATTGGATGCATAACGGTTTTGTTACGGTTGGTGCAGACCAAGAGAAGATGTCTAAGTCACTGGGTAACTTTGTGACCGTGCATGACCTGTTGAAGACAACGGATCCCCAAACCTTACGCTTTTTTATGGCTAGTGTGCAGTACCGGCGCCAGATTAACTACTCTAGTCAAAACTTGACGCAGGCCCAAAATATTTTGCAGCGGTTTAAGCACACCTTGGTCAATGTTGATTTCCGTTTAAAGGATACCAGTTCAAGTGTGGCGTCGGCAGCACTCAGTCAGAAGTTGGAACAAACTGAGCAGAAATTTGTTGCAGCAATGGATGATGACCTTAATGTGCAAAATGCCTTAGCCGCAATTTATGAACTATTACCTGAGCTCAACGCCAACAGTGCGGCTGAACAGGCTGACAAGACTACCCTAAGACAGGCGCGCGGACGGTTGACAGCATGGCTGGCAATTTTTGGGATTGAGGCCGATCAGTTAACGGCTGAGACTGACTCAACCGACGAAGATGCAGCGGTCATCCAGCTGGTTAAGGAGCGTGATCAAGCACGCAAGAACCGGGATTGGGCTAAAAGTGATGAATTGCGCGAACAATTGCAAAAAATGGGGATTACGGTAGAGGACACCCCGCTGGGAACAAGGTGGAGACGTGACTAAAAACACAGAAATGATTGAAAAGGCGGTCAATCCAGCTACGTTGAACGGCCAAACGCTGGCATATTTGGGGGATGCGGTATACGAAATTGCGATTCGGCGGCACTTAATTAAATGCGGGGTGGTTAAGCCTCAGGTGCTGCAACGCCGTGCTACTCACTATGTCTCAGCGAAGGCGCAGGCGTCGCTTATTACTAAACTCCAAGCGGAGCATTTACTGGAGGCAGGCGAGCTGGCGACTTTTCGCCGGGGCCGCAATTCCAAAAGCCACACCAAGGCCAAAAACACCAGTCTAGCAACCTATCAGCTGTCGACCGGCTTTGAGGCGGTCTGGGGTTATCTAGAGTTGTTGGGAAAGCATGAACGGATTCATGAATTAACTGAGTGGTGCATTAAAACCGTAGAGAATGGTGGTATTGATAATTATGAGTTCAAGTGAGCGCGACTTTGTGTTTGGTAAACATGCGGGTTTGGATTTTTTAAAAACGCAAGATGCTGGACGTATTAACAAAGTTTTTTTGCAACAGGGTGTCCAAGAGAGTTTTGCTAAAGAAGTGTATGGCTTAGCTAAAGATAAAGGGCTGATTATACAGACCGTACCGAAGAACAAGCTTGATCGGCTAGTAGCTGGGGGCAATCATCAAGGCTTAGTCTTGGCAGTTGCAAGTTTTGAATATGCGGAACTGACCGCTCTCTTAGCTGAGTTCGACCAGAGGGCTGAGGATCCCTTCTTGTTAATGCTGGATTCAATTGAGGATCCCCACAACTTAGGATCAATTTTGAGGACGGCGGATGCCACTGGCGTGGCTGCTGTAATCATTCCCAAGCGTCATGCAACTGGCCTTACTTCAGTGGTTGCCAAGACGTCGACGGGCGCTATTGACCATGTTCCTGTTGCTCGCGTCGGCAACTTGGTGCAGACAAGTCAACTGCTAAAGAAGCGGGGCTACTGGCTATTTGGTACAGACATGGATGGTACAGACTATCGCAGGTGGGATAGTAAGGGCAAGACAGTTCTGGTGATTGGCAATGAAGGCAAGGGTATTTCCCGGCTACTCAAGGAGCAGATGGATCAGATGTTAACTCTACCCATGGTAGGCCACGTGCAGTCGTTGAATGCGAGTGTTGCTACGGGAGTTTTGCTTTATCAGATGCTAAATAGCCGTAATCCGCTTTAAGCAAAAGTCAAAAAGATTCTGGGCAGTTAGCCCAGAATCTTTTTTTGCTACAAGTAATTTATCAGCGAGCAGGAGCTGCTTCGAGTTTAAGGTGCGTTAGCCAATTTTCGGACAAAATAAACAATGGTTCGATAGCTGGCAGCAACTTATTTTCATAATCTTCATTTTACCAGTTAGATGAAGGAGCAGCACATGCAAAAATACGAACAAACCAAAAAACGTGAAGATAAGTTGATTCTCCAAACTAAGGCGGGCGACGATGATGCCCTGAAAAAGCTGTATTACTTGTATCAGCCGCTAATCAACAGTGTTAAGCAGAAGTACCACGTGCGCGATTATGATAGTCAGGATTGGGATCAAGAGGCGTTGATCATCTGCCACCAGTCAGCCATAAATTACGATTGCCAGCGCGGCCGCTTCAGTAGTTATTATAAAACTCGGTTAACCAACCACGCTAAATCCCTAGTCAGATACAATACGGCATATCGGCGCCGTGCGCTGCTACAGTCGGTATCGCTGGAAACAGCCCAAGAAAATGGCCTCGGACCGCTACACCGCGACCAGGTGTCCGAATCTCAAGTACCACTAACCGAGAGTCTGACGGAAGTGGTTGCTAATTTGTCCAACTTGGAAATGAATGCCTTGTTGGTAACCCTAGGGATGGCTAGCCCAGAAGACGTTATTGAGCTCCTAGCGGTTGATCACAAGGCCCTTGGCCGGGCGCGTTCACGTTTATTACAAAAAATGCGCGCTACCTTGTTAAAATAGTGTTTTTTAAGCAGTGGGCAAACTAAATAGCGTTACAATAAAACTAGTAAAAGAAAAAATTCAGGAGGTAGTTAAAATGGCAGAAGAGATGAAGACAGCATTACTTGACCGGCACATGAAAGAAGTGTTTGACTGGAGTGATGCCGATATTCCAGTTAGAGATGCTCTGTGGGATTATTTTATGGAAGAAAATGGCCACGATACCATTAAGACTGAAGAAACGATGTTACCGGTTCTAAATTATTCAGACGATCAGCTTAAAGCCTTGATCGAAGAAAAACTTAAGAAGTAAGTCAAGTCCAAGACACTGACGCAGTGTTTTACTTGGATTGACCACCAACTCAGGGCGGCAGCTACTCGGATAGAGTAGCTGCCTTTGTTTTCTTCTTGAAGAATCTGGCTTATTTTCTTGTTTAAAAAGTTGTTTTTTGCTAGAATACAGTAGTTTGGAAGTGAGATTATGGCAGTGAAAAAAGCATCCTTAGCCTGCAGCGTTTGCGGCTCGCGTAATTACTCGATCACCGCAAGCACCAATCGCACGAAGCGGCTTGAACTGAACAAGTTTTGCAAGCATTGCGGCAAAAAGACCCTACATAAAGAAACGAGGTAAGGATAATGATTAAGTTTTTTAAGAGCGTTGGTAAAGAGATGCGCCTGGTAACCTGGCCATCAGCTAAGCAAAACCGGCATGACACGGGAATCGTAATTGTAACCTCAATTCTCTTTGCCTCGTATCTAGGTTTGCTTGACCTACTCTTTGGCAAGTTGACGCAATTATTTATGTAAGTAGCAAAGATGCGCTACTTGTGATAGAATAATGATAATTAAAGAAGACCTCTGACGTGGAGGTTTTTTTGTTTGCCAAAACTAAAGGAGAATTCATCGTAATGGTTGAAACAGCTAAGAAGCAATGGTTTGTACTTCATACTTATTCAGGTTATGAAGATAAGGTTAAGTCCGACTTGCTGTCACGTGCACAAAGTATGGGGATGCAAGACTACATTTTTCGGGTGATGGTCCCGGAACAAGAAAAAATTGAAAAGGTCAATGATAAGAAGAAAAAGGTCGAGGAAAAAGTTTTCCCAGGTTATGTGTTGGTGGAGATGGTCATGACCGACGAGAGCTGGTTCGTTGTCCGTAACACACCTAATGTTACGGGTTTTGTTGGCTCTCACGGGGGTGGTTCTAAGCCGTCCCCACTACTTGAAGAAGAAGTAAATCGGCTCTTGCGTCAGCAAGGTGAGCCGGCTAAGCGGCCGCAGATTGACTTTGAAGTCGGAGAGACGGTAACAATTACCGATGGTGCCTTTAACGGGGTTGAGGGTAAGATTACCGAAGTCCAAGCCGACCGCTACAAGCTCTTTGTCCTGGTTGATATGTTCGGCCGGGAAACCACTACTGAACTTGACTACGACCAGGTTAAGAAGATTAGTTAAAGTTGGGCAAGTAATTGCAAAAGTAGGTAAACGATGGTACGATATTAAAGTACTTTTATTATTGTGGGAGGAAAATAGGTTAGTTTTCCATTTTAACCACGCACGGAATCAAGGAGGTTTTGACCGTGGCAAAGAAAGTTATTAACGTTGTCAAATTACAAATACCAGCTGGTGCAGCAACACCTGCACCCCCAGTTGGTCCTGCTTTAGGTCAGGCGGGAATTAACATTGTAGGTTTTACCAAGGACTTCAATGCTAGAACTGCTGACCAAAAAGGCATGATTATTCCTGTAGTCATCACGGTTTATGAAGATCGTTCATTCGAATTTATAACTAAGACTCCACCAGCTCCAGTTCTTTTGAAGCAAGCTGCCAAGATTGATAAGGCGTCCGGTGAACCGAACACCAAGAAGGTTGGTAAGGTTACCAAGGCTCAGGTTAAGGAAATTGCGGAAACCAAGATGCAAGACCTTAACGCTGCTGATGTCGAGGCTGCTATGCGGATGATCGAAGGTACTGCTAGAAGCATGGGTATCGAAGTCGAAGACTAATCCTGTTATTTATAACAATTTAGGTGGGAGAGCCGGCGTGCTCGTTTGACCACATATTAAGGAGGAAATCACATGCCAAAGCATGGTAAAAAATATTTAGAAGCTGCTAAAAAAGTAGACTCAAAGAAGTTATATTCGGTTGCCGAAGCAATGAAGTTGGTTAAAGAGACTTCATATGCAGGCTTTGATGCTTCAGTTGAAGTTTCATACAATTTGAGCGTTGACCCTAAGCAAGCTGATCAACAAATTCGGGGTTCACTGGTCTTGCCAAACGGTACCGGTAGAACTCAAAAGGTAGTTGTTTTTGCTGAAGGTGCTCAAGCTGAAGAAGCTAAGGCAGCGGGTGCTGATGAAGTTGGTTCAGATGACCTGGTAGAAAAGATTCAAAACGGTTACTTGGACTTTGACGTTGTTGTTGCAACACCAACGATGATGGCTAAAGTTGGTCGTTTGGGTCGGGTACTGGGACCAAAAGGCTTAATGCCAAACCCTAAGACTGGTACTGTGACCATGGATATTGCCAAGGCCGTTGAAAATGTTAAGGCTGGTCAGGTTGAATACCGAGTTGACCGGCAAGCTGCCATCCACGCTGCTATTGGTAAGGTTTCATTCACTGATGAGCAACTGGTTGAGAACTTTGACGCCCTGCGCGATGTTATTCTGCGGGCTCGTCCATCAGCTGCTAAGGGGCAATATGTTAAGAGTGTGGCTGTTGCCGCAACTTTTGGCCCAGGGATTAAGCTGGACCCATTGAACTTAGACTAATAAGTAAATAATCTTGTTGGCTACGGCTGATAAAATAAATCCTGTTGGTAGAGATGATTCTATCAGCAGGATTTTTTATGTTAAACAGCTTTAAATATTGCAAGCTAGTCCCTTGGGTTTTATCTTCAAAGAATTTATGGTTTAACGAGGGGGCAAGATTTGGTAAACTATAACTAATTTAATTGTCTAATTGAGGAATTTTGAATGCGGAAAAATAATTTGGTCAAACTTTTGGCTGTCATCGTGGTTGTGCCGCTTTTTTTAGTTGGTTGCAGTAAGAACCAAGAAAAGATTACTATTGTTGGTTCAAGTGCTTTGCAGCCCTTAATTGAACAAGCTGGAAATGATTACCACTTGGCCCACATGAGCAGTAATATTGTCGTGCAGGGCGGCGGTTCTGGTACTGGACTCAGCCAGGTACAGGCCGGCGCAGTTGAAGTGGGCACGTCTGACGTTTTTGCTGCTACCCAGAAGGGGATTGATGCAGCAGAGCTCAAGGATTACCCGGTGGCCGTGGTGGGGATTGTCCCGATTGCTAATAAGGGGGTCGGGGTTAAGGACCTGTCGACCCAGCAGCTAGCAGCGATTTTTACCGGTAAAGTAAAAAATTGGCGTCAAGTTGGCGGAAAAAACTTGCCAATTATTGTCATTAACCGTTCCCGGGGCAGTGGTACCAGAACAACCTTTGAAGATCTTATCTTGTCGGGCAAGGAAGCGGTTAATTCCCAAGAACAAGATTCTAATGGCACCGTCAAAAAGATTGTCAGCACCACCCCAGGTACAATTTCTTATATTTCTTTTCCCTATGCTAATGATCAAAACATTCAAAAATTGAGTTTGAACGGTGTTCGACCAGATAATCAGAATATTCCCGCTAATAAGTGGCCCCTCTGGTCATATGAACATATGTATACTAAGGGCAAGCCAAACAAGGCAACGGCGGCCTTCATCAAGTACGTCTTGGGCAAGAAGGTGCAACAGGATCTGGTACCGAAGATTGGTTATCTCAGCATCCACGAGATGAAAGTTGCGCGTGACAGTCAAAATAACATTACGCAGATAGGTAAGTAAGATGGGAAAAAAGAAACAAGATTTGCAAAAAGTGGTCGAAAAGGCAATTGCCCAGCAAAAGGTACCACACGTCAAGTTCAAGGGTATTGACCCTCAGGATATTGATATTGCACGCTTAACCAAGCCATCTAAGGAAACGCGGCAAGAGCGTTGGGGCAAAGGGTTAACCCTGTTGGCAATTGGCTTAATTGGGATTTTGATTGTTGCCATTATTGGCTTTGTCGGCTTGCGGGGGTTGGCCACCTTTTTTGCTGATAGGGTAAATGTCTTTCATTTTCTCTTTACGACTGATTGGAACCCAAGTGCTGGTAAAGAACACGTAGGAGCAGCTGCCATGATTGTCACCTCTTTTGCAGTGACCCTGCTAGCAGCGCTTTTAGCTACGCCATTTTCTATTGCGGTAGCGCTTTTTATGACCGAATATGAATCGGGCCGGAAAGTGCGCCTCTTGCAATCTGTGATGGAACTACTAGTTGGTATTCCGTCAGTGGTATATGGTTTCTTGGGCTTAACCGTTATTGTTCCGGCCGTCAGGAAAATTTTTGGTGGTACCGGTTTTGGTATTTTAACGGCCACACTGATTTTATTTGTAATGGTCTTACCGACAATTACCTCGCTCACGGTTGATGCTTTCAAGGCTGTTCCCAAAGAATTGCGGAAATCTTCAGCCGCTCTTGGCGCAACGCAGTGGCAGACTATTTTTCACGTTGTCTTACGGGCTGCCCGAGCACGGATTATGACCGCAGTCATCTTTGGCATGGCGCGGGCCTTTGGCGAGGCTCTGGCTGTGCAGATGGCAATTGGTAATGCAGTCTTAATGCCAGCTAATTTGGTCAGTCCAGCTGCTACCTTAACTAGTCAGTTGACTAGTCAAATGGGAAACACCGTCATGGGCACCCTGCCTAATAATGCACTGTGGTCTTTGGCCCTGTTGTTACTTGTCATGTCTCTGGTGTTCAACTTTTTAGTACACTTGATTGGAAAGAAGAGTTAAAGGCCTATGAATTCAAAAAAAACTAACCGGATTGCTACGGGCGTCATTTATTTTCTGGTGGGCATTGTTATTCTGCTATTGGTTGGAATCATTGGCAATATTCTCATTTCAGGCTTGCCCCACCTGTCCTGGCACTTCCTGACCGCGACAGCCTCTTCTTTTGAAGCAGGCGGCGGTGTCCGCGACCAACTTTTTAACTCGCTGTACTTGTTGCTACTCACTTTGCTAATCTCTTTTCCGATTGCACTGGGCGCGGCCATCTACTTGGCTGAATATGCTGGTGACACCTGGTTGACGCAGTTGATCAGAACTACCATTGAAATTCTGAGTTCGCTACCATCAATTGTCGTCGGACTATTTGGCTACCTGTTATTTGTAGTTCAATTCGGTCTCGGCTTTTCTATTATTGCGGGCGCGTTAGCACTGACCTTCTTCAACCTACCAATCTTGACTAGTAACATTGAAGAAGCAATCAAGGGCGTGCCTCAGACCCAGCGTGAGGCTGGCTGGGCGCTAGGTCTTTCTAATTGGAAGACTATCCGAGGCATTGTTCTGCCAGCAGCTCTTCCTGGCATTATCACGGGCGTAATTTTAAGCGCCGGCCGCGTCTTTGGTGAAGCGGCGGCTCTGATTTATACTGCTGGTCAGAGTGGGTCGACCGTCGACTATTCCAACTGGAACCCGTTTAGTCCGACCAGCTTTTTAAACGTGATGCGGCCAGCCGAAACATTGGCAGTGCATATCTGGAAGGTTAATACGGAAGGCATTATTCCAGATGTTAACCTTGTTTCAGCCGCCACTTCGGCCTTACTGGTAATTGTGGTAATTATGTTTAACTTTGGCGCACGCGCCCTGGGCAACTGGCTTTACCGCCGGTTAACCGCGGCTAAGATTAAATAAGGAAGTCATATGGATAATTTAGAGCAAGCACGGCATATTAAGACCTTCAGCGAAGATGACTGTGCGATTTATACGCAAGATTTGTCGGTTTTCTACGGTGGTACTATCCAAAAATTATTTGAGGTTAGCTTAGGTTTTAAGAAAAACACTATTACTGCCCTCATCGGGGCATCGGGTTCAGGGAAGTCAACTTTCTTGCGGTCACTCAATCGGATGAATGACCGGGTTGCCCGGGTCGATGGTCAGATCATGTTTCATGACCTTAATGTCAACCAGAAAAAGGTCAATGTCTATGAACTACGCAAGGCAATTGGGATGGTCTTTCAAAAGCCCAATCCTTTTCCTAAGTCAATCAGGGAGAATATTGTTTATGCGCTGAAGGCCAATGGTCAGCAGGACAAGCAAAAATTAGACCAGATTGTTGAGGAGAGTTTGCGGGCCGCCGCCCTCTGGGATGAGGTTAAAGACAAGCTTGACCAGAGTGCATTAGCCCTATCGGGTGGTCAACAGCAGCGTCTGTGCATTGCTCGGGCAATTGCACTCAAGCCGGAAGTTTTGCTGTTAGATGAGCCGGCCAGTGCCCTTGATCCGGTTTCAACGGCTAAACTGGAGGACACCTTGAAGCAGTTGCGTAAGAAGTACACGATGGTTATGGTAACCCACAACATGCAGCAGGCCTCACGAATTAGTGAGTATACTGCCTTCTTCCACTTAGGGCACGCCCTTGAATATGACACTACTACCAATATTTTTACCAATCCTCAAGGTGAAATCACGGAGAAGTACATTCAGGGTAGTTTTGGATAAAGGAGCAGCAAGATGACAAATGTGATGGAAGCCGAAAACGTTAAATTAAATTACGGTAAGTATGAAGCACTACATGGAATTACCCTTGCTTTTCCCGACCGGAAGTTGACGGCTTTAATTGGACCTTCCGGCTGTGGTAAGTCGACTTTTCTGCGCTGCCTTAACCGCATGAACGACGATATTGACAACATCAAGATCAGGGGCAGGATTACGCTGGAAGGTAAAAATATTTATGATCATCACCTGGACTTAGTTGCTCTGCGTAAACGGGTCGGGATGGTCTTTCAGCAACCGACGCCATTTCCTTTTTCGGTTTATGACAATGTAGCCTATGGACTGCGTGTGGCTGGCGTTAGGGACAAGGACCTGATCGATCAACGGGTGGAAGAGAGCCTGAAGCAGGCCGCCATCTGGGAAGAAACGAAGGATAACTTGCAACGGAATGCCATGGCCTTTTCTGGCGGCCAGCAGCAGCGTATCTGTATTGCTCGAGCCCTCGCAATTAGACCCGAAGTGGTGCTACTTGATGAACCAACTTCGGCCCTTGACCCGATTTCCAGTGCCGAAATTGAGGAAACTTTGACCGGCCTAAAGCAGAAATACACTTTTATTATGGTGACACACAATCTGCAGCAGGCTAGCCGGGTAGCCGACCAAGTGGCCTTTTTGATGGACGGTAATCTGATTGAAGTGGGAACAACAGAAGAGATGTTTATGGCACCTAAAAAAGAAATTACTAGTAATTATCTTAATGGTCGCTTTGGATAGAGTAGAGGTGGATTATGCACGAAATATTTTTAGATGAATTAAAGAAGTTAAATACCCGGTTTATGGAATTAGGGGTCTTGGTCAATGACCTAATTGACAAAGGGACGCGCTCGTTTGTCGACCACGATAAAAAGATTGCCCAAGAAATGATTGCCGAAGACAAGGAAGTTGCCAAAGAGGCGATTAAGATTGAAAAAAAGGCCCTGTCGCTAATGGCTTTGCAGCAACCGGTCGCCACTGACTTTCGGGTTGTGATTAGTATCTTGAAGGCAACTACGGACTTAGAACGGATTGGCGAGAATGCCAACAGTATTGCCGTTGAAACGGTTAGGGTGAAGGGTAATCCGCGGATCGCTGACGTAGAGACCATTATTTCGCAAATGACGCACCAGGTACGTACGATGCTGATCCAGGTTTTGACCGCTTATGTTCAAGAAGACGAACAGACGGCTCGAGCAATGGTCAGTGGCCACCAGGAAGTGTATGCGGACTATAAAAAAGCGCGCAAATTGATTATTGATGGTGTAGAAAAAGACCCCAATGCTGCGGTCGCCTCAGCCAGTTATTTTGTCATTATCCGGCTGCTAGAGAGAATTAGCGACCACATCGTCAATATTGCTAGTTGGGTTATTTACAAGACCTCAGGGGAATTATTTGAACTGATGGAAAGTGGTAAGAAATAACTTGCATTTGGGCGCTTGCCCTGCTATAGTTAATTAAGTAAATTCTACCTAAGACTCGGGTGGCGTAAGCCTTAATTTCCCGCCGAGGCCAGAAGATAATGAAGATATTAATCCTCCATGTCTTGCTTGGCATGGAGTTTTTTTAGGCCTAATGGAATTTATTAACAAATTTAATTAGTGGAGGTGAATTTGATTGAGTAAAGCTGCTATTGCTGAAAAAGAAAAACTCGTTGATGCGATTGCTGAAGAACTTAAGGCTGCCAAGGCCGTTTTGGTAATTAACTACCTTGGGTTAACGGTTGAAGAAGTAACTAACATGCGTAAGGAACTTCGTGATAACGATGTCAAGATGAAGGTTATCAAGAACACATACCTTAGACGTGCTGCTGCTAAAGCTGGCATGGAAGGTCTTAATGATACTTTTGTTGGTCCGACTGCTGTTATCTATACTGATAATGCAGAAGACGTTACTGAACCAGCCCGGATTGTTTCTAAATACGAGGATGATTTCGACGTTCTTGAAATTAAGGGTGGTATGCTGGAAGGTAAGGTAACTTCGAAAGAAGAAATCAAATCTCTTGCCGCTATCCCTGGACGCGAAGGCCTGCTGTCAATGCTTATTTCTGTATTGCAAGCACCTGTTCGCAACGTCGCATATGCTGTTAAAGCTGTTGCTGATTCAAAAGATGAAGCTGCAGAATAAGAACTATAATTTTGAATATTAAATTTCGGAGGATACATAAGTATGGCTTTAGATACTGAAAAGATTATTGAAGACTTGAAAAATGCTTCAATTCTTGAATTAAACGACCTGGTAAAGGCGATTGAAGATGAATTTGGCGTTACTGCTGCTGCGCCTGTTGCCGCAGCTGGTGCTGCTGGTGGCGATGCTGCCGCTAAATCATCATACGATGTTGAATTGACTGAAGCAGGTCAAGAAAAAGTTAAGGTTATTAAGGTTGTTCGTGATCTCACTGGACTTGGCCTTAAGGACTCAAAGGATCTTGTTGATGGCGCTCCTAAGAACGTTAAGGAAGGCGTTTCTGAAGATGAAGCTAACGACATTAAAGCTAAGCTTGAAGAAGTTGGCGCTTCTGTAACGCTTAAATAGTTACAGTCCAACTGGACCAAGCAATCAAAAAAGGCGTAAGCTCAACGATTTGGGCTTGCGCCTTTTTGTGTTTTTCGAGTTTGTGTTCCTAGTGTTAAATAATTCGTCGAGTTTGGCAATAAATTTGCAAAAAACCGCTGGTTCGGTAAAATTATCTCAAGAATAGTGTTTTAGAAACGAGCAAATAATGACTGAGACAAAAAATCAAATGTACTTTGAAAGTAATCCAACCTCCAAGCACGATGAGCATGTGGTTGACTACCAGGTAAATGGAATAGACCTGAAATTCACAACTGACGCTGGAGTCTTTTCGAAGTTGCAGGTTGACTATGGGACGGGCGTTTTGCTTAAGCAGATGGTAGGGCTTGATTTTCCGCCTTGCAATATTCTCGACGTCGGAACTGGGTATGGCCCTTTAGGCCTCTTTGCGGCTAAGTTCTGGCCTGAGCAGACGGTCGAAATGGTCGATGTTAACGAGCGGGGACTTAACTTAGCCCGGCAGAATGCCGCAGTGAACAATATTGCCAACGTGCTAATTTATTCTTCCAATGTTTATGAAGAAGTTGCTGCCAGTAAAAAGTTTGGCCTAATTGTTACTAATCCGCCAATTAGAGCTGGGAAAGCGGTTGTTACAAGTATTTTGTCCGGAGCCAAGAACCACCTGGTTGAAAAGGGCATTTTACTTGTCGTAATCCAAAAGAAGCAGGGTGAACCGAGCGCACGTAAGTTACTGCAGGCCACTTTTGGCAACTGTAGCATTCTGGTGCGGGACAAGGGCTATTATGTTCTGCAAGCGGTGAATAATTAATGGATTTGTCAAGTGCTGCAAAGAAAAAATACATGGAACTAGCCTTTGCCGAGGCTAAGAAGGCCCAAGACCTGCACGAAGTCCCAATTGGTGCTATTGTAGTAAACGCTAACGGAGAAGTTGTGGGGGCCGGCTTTAATCACCGGGAGCTGGATCAAGATGCGACTCAGCATGCCGAGCTGATTGCCATCAGACAGGCTTGCGCTACTTTAGGCACTTGGCGGCTGTTAGATTGCAGCCTATTTGTTACCTTGGAACCGTGTCCGATGTGTGCTGGCGCCATTATCAATGCCCGGCTTAAGCAGGTGGTTTACGGGGCTGCCGATCCTAAAGCCGGGGCAGCTGGCAGTGTAGTCAACCTCTTTGATGTGGCCAAGTTCAACCACCATCCGCAGATTATTCGGGGCATGTATCGGGATGAAGCGAGTCAGATGTTGAAAAAGTTTTTTCAAGAAATTAGACGCCAGCAAAAGCAACAGAAACTTATCAGTGACAGCGGTGAAAATAATAAAAATACGACAAATTAGTGGAAAAATGTTGGCAAATACGGTAGTATTATCTGTGGGCAATGTTTGACTTCTGAAGCGTGTCAGGACCGGAAGGTAGCAGCACTAAGGTTGCTCGGGCATGTGCCTTTTATAGACATTCACAAACTCTTAACTCTTTCGAAGAGTTAAGAGTTTTTTACTAGGAAAGATAGAGCATGGCTTATCAAGCGTTATACCGCAAGTGGCGGCCACGAACCTTTGACAGTGTCGTTGGTCAGGAAGATATTACCAATACGCTAAAGAACGCAATTAAGCGTGGCACGATTTCGCATGCATTTTTGTTTGCCGGACCGCGTGGGACGGGCAAGACTTCGTGTGCTAAGATTTTTGCTAAAGCCCTGAACTGCACTAACCTGCAAGATGGTGAGCCTTGCAATGAGTGTGCCAACTGTCAGGCGGCGGACAAGGGTGCAATGGCGGACATTATGGAGATCGATGCGGCTTCCAATAATGGGGTAGATGAGATTCGGGAAATTCGCGACAAAGTCAAGTACGCGCCGACCCAAGGAAAATACAAGGTCTATATTATTGACGAGGTGCACATGCTCTCGCTGGGAGCCTTCAATGCCCTACTCAAAACATTGGAAGAGCCGCCCGAACACGTTGTTTTCATTTTAGCGACAACGGAATTACAGAAGGTGCCAGCGACGATTATTTCGCGGACGCAGCGCTACAACTTCAAACGTATCAGTGCGAGCAAACTGCAGGAACGGATGCAATATATCTTGGATCAGGAAAAGGTTAAGTATGATGACCAGGCCTTGGCCGTAATTGCTCAGGTAGCCGATGGCGGGATGCGGGATGCGTTAAGTATCCTGGACCAACTGCTAAGTTACGAAACAGACCGGGTTGAGTATAGAGCCGCCTTGGAAATAACCGGTTTTGCCGCAAAAGAAAAAATTGAACAAATTTTGCTGGCACTTTTGCATCGGGATACCAGTGGGGCCCTGACCCTTGCTCAAAGTCAGTTGCAGGAGGGGGCCAGCTCCAAGAACATCTTGACTGAACTTATTGACTTAGCCACCCAGGCCTTGCTAGCTGTTAAAACCGGCGGTCAAACTGAACGTAAGTTTTTAAATGAGGATTTTTTTAGCAAGGTGGCGGATATACCGCCAGAACGCTATTTTGGTCTGATTGCAGCAGCTAATACGGCCTTGGGCAATTTGCGCTATACTAACCAGCAGCAGATTCCCTTAGAGGTGTTTCTGGTTGAAAGCACCACCCCCTTAGCAAATACACCGGCAGCAGCGGCCAACAAACCAGGTGAAAAACCGGGAGCTGACGACTTACAAGCTGAAGTGACGGCCTTGAAAAAGCAAGTAGTTGATTTGACCACCAAGTTTACGGCTTGGGGTAAGCAGCACGGAAAAAGCAGTGAGCAGATCTTTCATCTCGACGACCATAGTTCAAGTCCGGTCAAACAGACTAGGCCAGTTAAGCAGGCGGATAAGGCGGCTAGTTCGCCCCAACGGGTCAAAAACGCCCCCCGTCAAGATCAGCAAAATCGCAAGCAGGTCTATCATGTATTGGAAAATGCAACCAAACAAGACTTGCAGGCTATTAAAGCAGTCTGGCCAGACCTGCAGTCTGTTTTGGCTGTTTCACAACGGGCCCTGCTTGATGTGCTTGAACCGGTAGCGGCGAGCCCTGATCAAGTAGTGATGAAATGCAAGTATGCCCTCTGGTTTGAAAAGGCCAGTTCTGATGATGATCTGCTGGCAATTTTAACTGAACAAATTGCCAAATTTGCCCAGCATGAATACGAAATTGTGCTGGTTCCTGATAAGGATTGGTTCACGGTCCGCCAGGAGTTCTTGCAAACCCATCGCGAAGAACTAAGGAGCAAGAGCAAGACGAGTGCAACTGACGAAAAGCAGTCAGAAGTTAACAATGACAATGACAACGAAGTTGTGCAGCAGGCTAAAGACCTCTTTGGCGATACTGTCAACGTTAAGGATTAATTAGTGTAAGGAGAAAACAATGAGTAAGAAACCTAATTTTGGTGCAATGGGTGGCATGAATATGCAACAAATGATGAAACAGGCTAAAAAATTGCAAGAGCAAATGGCCCAGGAGCAACAAACCATTACAGCACAGGAATTTGTCGGCAAATCTGCAGAGGACTTAGTCGTGGCCACTTTTAGTGGGGATCGTAAACTTAAAAAGGTGGATATTAATCAAGCTGCCATTGATCCAGATGACCCAGATATGCTCCAAGACTTAATCATTGATGCGGTTAATAAGGGCTTGGCGGCAATTGATGATGCGACCCAGTCGAGTTTAGGTAAATATACGAAGGGTATGATCTAATTGCAATATCCAGCACCGCTTGCGCATTTAATTGATTCTTATCTGAAATTGCCTGGTATTGGTGAAAAGACGGCGACCCGTTTAGCTTTTTATACGCTCGATATGCCAACTGAAGATGTTCATAACTTCAGCACAGCCTTAAATGCGGTCAAAGAAAAGCTACGGCGGTGCTCTATCTGTGGCAACATTACAGAAGAGGATCCCTGTTCCATCTGTGCCGACCAGAATCGTGAGCAGTCAACAATTATGGTTGTTGAACAGCCTAAGGATGTCATGGCTTTTGAAGAGATGGGCGAGTATAACGGCCTTTACCATGTGCTGCACGGAGTCTTGTCACCCATGGATGGGATCGGTCCAGAAGAAATTAATATCAAGTCACTGATCCTTCGTTTGCAAAAACAGGACAAGGTGAAAGAAGTGATTTTGGCGCTCAATTCGACCCCAGAAGGAGAAGCGACGGCGATGTACATCGGCAAATTGATTAAACCGGCTGGCCTTAAGGTGACTCGTCTG
This sequence comes from Lactobacillus xylocopicola, assembly GCF_033096005.1. Classification (NCBI taxonomy): domain Bacteria; kingdom Bacillati; phylum Bacillota; class Bacilli; order Lactobacillales; family Lactobacillaceae; genus Lactobacillus; species Lactobacillus xylocopicola. The sequence continues at coordinate 1,137,618 of NZ_AP026803.1, read as the reverse complement.
GCCGCCGGGTTAGCAGTCGGCAGTGACATTGAATATGCTAATTCAATTACCCTGAAACGGGCAGTACAAGGGAGAACGTCAATCTAATGGCACGTAGAGTAAAGCAAATGGGCGATGACCAGTTGATCGCAACGATCGCCAAGCTACAAGAAGAAATTGCGGTCCAGAAGAGTTTGGACCTTACTACGTTGGATATGTCAGACAATAACATTGTTGCCAGAAAAATTTTGCGGGCGAAGTACTCTTTTTTATATGACGAAGCCCGTATTCGACATACCAGATTTAGTGGGTTCACCAATGCGATATCTGAATAGAAGGTCCTCATTTGAGGGCTTTTTATTTGGTCCAAAATTAAAAAATGTCATATGGGTGTTTTTCTCAAGTGAACTCTTGTAAAATAGAGTCATGGAGAGTTTTATGAAAAGTTTTTTTATCAGCTTTGAGGGGCCTGACGGTTCTGGTAAAAGCACCGTTTTGGAGCAAGTGGTGGCGCGCATTGGCCCCAGGCTTAAAACACAATATCTAGTGACGCGTGAACCAGGCGGTTCAGTGATTGCCGAGAAAATTCGGCAACTTATTTTGGACCCGACCAATGAAAAAATGGCGGCCAAGACGGAAGCCTTACTTTACGCGGCTGCGCGTAGTCAGCACATGGGTGAAACAATCATTCCGGCTCTCAAGTCGGGTAAAGTGATTTTTGCAGATCGGTTCGTTGATAGTTCGTTAGCCTACCAAGGTGTGGGACGTAAGCTGGGGATTTTTCCAGTCAAGCAAATTAATGATTTTGCGACGAGTAAGATTGAACCGGATCTGACTCTTTTTTTGGACGTTAAACCGGCAGTTGGCTTGGCCAGAATAGCTAAAGTTCGGGCGGGGCAAAAAGATCGCCTGGAGCAAGAGCAATTGACTTTTCACGAGCAAGTTTACCAGGGTTATCAAGAAGTTAAGCAAGCATATCCTGACCGGATTAAAGTAGTGAATGCGAGTGGACCACTTGAGCAAGTGGTCGAAGCTTGTGTTAAAATTATCGCAAACCAGATACCAACAGAGTTGCTAAAGGATGGATTTTAATGAAATTAATAATTGCGATTGTTCAAAAAGAAGATGCTGGCAGGCTGCAGGGTGCTTTTGCCAAAGAAGGTATTCGGGCAACTAAGTTGGCGACTTCCGGAGGCTTTCTAAGTGAAGGAAATACGACTTTTTTGATTGGAATTGATGAGAAGCACGTTAACCAGGTTTTGCGGGTAATCAAGGAAGAGTCAAAAGGGCGCGAAGAATATCTGAACCCAAGTATTGGCTTGAACGGCTTTGACCTCAGTAGTCAGCCGGTTAAGGTGTCAGTTGGCGGTGCCACCTGTTTTGTCCTGCCTGTAGAAGACTTTAAGCAGTTTTAATGGCAATTGAGATTTCTGAGCGCAGTGCCCGACCAGCCGCTTTTTTGCGGCAGGCATTAGACCAGCATAAACTGGCACACAGCTACCTATTCTGTGCTGCCAATGGGCGCGCGGCGCTGAACACGGCTTATTGGTTGGCCTGCTTGTTTAATTGTACTGGTCAAAACAAGCCAGACGGAAGCTGCCAGAATTGTCGTCAAATTATTGCTGGCAACCACCCTGATGTTTTACTAGTTGGTCCAGAAGGTAAGCAGAGTTTAGGAATTGACCAAATACGGTTGTTGAAAGAAGAACTGGCTAAGAGTCCAGTGCAAAGTAGCACACGTTTCTTTTTGGTTAATGAGGCGCAAAAGCTCACTTTACCAGCGGCCAATGCACTGTTAAATATGCTTGAAGAGCCAATAGCACCAGTGGTTACGATTCTTATTACGACTAATCTTGATCAGATTTTGCCCACGATTCGCTCACGTTCCCAAATTATCAACTTTGGCGCAAGCGACCAGGAAAGAGACAAAAGTGCCTGGCTGATCGACAATGGCTTCAATGATAGTGAAGTTGCTGAACTAGGCGACACGGCTAAGCTAGACCAGGCGACCAAGTACTTTTATCAAGAGCTGGTAGAAGGCAGTCCCTTAGCTTTGGTCAGTGCGCATAAGTTGGCCGAACTGGCTAAGAGTAAACCTGAACAAAAATATCTGGTACTTTGGCTGAAGGAGCGCGCCCAAAAAGATTTGAACGGTGAAAGTCAAGAGGAAGGGGCAAGGATGTTAAAGTATTTGCTTGAAATTGACCGGCTGCAGTATAGCAATGTCAGTTTTCGTAACATACTCGACTATCTTGCCCTGCAGTGGAAACGGTAGGTGCCTGATGGCAGATTCATACTCAGAATTGCAGCGGCTACACGATACAATGGTCAACATGACCAAGACAATCGAAAGCCTTGAAAATAATATCTTAGAAACACTCAAAGAAAATACGGAACTGAAGGTTGAGAACCAGTTATTACGTGACAAGATGGACAAGCTGAATAACGCACATAACCCGGTTAAAACGCAAAGTGGTCTAGAATCTTTGCGTCAAATATATACTTCGGGTTATCATATTTGCAACATGTACTACGGCTCACACCGAGATCCCAGTTCAGACTGCATGTTCTGCCTCGACATTCTCGATAATTTTGGCGGAAAAAAGAAAGCACATTAAGGATAAAGACAAATGCAGCAGCAGAGTAGCTATGCACGTGCAACGGGCAAGCTTTATTTGGTACCAACACCAATTGGTAATTTGGAAGACATTACTATTCGGGCCAAGCGGATTTTACAAGAAGCAGATTATATTGCAGCCGAAGATACTCGAACTAGTGGGCTTTTACTGGCCCAAATCGGTGTGCATAACCACATGGTCGCTTTTCACAAGTACAATTCAAAGGCCAAAGCACCGGAATTGGTCAAGCTGATGCAGGATGGTGCGGTGATTGCCGAGATTAGTGATGCAGGTATGCCGGTTATTTCGGACCCCGGATATATCTTGGTGCAGGAATGTATCAAGGCAGATGTTCCGGTAGTGCCACTTCCAGGTGCCTCGGCTTTCACTACAGCCCTGATTGCTTCGGGCTTTGATGCCCAACCATTCACTTATTATGGCTTTTTACCGCGCAAGGCTGGTGAACAAAAGCCTTTTTTTGAACAAATGAACGAGGCCCGTGCTACCTCAATCTTTTATGAGTCTCCCCACCGTTTGGTTAAGACCCTTAATAACATGGCGACTGTCATTGCCACTGAGCGCCAGATTGTAGCGGCGCGCGAGTTAACCAAGATTCATGAAGAGTTCATTCGGGGCACATTGGGTGAAGTATGTCGGTATTTTGACCAGAATGATCCGCGCGGTGAATTTGTCATTCTAATAGCGCCAAACACTGCGGCGCCGGTGCAAAAATCGTGGCCCGAATTAATTAAGCTGGTTGATGAGCAAGTCGCCCGCGGTGAGAGCAAGAAGTCTGCTATTAAGGCGGTCGCCCAAGCAAACCGGGTCTCTAAAAATGAATTATATGAGCAATACCACCATAGTTAGGAAGAGATTATGAAATATAGTGAACAACATCAAATCAACTTTTATGAATGTGATGAAAACAAAAACTTAAAGTTACCAGCAATGATTGACCTCATGATGGGTGTTTCAGAGCGGCAATTGACGAGTAGTAATGCTAGCACTAATGCCTTGAATGATCAGGGCTTGGGCTGGGTTGTGACCCAGTACCACATCGAACTAACGCGGCTGCCGCATTCCAATGAACAAGTTGTGCTTTCTACTGAACCGGTTGGATATAACCGCTTTTTAGAGTATCGGGATTTTATTTTCACTGATACTGAAGGTAAGGAGTTAATTAAAGCTCAAAGTGAATGGGTTTTGTTTGACCTGCAAAAGCGTAAGATGGTTTCTACCGACAAGGAGATGATGGACGCCTTAGGGGTTCCCCGCCTGAAAAAATTACCGCGTTTTCCGCGAATGCGTCCGCAAGCGGAATATCAAAACAAGCGGCAGTACCGCGTGCGCTATGATGATCTGGACACGAACCACCACATGACTAACGGCCACTACTTTAACTGGTTTATCGATACTTTGGATCGTGACTTTCTGCGCACGCACATGGTTAAGACAATTGATATTCGCTTTAACCAGGAGGTCCGTTACGCACAAATGCCAACTGCTGGCGTTAGCCTAACTGAAGCGGGCGAAGACATCAAATCCTACCATGTAATTGAGGATGAAGAGCGTAGCGACAAAGCCGTTTGTGAACTAACTTGGCGCAACTTATAATATAATTGAATTTAAAGTTATTACCGCTTAATTTAATGAAAGAATGTGTTACAAATGGTTACCAAGGAAAAACCTCAAATCGAATTGCGTGATCTTGTTCTGCTGGGAATTATTATCGCAATGAAAATTATCCTGGGCCGTTTCAGCATTGGCAGTAATGTCGTGCATGTGAGTCTGGGCTTTATCGGTAGCGTTATGCTTGGCTATATGTTTGGCCCCGTATGGGGCGCAATCGGCGGTGGTATTAGTGATTTGGTTGCATCGGTTTTGTTTAGTAATCAGGGGGGCTTTTTCATCGGCTTTACCCTCAGTGCAATGCTGGGGCCCCTGATTTACGGTTGGTTTTTTTATCAAAAACCGGTCAAAATCTGGCGTATTATCGTGGCCACACTGTTAGTTACGGTTATTATCAATCTCGGTCTGAACACGGTTTGGGTGCACCTCTTATATGGTCTAGACATTAAAGCGGCGCTAATTCAGCGCCTGCCCAAAGAAACCATTGTACCGTGGATTCAAATGGTAGTTGACTACTTTGTTTTAACGGCGCTAGCTCGGGTCAAATTAAGAAAGTAGTTTTGTAAAAGGGTAAATTTGTCATGAAAGTATTAAGTGTGTCAACGGCAACCAATCACCTGAGTGTTGCGTTAAATGAGGATCAGACCATTTTGGTTGAAAAGGGTGAACCAGACCGGCATAACCATAGTGAACACTTGGATCCGTTAATTAACCAAATCTTGACTGATCAGCAGCTTAAATTAAGTGAGATTGATCGCTTCGCCGTAGCGATTGGTCCGGGCTCCTATACTGGGTTAAGAATTGGTGTGACCACAGTTAAGTTGTTTGCCAGCATTTTGGGTAAAGAAGTGGTCGGGATTTCAACTTTAGCTGCCTTAGCAGCGAGTTGCCCAGATGAAGATACCTTAATTGTGACGGGGATTGATGCCCGCAATGACAACTACTTTGCAGGTGCCTATGTCAACGGCAAAGGCCAGCCAAGCAGGGTAATTGCCGACGGCCATTACCACATTACTACTTTATTAGAAGCTATCGGTCGGTATGTAAATACCGAAAGAATAAAACAGGTAATTTTCATCGGTTCTGGTTTTAAAAAGCAGGAGGGACAGATTAAGCAACTGGGCCTTCCTTTTAGGTATGGTAGTGATGACCAGAACTTGATCCATGCTGGTTTAATTGGGAAGTTGGCCCTTACTGCCCAACCAGTTGATCCGGACCGCTTATTGCCCCAATATCTGCGGCGAACTCAAGCAGAAGTTGATTGGCACCACAAGACAGGGCAACCGTATGGTCCCGACAAGGATTATGTGGAAGAAGTTTGAGCAGGTGGTGCAATTTAGGCAGCACCGGCCTCCCATTGACCAGACCTTTAAGCCCCTTGGGTTGAGCGTGAGCAATCATTCAATGCAGGTGCAGCAGGCAAAAAGTGGAGATATTCCGGCTTTGCTGCTACTTGAAAAGCGGGTCTATAATGGTCGAGTGCCATGGAGCCGAGCGACTTTACAAAGCGAATTACGGCAAAAAAGTTCACTTTATTTGGTTGTGTACGAAGCTGCCACCCTGGTTGCTTTGGCTGGTATTCGGTGGGGCAGTGCCGAAGCCCATATTACCAATCTGGCAGTTGACCCTGATTGGCAAGGGCAAGGTCTGGGGAGCTGCTTATTAGAAAGACTAATTCAATTAGCCCAGCAGTGGAGCTGTCAACGGGTTAGTTTAGAAGTTCGGGCTGATAACGCGATTGCGCGGCGATTATATGAGGAATTTGGTTTTACCGTTAAATTTGTGCGACCAAATTACTATCAAGATGTTCAGCAAGATGGCTTGAAGATGGTGTTAAGGCTAGATTAGAAGAAGGGGATTAGTTTTGGATAATAAAAAAGATGTCCGTATTTTGGCATATGAAAGTTCTTGTGATGAGACCTCCACTGCTGTAGTCAAGAACGGTCGCAAAGTGGAAAGCCTGATTGTGGCCACCCAAATAAAGAGCCATCAACGCTTTGGCGGTGTTGTACCAGAAGTTGCGAGTCGGCACCACATTGAAGTTATCAGCCAAATCACTCGTGAAGCTCTAGCTGAAGCTGGTGTAGATTGGTCAGAGATTGATGCTATTGCTGTGACCAGTGGTCCTGGCCTAGTTGGCGCCCTCCTGATCGGTGTTAGTGCAGCCAAGGCGGCAGCAATGGCAACGGGTATTCCACTAATTGGCGTCGACCACATTATGGGTCATATTATGGCCGCTCAGTTAACCGCCGAAATTGACTATCCCGCATTAGCCCTGCAAGTTTCCGGTGGGCACACCGAAATTGTCTTACTGAAAGATCCGACCCATTTGGAAATCATTGGCGATACCCGTGATGATGCTGCGGGAGAAGCCTACGATAAGATTGGTCGCGTGCTAGGAGTCAATTACCCGGCTGGAAAGACCATCGACGAGTGGGCCCACCAGGGCAAAGATACTTTCAACTTTCCCCGGGCGATGATGGAAGATGACAATTATGACTTTTCTTTTTCAGGACTTAAGAGTGCCTTTATCAATACCTGCCATCACGCTGACCAGATTCATCAGAGTTTAGACAAGTATGATTTAGCAGCAAGCTTTCAGGCAGCCGTGGTTGAAGTCTTGGTGACCAAAACGTTGCGGGCAATTAAAGCTTACCAACCGCGCACTTTTATTATGGGCGGGGGAGTTGCAGCTAATCGCGGGCTGCGCGACCGCATGAGCCAGGAGATTGACAACTTTAGGGAGGAGCTGAAGCCCAAGGTTATCTTGCCTCCCCTGAAGTTGTGCGGCGATAATGCGGCGATGATTGGGGCAGCTGCTTATAACCTGTATCAAGCAGGTGAGTTTGCCGACCTAACCCTAAATGCGAATCCATCGCTGGAGCTACCTTATGCCCAGTCAATGCTAACTTAAACATAAAAAAGCCAATTTTGAAGTTCACATTATGATGTGACCCCCAAAATTGGTTTTTTTCTTAAAACTCGCGGTAAAAGGCGACCAAGTTACCCCGGTCACAGGAACTAAAACCGCATTTTTCATAAAACGCACGCGTCTCAGCCGCTTCTTCAGTTAGTAATACTTTTTGACGGACAGACCGATATTGGTTTATGGCCAAGTTAAGTAGCTGGGTGCCAATACCGCGTCGCTGGTAAGTTGGTTGGACTAGTAAGTCTTGCACGTAGATGATGGAGAGACCATCACCAACAAGGCGAATGAGTCCTACTAGCTGCCCAGCGTCAATTGCCGTGATGACAGTTAACGAATTGGCTACTGCCGCAGATAAATTTTCTGGGCTTTGCGTGTATGCAGTCCAACCTACGCTGGTATATAACTTAATTAGTTGGTCTAAGTCGATGTTTTTACTGGTATTGTATTCCATTAGTGTCCTCCTTAATTTAAGGTTAAATTAAAGAGTAGAACGTAATTTTCCCATAAGTTTGCACCCATTGTTGGTCTATTAGGATATTTTTGCTAATGTAAATTTTAGCACAATAAGTCTTAATAAAAAATGGTTTTGGGGATGTACTAACTAGGGTTAAGTGCCACGACAAAGTGCAAAAAATACAAGAAAAATGGTGGAAGTAAATGTTAGAGATACGGTCAGGCAATAGACTATAACGATTGGCCAGTTATTAGAGCCATATAGCCTCGAACACTTAATTAGTCTGCTTCATGCCAACGTTGAATTATGATAATTTTGCAGCCGCCTGAATACCAAGGCAAGCGGCAAAAAAGCTTTGGATTAGGTCGTAGTCCAAAGCTTTTTTAACTTAATTAAAATTCATCTAGCTCGGTCAGAGCTGTTTCCCAGGCACTGTTGGCTTGGGCCAGGTCTTTTTCAATCGCCGTCAGCTGGTCTTGGAGCGGTCCCAGACGGTCGAAGTTAGTTGCAATCTCGGGATCCGCCATTTGCGTCTGCAGCTCTTCTTGCTGGTGTTCCAGTTGATCAATCCGGTCTTCAACTTCTTCAACCTGGCGCTGTAGTTTACGCTGCTGGGAGTCACGTTGTTTCTGCTCTTGATAAGACAACTTAGTTGGCTTGTCATCAATTTGACTACTGCTGGTGGCTGCTACGACTGCAGCACTTTGGTTATCTTGCTTGGCTTTTTCTGCTAAATAATAGTTATAGTTACCGTTGTAGAGTTGAGCCTGGCCATCTTTAACCTCGACAATTTTGTTGGCTAGCTGGTTAATAAAGTAGCGGTCATGAGACACAAACAAGAGAGTGCCGTCAAAGTCCTGGAGGGCCTGTTCCAAAACCTCTTTAGCCTCTAGATCCAAGTGGTTGGTTGGCTCATCCATTAGTAGGAAGTTATTATGTTCTAATGCCAAAACCGTCAAAGTTAACCTAGCCTTTTGCCCACCTGAAAGTTGGCTGACCGTCTTATCAATATCCTTGGCGGTAAACAAGAAACTAGCCAAAATCGAGCGCACATCCCGTTCTGGCATGGTCTTGTGGCGGTCCCAAATGGTATTCAAGACGGTTTGGCTAGGGTCGAGCAGTTGGAGTTCTTGGTCGTAATAGCCGGTATCGAGAGCTGCTCCGTACTTGATTGAACCAGCCTTAGCTTGCAGTTCCCGCATAATAGTCTTGAGCAAGGTGGACTTGCCAATCCCATTAGCGCCAATCACGGCTACGCGATCTCCTTGATTAATTTGTAAAGAAATATCCTCAACCATGGTCTTAGTGGGGTAGCCAATCGCCAAATTACGCAAAATCAAGACTTCCTTACCGGAAGGTCGGTCAGCCTTGAAGGTCATTCGCACCTTGGTCTTGTGCTTGGGCGGATTAATTCGCTTGAGCTTTTCGAGCTGTTTACGGCGGCTTTGAGCCCGTTTAGTTGTTTTGGCCCGGACGATGTTTTTCTGAATAAATTCTTCGTCCTTCTTAATTTTTTCTTGCTGTTTCTCGAAGGCTTCTTCCTGCTGGTGGTCGCGCAATTCGCGCTCTTGTACATAGTTAGTGTAATTGCCCTTGAACACAGTTAATTGGCCAAATTGTAACTCGAAAATCTGGGTAGCTAAGTGGTCTAGGAAGTATTGGTCGTGCGACACAACTAGGATTGCCCCAGGATAGTTTTTTAGGTAGCCTTCCAGCCAGTCCAAAGTATCGAGGTCAAGGTAGTTAGTCGGTTCATCGAGTAGGAGCAGAGGTGGTTTACGCAGGAGCAGCTTTACAAAAGCAAGCCGCGTCTTTTCACCGCCAGATAGATTAGCAATGACCTTGGACCAAGTCGCCTCAGGAAAGTTAAAACCATTCAAAATACTTTTGATGTCAGCCTGGTAAGTGTAGCCCCCTTTTTGCTCAAAATCGAACTGCAACTGGTCATATTGCTTTAATAGTTCTGGATTATGAGGTTGGGCGGTAATTTCTGCCTGCAAAGCGTGCAACTGTTGCTCCATCTTAATGAGCGCAGCAAAGACCTCGACCAGCTCGTCCCAGATAGTCTTATCTTCAGCTAGTCCGTTTTCTTGGGCAAGGTAACCGACCTCGACGGCCTTATTGACAGTAAATTCGCCCCGACTAGCCTCTTCCTCGCCCGTCATAATTTTGAGTAAAGTTGTTTTGCCAACACCGTTAGGCCCAACTAAGCCAATTCTGGCCTGGTCAGCAATTGAAAAGTTAACATGCTGAAATAGGGTGTTCGCCCCAAATTGTTTTTCTAAATCGTGTCCTTGTGCAATGATCATATTTTTTCACCTAGAAACTATTTTAGCATACGAAAAGAACTTACAGTGGGCCTCTTACTATTAAGCAAAGAAAGTTGAAAGTAGCCCTCGTTGACAGTGTTTGCAAGATTGTGAAAAAAATATTTGCAAATAGCGTAACGTTACGGGTAAAATAATACTAATTGATGAGCAATTCACAAGAAGAAGGCTCAGGCAATATTTAAGTTGGAGGCTCTTTTAAAAAATGGAAAAAATAAAAATACCCACGGCGACAGCTAAGCGCTTGCCGCTGTACTATCGCTATTTAATTATCTTAAACGAAGCGGGCAAAGATAAAGTTTCTTCAACTGAACTCTCGGAAGCAGTTCAGGTTGATAGTGCTTCGATTAGACGCGACTTTTCTTATTTTGGCGCGCTGGGCAAACGCGGTTATGGTTACGATGTCAAAAATTTGCTTTCCTTTTTTAAAAAGATTCTAAATCAGGATACATTGACCAATGTGGCCCTGGTCGGCGTTGGTAATTTGGGACATGCACTGCTCAACTATAACTTCAAGCGTAGTAACAATATTCGGATTTCTTGTGCCTTCGATATTGATCCCAAGATTACCGGTAAAATCCTAAGCGGGGTGCCGGTATACGGTATGAGCGAATTGAAGCAACAGTTGAGCGACCAACAGATTACAATTGCGATTTTGACGGTGCCATCGACCACTGCCCAACAGACGGCAGACGATATGGTCGAAGCTGGAATTAGGGGGATCATGAACTTCACCCCAATTCGACTCTCAGCTCCAAGTGGGATCAGGGTCCAGAACGTTGACTTAGCGACGGAATTACAGACCTTGATTTACTTTCTTGACGCCGATAAACCCAAGTAAGCAACAGCCTGCGGATAAGAGTTAAGAATAATTAGCACTTTAACTGAAAAAGTGCTAATTTTTTCTTGCATTTTATCTGAAAAAAGGTTATTATCTTAATTGTAAGTTAGCACTTGATGAATATGAGTGCTAACAATTAAAAAGATTTTTACTAATAGGAGGGACAAACGTGTTACAACCAATAGGTGATCGCGTGATCGTTAAAGTTAAAGAGGAAGAAGAAAAGACTGTAGGCGGAATCGTCCTTGCTTCGAATGCTAAACAAAAACCAACTGAAGGCGAAATTGTCGCGGTTGGTGAGGGAACTTATGCTGAGAATGGCAACAAGATTCCAATGACGGTGAAGACAGGGGACGTCGTCCTGTATGATAAGTACTCAGGTACTGATGTCAAGTACGAGGGCGAGAAGTACCTGGTCCTGCACGAAAAAGATATTTTAGCAATTGTTAAGTAGTTAGGGAGCGGATAAAATGGCAAAAGATATTAAATTTTCAGAAAAAGCAAGACGTTCTTTATTAAAGGGTGTTGACCAGTTGGCAAATACCGTTAAGGCTACGATTGGCCCTAAGGGTAGAAACGTTGTCTTGGAGCAATCTTATGGTAACCCGGATATTACTAACGATGGTGTAACGATTGCCAAGGCGATTGAACTGAAAGACCACTATGAGAATATGGGTGCTAAGCTGGTGGCTGAAGCAGCTCAGAAGACTAACGATATTGCCGGTGACGGTACTACGACTGCTGTTGTTTTGACCCAAGCAATCGTGCGCGAAGGGATGAAGAACGTAACTGCCGGTGCCAACCCAGTTGGCGTGCGGCGCGGAATTGAGAAGGCCACTAAAGCAGTTGTGGACGAATTACACAAAATTAGCCACACGGTTTCTTCAAAGGATCAAATTGCCCAAGTTGCTTCCGTTTCCTCAGCTTCCAAGGAAGTCGGTGACCTAATCGCTGATGCCATGGAAAAGGTGGGTAATGACGGCGTTATTACCATTGAGGACTCACGGGGAATCGAAACTGAATTGTCAGTGGTTGAAGGAATGCAGTTTGACCGCGGCTACCTGTCACAATACATGGTAACCGACAACGATAAGATGGAAGCTGACTTAGAAAGTCCTTACGTCTTAATTACCGACAAGAAGATTTCTAATATCCAAGACATCTTGCCACTTTTGCAAGAGATCGTTCAACAAGGTAAGTCACTGCTTATTATTGCTGATGATGTGTCGGGCGAAGCACTGCCTACTTTAGTTTTGAACAAGATTCGTGGTACTTTCAACGTCGTTGCCGTTAAGGCTCCAGGTTTTGGCGACCGGCGCAAGGAACAACTGCAAGATATTGCTGCCTTAACTGGTGGTACGGTTATCACCGAAGACCTCGGCCTTGAACTCAAGGACACTAAGCTTGACCAATTGGGTCAAGCACGTCGCATCACGATTACCAAGGATTCAACGACCATTGTTGATGGTGCTGGTTCGGATGAAGCAATTAAGGAGCGGGAAGATTCAATTAGAAAGCAAATTGAAGAAACCACTTCAGACTTCGACAAGAAGAAGCTGCAAGAACGTTTAGCTAAGTTGACTGGTGGGGTAGCAGTTATTCACGTTGGTGCTGCTACTGAAACTGAACTTAAGGAACGTCGCTACCGCATCGAAGATGCTCTGAACTCTACCCGTGCAGCTGTTGATGAAGGTTACGTTGCTGGTGGTGGTACTGCTCTAATTAACGTGATGGGTGTTGTTAGAGACCTTAAGGGTGACAATGACGATGAACAGACTGGGATTAATATCGTACTTAAGGCTTTGGCTGCCCCAGTTCGGCAAATTGCTGAAAATGCTGGTGAAGATGGTTCCGTCATCTTGAACAAGCTTGAAAGTCAAGCCAAAGAAGTTGGTTACAATGCCGCTGATGGCGAATGGGAAAACATGGTTGAGGCCGGTATCATCGACCCAACTAAAGTTACCCGGACCGCTCTGCAAAACGCCGCTTCGATTGCTGCCTTGCTGCTAACAACTGAAGCTGTCGTTGCCGAAATTCCAGAAGATAAACCGGCTGCTGATCCTGCCGCTGCTGCAGGTGCTCCTGGCATGATGTAGTTGATATAACTGAATATACGCTAAAAACTGCTCGCTTGAGCAGTTTTTTTGTAAGTTAAAATGCTGGCTTTCCGTCAAACTATTGACATTATATGATAACAATATTAATATGTTTACTTGTATTATTATTATTATTATTTTCACATGAAAGGATAGTTAATGGAATGCTTAAGTTTATTAGGCGTTTTAGTCATAGTCGTAGGGTTTGCACTCGGCCTGGATACTGTAGCCGTTGTGGTCATTGCTGCGCTTGTAACGGCATTAGTTTCAGGTATTGATTTTGTCTCTTTTTTACGGAATTTGGGTAAGGGCTTTGTTGATAACCGAATGGTATCCTTGTTTTTCCTGACTCTACCAACAATCGGTATTTTAGAAAGGCATGGTCTCAAGCAAGCCTCAGTTAATTTAATTAAGAAGCTGAAGAACTTGACGCCTGGTCGGATTTCGATATCTATACGGCAATTCGTGAACTGGCGGGCATTTTTGGTATTTCACTTCAGGGGCATGTTCAGTTTATTGCTCCCTTAATTAATCCAATGGCGCAGGCAGCGGGTAAAGTTAACGGAGAATTAACGGCTTTGGAAGTTGACCAAATTAAAGGCCGAGCTGCGGCCAGCGAGAATTTTGGAAACTTCTTCGCCCAAAACCTCTTTGTGGCCTCCTCAAGTGTTTTATTGATTTCAAGTACCATGAAGTCATTAGGTTACCCAGTTAATCCGTCAGGGATCGTGTTGAATACTATTCCGATTGCACTGATTTGTTATCTATTCTGTTTATATTATAACCACGCTTTTGATCAAAAGTTGCAAACAAAGAGGGAGAAATAATGGTCGCATTAGTTAATAATATGTTGCTCGGTTTTTTTATCTTAATCGGCTTGTTCTTTTTAGCAGCTGCGATTGAGTCGTGGCGCGATCAAACTAATTCAGTACGCTGGGGAACAGGACTATTTTGGTTCTTGTTTGCCTTATTGTTTGCCACTGGACAATGGCTTCCAAGTGAAGTCAGTGGCGGGTTACTCGTGGTAATTGCCTTACTGTCATTGTTTAAGCAGGTGCGTGTTGGTCATATTAAGAAAATAAATAAAAAGTTAGCTGACCAAACAGTAAAAAGGATCGGCAATTGGATTTTTGTCCCTAGTATCTTACTGGCTATTTAGGCACTCGTAATTGGTCAATTTACTAGTTTAGGCGGACAAGTTGGTATTGGCATTGCTGCGATTGTTTCCTTGATTATGGCCATGATTCTGACTAGATCAACTGCTAAAGTTGCCTATGAAGACACGCAAAGAATGGTGCGCTCAGTTGGTTCTGCTGGTATTTTACCGCAACTGTTGGCAACTCTGGGGGTAGTTTTTACTGCATCTGGGGTTGGAGACGTTACTGCCAAGGCTATTTCTGGTATCTTTCCCGTGGGTAATCACCTTTTGGGAGTCAGCCTTTATTGCATTTCGATGGCCTTATTTACAGTTATCATGGGTAATGCGTTTGCTGCTTTTGCCGTTATTACTGCTGGGATTGGTATTCCATCTGTAGTTGCTCAAGGCGGTTCGCCTGTTATTGTAGCTGCTTTAGGAATGACTGCAGGCTATTGTGGTACCTTGTTAACACCGATGGCAGCTAATTTCAATACTTTACCCGTTGCCTTGATGGAAATGAAAGACCCGTTAGGGGTAATTAAGCAACAAGTTCCAATTGCGCTGAGTATGCTAGTGGTTCATATTGTACTGATGTACTTTTTAGCCTTTTAAAATATAGAAGAGAAAAGAGAAAAATAATGAAAATTTTAGTCACAGGTTTTGATCCTTTTGGAGAAGATAAAATTAACCCCGCAATTGAAGCTGTTAATCGTCTAGCTGATGAGATAGCGGGCACCCAAATCGTTAAACTGGAGCTTCCCACCGTCTTTGGCGAGTGTGCCCGGGTGGTACATGATGCAATTGTGAAAGAGCACCCCGACTATGTGCTGAATATTGGTCAAGCCGGAGGCCGCGCAGCGCTGACGCCTGAACGGGTAGCCATTAACTTTGATGATGGCCGGATAGCTGACAACAAGGGCTATCAACCGATTGCCACCCCGATTCAAGCGGCTGGGCAAAATGCTTACTTTACCCAGCTGCCAGTTAAGGCGATGGTGCGGGCAATTCGGCAAGCGGGTCTTCCAGCAGCCGTCTCAACTACTGCCGGAACCTTTGTGTGCAATCATATTATGTACCAAGTACAATATATGATTGATCAGGAATTTCCTGAGCTAAAAGCTGGTTTTATGCACATTCCATTTTTGCCGGAGCAAGTAATTGACCGGCCAGAAATGCCCAGCCTTAGTTTAGTAGACGATGTCAAAGGCATTACCGCGGCAATTAAGACAATTGTCGACTTGGATGGAAAAGACGATATCCCGAGCGTTGAGGGCCAGATTGCCTAAAAATGATGAAGTGTAATATTAACCCCAACAGAAAAGAGATCGTTTAAT
Organism: Lactobacillus xylocopicola; assembly: GCF_033096005.1. Lineage (NCBI taxonomy): Bacteria > Bacillati > Bacillota > Bacilli > Lactobacillales > Lactobacillaceae > Lactobacillus > Lactobacillus xylocopicola. Next base: position 1,122,273 of record NZ_AP026803.1, on the reverse strand, counting down.
TGCGGTCTTTTTTCTTTTAATGTCAAGTTAGGTATAATAGCAGTAAAGCAGAGAAAAAGAGGAATAGATGGCAAAAGCAAGTCTTACTCCAATGATGGAGCAATATCATAAAATTAAGCAACAATATCCCGATGCTTTTCTTTTTTATCGTGTCGGCGATTTTTATGAATTATTTGAAGATGATGCGGTTAAGGGTGCGCAACTATTGGAATTGACACTAACTCACCGGTCAAACAAGAGTGAAACCCCTATTCCAATGGCGGGGGTCCCTCACGTTGCAGTGGAATCTTATGTCGATACGCTGGTCGAAAAGGGTTATAAGGTCGCCTTGTGTGAACAACTAGAAGATCCTAAAAAAGCTCGGGGCATGGTCAAGCGGGGCATTATTCAGTTAGTGACCCCCGGTACACACATTAGTGACAAGCCTAGCCAAGCTAAGGAGGTTAACTACCTAGCCTCGGTGGTGACTACGAAAAATTCTTTTGGCCTGGCCTACAGTGATTTGTCGACGGGGGAGATGTTTGCTACGCATTTGAAGGCTTGGTCGGCAGTTGCTAACGAACTTTTGTCATTGCGCACGAGAGAAGTTATTTATAATGGTCACTTGAGTGACAGTGCCAGCGATTTTTTGCATCAGGCTAACATTACTGTTTCGGCACCGGCGGAGTTGACTGAAACACACGCTGAAATTTCCTTTGCCCAACAAAAGTTAACTAATCAAGCAGAAAAAGCAGCGGTGGCTCAATTAGTCGCTTATATTCTTCAAACGCAACATCGCAGTTTGGCGCACTTGCAGGTTGCGCGCAGTTATGAAGTGAGCCAGTATTTGCAGATGTCGCATACTGTGCAAGAGAATCTGGAGCTGATTGCGTCGGCTAAAACCGGTAAGAAGATGGGCTCCTTGTTTTGGGTACTGGATAAGACCCAGACAGCAATGGGTGGCAGATTGCTTAAGCAGTGGCTAGCGCGCCCCTTGTTAACTGTTGCTAAGCTGACTAACCGCCAGGAGATGGTCCAAGCACTACTTGATGGTTATTTTACGCGCGCGAGCGTGGCAGACGCACTCAAGGGAGTTTATGACTTGGAGCGCTTAACCGGGCGCATCGCCTTTGGCAATGTTAACGGTAGAGAACTGTTACAGTTGGCGCACTCTCTTGCAGCTGTGCCAACGATAATGGCAACCTTACAAAAGTCGGATAGTAAGATATTGCAAGATTTTGCGCAAAAGATTGACCCGCTCAAGGGTGTGGCGCAGTTAATTACTGCCACGCTGGTCGATCAGCCCCCAATTTCAACAACTGAAGGCAACTTAATCAGAGCTAGTGTAGATAGTCAGCTCGACCGCTACCGTGACGCAATGAACAATGGCAAAAAGTGGCTGATGGAAATGGAAAAAAGCGAACGACAGCAAACTGGGATTGATAATCTGAAAGTTGGTTTTAATTCTGTTTTTGGCTATTATATTCAAGTCACTAATTCAAATAAGAGTAAGGTGCCACTCGACCGTTATACACGCAAACAGACACTATCTAATGCGGAGCGGTACATCACACCAGAACTCAAGGAACATGAAAACCTGATTTTGGAAGCGCAAACTAAGTCAACTGAGTTGGAACATGACCTGTTCGTAAAACTTCGTGACGAAGTAAAGAAGTACATTCCAGCCTTACAAGACCTGGCTGCGCAGCTTGCCGCTATAGATGTATACTGCTCTTTTGCCCAAGTTGCAGAAGACAATAATTATTGTCGGCCTAGCTTTCACACTGATAATCAGGATGTAAAAGTTACCCTAGGTAGGCATCCGGTGGTTGAACAGGTAATGCAGGCTGGCTCTTATATCCCCAATGATGTTAAGTTAGCAGAAGATACCGATATTTTTCTTATTACCGGACCCAATATGTCTGGTAAGAGTACCTATATGAGGCAGATGGCCTTGATTGCCGTGATGGCCCAGGTAGGCTCCTTTGTGCCGGCCGCTAGTGCGGATTTACCAATCTTTGATCAAATTTTTACTCGGATCGGGGCAGCAGATGATTTAATATCAGGACAGAGTACCTTCATGGTTGAGATGACCGAGGCTAATGATGCCTTGATGCATGCCACTAAGCGTAGTCTGGTCTTGTTTGATGAGATCGGTCGCGGAACTGCTACTTATGACGGCATGGCTTTAGCTGGTGCAATTGTCCAGTACTTGCATGATGAGATTGGGGCCAAGGTACTGTTTGCCACCCACTTCCATGAATTGACGGCTATGGAGCAGACCCTACCCCGCCTCAAAAACATTCATGTTGGTGCGACAGAAGAAAATGGCAAGTTGATTTTTTTGCACAAGATTTTGCCGGGGCCGGCCGACCAGAGTTACGGCATCCACGTGGCTCAACTTGCTGGGATGCCGCGCAAGGTTTTGCGTCAGGCCACTAAGTTATTGAATCGACTTGAGGCACAAGGCAGCAACCTTAACCCAACTTCAGCCCAGCTTGACTTATTCAGTGTAGATCAAGCAAGCCAGGAACAAGACGCTATCGGTACTGCAGGCAAGGCCGAACGGTCAGACAAGGAAAAAGATATTTTGGACGATATTTCCAATCTTTATTTAGCAGATCAAACACCACTGCAAGTGATGCAGTTAGTTGAAAGTTGGCAAGCAGAATTAAGGGATGAGCAATAATCATGGCTAAAATTCATGAACTGTCGGTTAACTTAACCAACCAAATTGCGGCTGGTGAGGTAATTGAAAGACCGGCTAGTGTAGTCAAAGAATTGGTCGAAAACGCGATTGATGCTGGTAGTAGCCGTATTCGGGTTGACGTGATTGATGCTGGACTCAAGCAAATTATCGTTCAGGATAACGGTTCAGGTATTGCTGGTAACCAGCTGGAGCTTGCTTTTACCAGGCATGCAACAAGTAAGATCAATACTGAGCATGACTTGTTTAACATAAGTACCTTAGGTTTTCGCGGCGAAGCATTGGCCTCGATTGCCGCTGTTAGTCAGGTGGAAATTCTGACTAATACCGGTAACGCGGCCGGCACGCGAGCAGAATTTACGGCGGGGACTAAAACGATTCAGGAAGATGCTGCTGCAGTCCAAGGTACCCAAATTACAGTTAAGGACCTATTCTATAATACGCCAGCGCGACTAAAGTATTTGCGTAGTCCACGTACGGAAATGATGAAAATTGTTGATATTATTAACCGCCTTGCTTTGGGCTACCCGCAAATAGCGCTTACCTTGGTTAATGAAGGGCGAACCTTGTTGCAAACAGCTGGCAATGGTAACTTGGGTCAGACGGTGGCTAATGTCTACGGACGTAATATTGCCAGTAAAATGATTCCATTCAGCAGCAGTGACAGTGATTTTACGGTTTCTGGATTAATTTCCAAACCGGAACTCACCCGGTCAACCCGCAACTTCATCTCACTTTTGTTGAATGGTCGCTACATTCGAAACTTCCAGCTGGCAGCGGCAATCTTGGATGGCTATGGCACTAATCTGGCGGTTAAGCATTACCCGATCGCAGTGGTGCAAATTGAGACCGATCCACTGTTAGTCGATGTAAATGTCCACCCCACTAAGCGTGAGGTGCGATTATCTAAGGAAACTGGTCTGCGCCGGTTGATTACTGGGGCAATTAGTGACGCACTACTGGACAAAGAAGTTCAAGGCTCGGCGCTAGCCAACTTGAGGGCAACTAGGGCAACAACCTTAGTTGATCAACTGCAATTTAACTTAAACAAAAATGTGGTCGAAACTGAGCGTGCCCCGGTAGTGGATGAGGTCAATGAAAGCCCAGCAACGCAAATAGACAGCAAATCGCACCAGCAATATGTTGACTTGAATCAACCGCGTGATGATGATCGTTATCTAATTACTAAAACTTGGCAAAAAAATGTTGCTCGGCAAGAGCAGCTTACCCCTTTTCCAACTGCCGGCGGGAAAACGGTTATCTCCAAAGGAGATGAACGTTTGGGGAGTAGCCTGCCCGAATTAAGCCTGGTGGGACAGACGCGTAGCTATCTGGTGGCGGCTAGTGCTGGCGATTTATACCTAGTTGACCAGGTAGCCGCTCGGCGGCTTATCAGTTTTCACCAGATTAAGCGTGAACTTGACGGACAGCAGCAGATCAACCAGCAGGGTTTGCTTACTCCTTTAATGTTAGAATTCGGCAATTTGGAGTTTATCCAGATTAAGGAAAAGTTGAACGAAATCAAAAAAATTGGTCTCTTCCTCGAAGACTTTGGGCAAAATACTTTTGTTTTGCGGTCCTATCCCACTTGGCTCAGTGGAGAGCTAGAAAAGTCAGTGCGCGCTATCCTTGACCGTTTCTTGAATGTTGACCAAAACAATTTGGCCAACTTGTTTAAACACATTGCTGCTGATCAGGCGCAACGGGCAGTCACTGGCCGTAAAAAATTAACGACGGCGGATTGCGAAGACCTTTTGGCGCACTTACGAGCACTGACTGACCCCTACCATGATGCTAACGGTCAGGTAGTAATTGTGCAGTTGCGGCAGAGTGAATTACAAAAAATGTTTAAAAAGGATTAAGTTAATGTATGAATATTTAGCTGGAAAAATTAGTGCAATAAAGCCGAACTACCTTGTTATTGATGTTGGCGGTGTGGGCTATAAAGTCTTCAGCCCCACTCCCTTTGCCTACCAAGAGGGCCAAAAGGTCCAAGTTTTTATTGAACAGATTGTCAGGGATACTGGCATTGCCCTGTATGGTTTTCGATCTGAAGCAGACAAGGGGCTTTTTTTGAAGTTGCTTAGTGTGAGCGGAATCGGACCCAAGTCGGCCTTGGCGATTATGGCTGCCGAGGATAGTAACTCGCTTGCTGCGGCTATCGAGCAAGGTGAGGTCAAGTACTTGACCCATTTTCCTGGGGTGGGCAAGAAGACGGCGTCGCAAATTGTGCTCGACTTAAAGGGCAAGTTGGGCGACTACGTTCAAAAGCTTAACCAAGCTAGCGACCAAGAAGTCGGACCAGAGTTAAACGATGCGCTACTGGCCTTACTGGCTCTGGGTTATACGCAAAAAGAAGTCGACCGCATTACGCCTAAGTTGGCAGAAGAAGATGAGTTAAGCGCTGAACAATATATTAAAAAAGGCTTGGCCTTACTTCTTAAGAAGTAATTATTGCTATAATGGAAGTAAAGTATTAGAGGGGAGTGAAACAGGTGGCAGATAATGAAAAGATGCTTGTTTCGGCTGAAAGTCAGGGACAAGCGGAAGAGCAGACGGAATTCACGTTGCGCCCGCAGACGCTGGACGAGTATCTGGGCCAGGAGCGGGTCAAAAAAGAGCTGGCAGTATATATTGAAGCCGCCAAAAAGCGTGATGAAGCCCTCGACCATGTTCTGTTATATGGACCACCTGGTTTAGGAAAGACAACCTTGGCATTTGTAATTGCCAATGAACTCGGGGTGCACTTAAAGAGTACGAGTGGCCCCGCCATTGAGAAGGCGGGGGACCTAGTTGCCTTGCTGACCGACCTAGAGCCAGGTGATATTTTGTTTATCGACGAGATTCACCGCCTGGCTAAGCCGATTGAAGAAGTACTCTATTCGGCGATGGAAGATTACTATGTTGATATTGTCATTGGTGAAGGTCAGACAACTCATGCGGTTCACGTTCCGCTGCCACCCTTTACCCTGATTGGTGCAACAACTCTGGCTGGTCAACTGGCAGCGCCGCTGCGTGATCGCTTCGGGATTGTGGAGCATTTGCAGTATTATAAGACCGCTGAATTAGGCAAAATTATTAGCCGGTCTAGCGCGGTTTTTAACATTAAGATTGCACCCGCGGCTACCCAGGAACTGGCTCGGAGGTCAAGGGGAACGCCGCGGGTGGCTAACCGTCTGCTCAGGCGAGTGCGCGATTTCGCCCAAGTTAAGGGTGAATCAGTAATTTCCTTTCCGACTACGGCAGCTTCGCTTAAGCAGCTGCAAGTTGATGATGAAGGTCTAGACCAGACCGACCGTAAGATTTTGCAGGTAATTATCAAGAACTATCACGGTGGACCGGTTGGTATTCGGACGCTGGCCGCTAATACGGGAGAAGATGTGGAAACAATCCAGTCTTTATACGAACCCTACTTATTGCAGCAAGGTTTTCTGTTGATGACGCCGCGCGGGCGGATGGTAACAAAGAAGGCGTATTTGCAGCTAGGGCTGCCTGTTCCAAATGAGTAGTGCAAATACGCAATAGTTTTTGTATAATTAACTTGATTGATATTTTTAAACTGATGAGGTGTAAAATTGAATACTTTATTTTTAGCAGCTAATACCGGCATGAATAGCATCTGGACAATTGTAATTTTTGCAGTTGTGATTGGCTTGATGTACTTTACCATGATCAAGCCCCAAAAGAAGCAGCAACAGCAAAAAATGGAAATGATGAACGAGCTGAAAAAAGGTGACCACGTGGTCATGATTGACGGACTCCATGGTAAGATTGACGCGGTTAACACTGAAGATAAGACCGTAGTGGTTGACGCTGATGGGATCTACCTGACCTTTAACCGGATGGCAGTGCAGCAGATCATCCCTGCCGCTTCTTCTGAACCAGTGGAAGCTGAACCCGCCAAAGAAGCTAAACCTGCTGAGCCGGCTAAAAAGCCAACAAAAGACCAAGCAAATGATTCTAAAGATGATTCAGCAGAATAGCAAGAAGTGCCAGTTTGGCACTTTTTATTTTGGCTAGTTTGGTAAGATTTTGCTTAACTGGGGTCAAAGACTAAAGTTTCTAAAGAAAGTATTATAGAATAAGACTAATCAAAAGTATTTTAGGGAAAGGATCTTTTCATGAAAAATATTCCAGTGGTGATGATTATTTTTGGCGGAAGCGGCGATCTGGCTCACCGTAAACTTTATCCAGCCCTGTTCAATCTCTATGAACAGGGACTGATTCACGATAATTTTGCGGTTATTGGCACCGCCCGCCGCCCGTGGACCAATGACTTCTTGCGCGATCAGGTCAGTGACGCCGTTCATGAAACGCACAGTGCCGTCAATGAAAATGACTTAAAAACCTTTGCCAGTCACTTTTACTACCAATCTCATGATGTGACCAATATTGACCATTACAAGACACTCAAAAGTTTAGCCCAGGAACTTGATGACCGCTATAGTGCCCAAGGTAATCGAATTTTTTATATGGCGATGGCCCCACGCTTTTTTGGTACGATTGCGGAACATATCAATGACCAGCACCTGACTAGTACGGGCTTCAATCGGATTGTAATAGAAAAACCATTTGGCCGCGATTTAGCTTCGGCTGAAAAGTTGAACCAACAAATTACGGCTTCCTTTACTGAAGACGATATTTTCCGGATCGATCATTATTTAGGTAAGGAAATGATCCAGAATATTTTGCCGCTGCGGCTGACTAACCCGCTAATTAAAAACGTCTGGAATAATTCTACAATTAAAAACATTCAGGTAACCTTGGCCGAGCAGCTCGGCGTTGAAGCGCGGGGAGGCTACTATGAAACTTCAGGTGCTCTGCGGGATATGGTTCAAAATCATATTTTTCAAATTATTACCCTGCTGGCGATGCCCGAGCCTGAGGACTTAAGCTCTAAGAGCATTCATGCTGCTAAACAGGAATTATTGGATAGTCTACTGATTCCTAGTGAAGCTGAAATTGCCCGGCACTTTGTGCGTGGTCAGTATCTAGGGAGTGATACAACTTTTGCCTACCGGCAGGAAGCTAATGTTGCGGCTGATTCAACCACAGAGACTTTTGTGGCTGGTGAGGTCAAGTTTAAGCAGGGACCCGTGGCGGGAATGCCGATCTACTTTAGGACGGGTAAGGAGATGCGGGAAAAGAAGAGCCGGATTGACATTGTGTTAAAACACATGTCCAACTTATACGGTCAGGCCCATTCTAATAACATCACGATTGTGATCGATCCCGACATGCAGATTTACATTACGATTAACGGCCAAAAAATCAATGAACCTGGTATTCGGCGTGAAAATTTGGGCTACCATTTTGCAAAAGAAGAAGAAGCCCAAGTACCAGATGGCTATGAACGGCTTTTACGGGATGTTTTTGTCAATGATGCAACTAATTTTACCCAATGGAACGAACTGAAGAAATTCTGGCTCTTTATTGATGCGGTTGAAGCGGCCTGGCAAAAAGATAACCAAGCTGGACAAGAACCAGCTCAGTACTTGCCATATCGCATGGGGCCAAGGGCTGCAAGTGAAATATTTGAGTCAGCGACTGAGCGCTGGATTTATGAATGACTATAGCGACGGCTTGCTCCCGCAGAATGACACCCACCGCAAAATCATCCATATTGACATGGATGCCTTTTATGCTGCTGTTGAAATTCGCGATCATCCCGAGCTTAAAAATAAGGCGGTGGTCATTGGCCAAGATCCCCGCAACAACAATGGGCATGGGGTCGTTGCAACTTGTAATTACGTTGCCCGGCAGTTTGGTGTCCATTCAGCCATGGCCTCGGCTAAGGCGTTGCGGCTGGTTCCCCAAGAGAAGTTGAAGTTTTTAAACCCAGATTTTGCCAAGTATCGTCAGGTTTCGCTAGCGATTCATCAAATGATGGCTGAGCTGACTGATACTATTCAATCGATTGCTTTAGATGAAGCTTACTTGGACGTGAGCCAGAATAAACTTGGCGCTACTTCATCAGTTCAACTGGCCATTGATTTGCAGGCACGCATAAGAAAAGAAGTTGGCTTGAACTGTTCGTTCGGTGCAACATATAACAAGTTTTTAGCCAAAATGGGGTCGGAGTACTCGAAGCCCCTTGGGCGGACAGTCATTCTGCCAAGTGAAGCCAAGTCATTTTTAGCCCGGCAAAAAATTGCTAACTTTCACGGTATTGGTCCCAAGACACAGGCTCGATTAGCTGAGCTGGGGGTTTATACCGGTGGTGATTTGCAAAAAATGCATGTTCGCCAGCTGATTGATCAATTCAATCGTGCGGGTTATATGATGGCTGCGCATGCTAATGGTATTGACTTGTCGCGAGTAGTCCCTGATAATGAACGTAATCGTAAGTCAATTGGAATTGAGCGTACTTATGAGCCTTGTGTCTATGATGAGCAAGTAGCCCTGACCAACATCAGGAATTACGCCCTTGACTTGTCGGAGAAATTGCAAAATCGTGAATTTTTTGCTAACACTATTGTTTTGAAAATTCGCAATAATGATTTTGAAACAGTCACTAAGCGTCATAAGTTAGACCATGCGACCAATGCTTCAACTGAAATTTATGAAGCTGCGCGCGCCCTGTTTGATCCTCTGGCCACGCAATTCTTAAATGTTGGTATCAGATTGCTTGGTGTTACCGCAACGGACTTTTCTGAGGCAGACTTCGAGAACATTACTTTAGACTTGTTTACAGATTGAGTAAGTTTTCTGGTAAAATAGTTAAAGTACTAAAGAATATTTTTTAAGGAGAAATTAAATGAACACATTTGCAGAGATTTATCAAAAAATCGAGGAATACTCCACCATTATTTTGCATCGTCACACCAGCCCAGATCCAGATGCTTTAGGCTCGCAAGCTGGACTTGCACGGTCATTAAAGTTGGAATTTCCTGACAAGCGGATTCTGTGTGCTGGCGACAATGATGAGGGTGACCTGGCTTGGATTAATAAAATGGATGACGTCAAGGAAGAAGACTACCATGGTGCTTTGGTAATTACGACCGATACCGGTAACACGGCTCGCATTGCTAATAAGTTATATGACCATGGTAAAGTGCTAATTAAGATTGATCACCATCCCAACGTTGAACCATACGGTGACCTGAATTACGTTGAAGAAGATGCCCCTGCTGCTTCGCAAATTGTGGCTGAATTCATTATGGAGCGAAATTTGCCCCTGACAGCTGAAGTTGCATATCCCTTATATGCTGGTCTTGTAGGCGATACTGGGCGGTTTATGTATTCAGAAACTAATGTTCATACCTTCTTAGTGGCCGCAAAGTTGACATCAACCGGGATCGACATTAACGAAATTGCCCGTAACATTAGCGATGTGACCTTTGAGCAAGCTAAGTTACAGGCAGAGACATTGGATAGCATGAAGGTTGATCCTAGTGGTGCCGCCTATGCTGTTTTAACCCAAAAAATGTTGGATAAGGTCGGAGTTGATGCGGAACAGGCAGCTTGTACAGTTTCTACCCCGGGCCGAATCAAGGACATCATTGCTTGGAACGTGTTTGTAGAAAAGCCAGACGGTACTTTCAGAGTGCATTACCGGTCCAAGGGTCCTGTAATCAATGACTTAGCCGCCCAACATGATGGTGGAGGTCACGCTCTAGCCAGTGGTGCCAATGCTAAGGACCTGGCGGAAGTAAAGCAGGTCTTTGCTGAACTGGTTGAAGTAACTAAGAAATACCAGGAGAAGCATGAGTAATATTTTTCAAGATGAACAGCTCAAACCTGCCGTTAGGTCGGGCCTGACCAAGATTAACTTCAGTACCCCAACGCCGGTTCAGGAAAGAGTGATTCCGGTTTTACTGGCGGGTCAGAATACAGTAGTCCAAGCTGTTACTGGGTCGGGCAAGACTCACTCCTTTTTAATTCCGGTGCTGAATGAGCTCGATGAAGGTTTGGAGTACCCGCAGGCCATCTTAACTGCTCCTAGTCGTGAATTATCAGAACAACTCTATCAGGTTGCCCGGCAATTGCGTGATGCGACGGGACTCAATATTTCAATTGCACACTTTGCGGGGGGCAGTGACCGTGACCGCCAGCTGAAGAAACTAGCTAATCACAAACCGCAAGTGGTTATTGCAACACCGGGGCGTTTACATGATTTTGTGGAAAAGAAACTACTACCCCTTGATGAGGTAAAAAGTTTCGTCATTGATGAGGCCGATATGACTTTAGATATGGGCTTTTTGAGCGATATCGACTTCATTGCCCAGAGAATGCCTAGAAGTACTACCTTTGCTGCATTTTCGGCGACCATTCCAGTTAAGTTAAGCAATTTTTTGCGTAAGTACATGTCCAAGCCAGAGCAGATTGTTATCGATAATCCGGCTGTAATTTCGCCAACTATAAAAAATGACCTAATTGACGTTGGTGCGAAGAAGCGCAAGCGGGTTTTATACCAACTATTAACGATGGGGCAGCCCTACTTGGCTTTGGTTTTTGCTAATACCAAACAAACGGTTGATGAGTTAACACGTTTCTTACAGGACGAAGGCTTACGCGTTGCTAAGATTCATGGCGGGATTACCGAGCGTGAACGTAAGCGCACCCTGCGCGAGGTTAAGGCTGATCAGTACCAGTACGTTGTAGCTACAGACCTGGCCGCCCGCGGCCTTGATATTGATGGTGTTAGTTTAGTAGTCAATTATGAGCTTCCGCGTGATCTGGAATTTGTGGTGCACCGTATTGGGCGGACTGGGCGCAATGGGATGTCTGGTCATGCCGTGACTTTAATTCGTGAAGATGAAATGAAGAGTATTGCGGGCTTGGAAAAGATGGGGATTCACTTTGATTTTGTGGAAATCAAAAATGAGGAATTAGTTCCGCGTAAACACTACCGCAGTCGCCGTGACCGTAGTGCAACTGTTCATGATGTTGACACTAAGGTAAAAGGCTATGTAAAAAAGGTCAAAAATAAGCGCAAACCTGGCTATAAGAAAAAAATCAAACAGGTGATTCAGCGTGATCGGGCCCAGAAACGTAAGCTTGAGCAGCGTCATCAGCTTAGAAAGGCAATGCGTCAGCGTAAGGCACGCCATGATAGCCAAGCATAAAAAGGCAAAACTGGATTTTCAGTTTTGTCTTTTTATTTGATTAAACTAATGATTACTGCAAATAAAATTTATGGTATTTTTTAACAGTTAGCCTTGTTAAGTTGCCGAAAAACTGATAAATTTAAACTATCTAGATTACAAATTAATACATTTTAGGCAAAAGGAGGAAATATGGAAGTTATTGAACATGAGCAAGTACTGCTGGAAAAATTATCAAACTGTTCGCGAAAAAGGTACCGGGTAGTAGATTTTTGTGAAGATGCAGCTATCAGTCGGCGGCTTTTTTACCTGCGATACCACAATATGAGTGACATGTTTACGGAAGTGCTGAAAATTCAGATTAGAAGAACCTTGCGTTCTAATAGTGGAGAATCAATTACGCAAATGTTTTTCCGCATGCTTGAAAAAATCAAAAAAAACAAAATTTTTTATGCTAATATTCGGTTAATTTCAAAGGATCCACGAATCTTTTACCATAACTTACGTAAGGAATATGCGCAAGCAATTGAAAATTATTTG